>JAHDDV010000050.1 GCA_020629205.1 Chitinophagales bacterium | reverse complement strand
CAGGCGGAGAGACAGAACCAGTGCAGCAGCGAAGCCGCTGTAGAGTGCCATCATTCTGTCGACAATGCTTGCTGTCTTCAGTAGCTCGCAGAGCTATCATGTCGTTGCATTAGGAAGCCATTCCCGCCGGGAAGTCTTGGCAGGCAGGCTTGGCTGAACCATAAGGCAGGTGCCAAATATTAGCTGAGAGCGAGCAGTAGATGCCACGATCGGGAATGTTTTGCTCCTAATAGAAATCAAACAAACGCCATAATTCAAACCGCTCAGTAATTGCATTGAATGCAAGGACGATTCCAGCCGCAATGACGGTGGCCAAAAAGTACCTGATCAAGTGTTGATATAGATTTGTGATTCCGCTTGCGGGCAGAATTAAGTTCTCCATTGATTGCCATATTCTGTGCCTTTGTTGTATGATGGTAGAAAGAAACAGTAGTTGATATACCACTGAATTCACTTGTGCTCTAGGGGAAATCTCGTACAAAATATCAAGTAAAATAATATTCGAAAATATTGGTGTAAAAAGTGCTGCGCCTACTAATTTTGTCCGATCAAAAAACAGCAATAGTGCTCCTGACACTTGCAGGCAGCCGATGAAGATGGGATAGGTTTTTGTGGAGCCAGAAAATCCCCACATAATCTCAAATCCGGTGGCATCCTTGATGGCAACAGTAGATAGCTTATCTGCCTGAAATTGTATTGCTTTTCCGAGTCCATAGACACAGACACAAAATACTACCCAGATTCTAAATCCAGTTTAAACGGTTGATAGGGTCAGTATATTATTCAGCTTGCTCATTCCACCAATATAGTGAATTGGGTTTTGCCAGGCTATCATTCATCACCGAACAAGGGTGTTCCAATAAGAAACCAAAACAGGCCAAAAGCACAAATAGGGTCATAGGTTTGTAGTCTATAACGCGTTGTAAATCAAGCGTGTAGGTTTAATTATAAAACAAGAACACTGATTTTTAATCAATAGTACCGAAAGAGAAGTAATTGTACACAGATCGATGTGATTTTACCTTGGGAACATAGAGCATGTAAGCTTAGACACTTTATTTCCTGTCACCCGATGCACTTAGCTTGCTTGCCTGCTCTTTAAAACAGTGTGGGGCTGACAAACTTAAAATTCAATATCATGTGTACAACCCAACAGAAAACAAACAAAACAGCAAGCATACGATTGCTGATCTTCTTCGTAACTCTGCTCTCCTCTGGCCTCCCTTCCCTGGCCCAGGTCAGCTTCTACAATTCATTAGGTGAGACGATAGAAATCAATGCCTGTTCAGACCAGTATTGGGTGACTATTGACATGCCTGCTGCCTGCACGCTTATCAGTATTGATAGTGACCCAAATGACATCATTGATTTGGGCAGCCTTGAGATTTCTGAGGGCACAGCCCGTTACGACTTGCAGAACCTGTGCAGCTTAATAAGTAACAGTGATTTACAATTTACTTATTCGACTTGCGGCACCTCTCAAGTCGTCAACGATCCCCCTGCCTTTAGCCCTTTGATTTGGTCCCTAAGCCCTCCGATCTTGGAACAAGGGGTGTCAGCGGTATCTGGAGTACAAGCGCTCTACCTCCCCCCAAGTGGACAGCTTCTGAATCGGCAAACCCAAATTAGCCTGACGGCCTATTCCCAGATCGATGGTCTCTATCTTGACTACAGTGAGAGCGACTCAGAAATCAGCCCAGAGTTTGTAGAGATTTTGGATGAGCAAGGCTTTGTTTTGGGTAGCGCTTCGGTATCAAATCTGGTAGCTGATTTGGACATCCCAGGTGTGGAAGGGAGCTTGACTGTCAAGGAGTACTTTGGTATTGGCGCGTGTGGAGAGTTCACCTTTAGCAGCACGATTTCTGCAAATTGCTCTAATGGAAGTGAGATTTGTCTTGAGCAAACTATTGCTAGTCAAATAAGCATTGCAGAACCCTTCGCCCCTTTTTCCAACTCGCTGCGAAAGATCGCAGAAGACGACAATGATAATGCAGTAGGTTTGTGTTCAGAAGGGGAGTTTGGAATTGAAATTTGTATCAAGAACGGCAATGGACAGAGCAGTTTCCCTGATGAGGCCAGTATCAAGCAAATCGAGAGAATTGAAATTCCAGTTGATCTTTCCCACTACACGATGGGGGTGTACGGCATTTTGAACAACAGCTATATGGTTCACGAGGACGGAACGGAGGTCCCATTACTGCTAGTCGAAGATCTTGATGTAAACTATGAATACCAGATTCGCAGCTTAACCCTCGAGCCTGAAGCCAACTTTAAAACTGGAGCAAGTCCTTTTGTATCCTGGTACAGTCCGTCCGTAAAAGATTGCTTGACCAAGGGTACGGAATTCTGTATAGAGATACGAAATTTGACATTTGATACCGATGGGCCAAACATGTATCTCTGGGAGGATAGTCAGAGTTGTTCCATAGGGGAAATGCTTGCCGGGGAAACTTACTATTCTTTGTTTGGAAACAGGGAAGGTAGTTTGTCCATCAAGTACCATAGCATGTGTAATCAGGGACTGGTGTACGAAGATAACGAATTGAATTTTGGCACCAATGAAAACTCCTCTCTTACGGATGTTTCCTTGCCCGACTCCGATATCAGTTGTGGAGATGCTCCTCGCCTAATAAGCAGCACCATTACTATTCCTCAAGATCAAAGCGCATGGACGTTTAGAAACAACCACAGCAACTATAATGAAAATGACTTTTACTTCTTCGATTGCCCAGACTCGCAATATATGATTGAGTTTGAAGTGGGACATTTTTTAGAACTCGAGAGTACGGATGTGATGGTTAATGGTCAGATTCAAACAGCAGTTTTGGATCGCACGGAGTCCTTCAATTATTCAGCTGCAGGTTATGAAGCATCACCTTGTGAAACCATCGAATACAACTGTCAGAACGATATTTTTGACGACATCATTGGTGTTACCGAAATCTACCGGGTTGCAGTGCCTACAGGGGTAAGCTTGGTGGAGCTGGAAGTGTACCTAAGTCTGGTCACCCAAGCCAGCCCAAATGGTAATCTGGATGATGTCTGTCGAATTTCAGCTGGCCCACAGCAGTATGATGATTTATCTCACTTCAAAGCAACACTAATCGGAACGTGTGACAACAGTTGCCCGGAGCTGTTGCTGCCGCTGAGTTCCGATGAGGTCAAGATCTTCTGGCACTGCTGTGGTCCCTGTGAACCAGTAGCCTGTGACTTGGAGGAACCACCTTCGCAAAACCACGGCTACGGGCATGGGACTTTGGATATGGAGCTGTACAGGATCACCCCTGGTTGGACTGACGAGAGTATGACTACACTAGTAGAGCTGGAGCCTGAGAGCACAGATTACAGAATTGATCGTGTGTACGAGGGCGACAAGGTAGTCTTGAAGGCAAATGGATTGATGATGGCGACTACCACGCACATCGAATCAATTTACTACGAATTAAGTTACATCAATCCTCAGCAACTTGACGGTGAACTGCCAATGCAGCTCTTTGAGCACATTCCCTACGAAGAGAATCCCGAATCAATCTTGGAGATGCGATTTTCGGAAGTCACAGTACCGGGCGTACAGACTTGTGGCCCCAGCTGGTTCTCGATACCTAGTCCCACTAATCCTCCAGCATTCGTAATGGATAATGGCGAGGTCTATGTAAAAACGATCCCGCTGGATTTAACATCCGGAGATGATGATTGCTTAGATTGCAGACTGCGGTTTGTGTTACCAATGGACGAGCCATTGGGTATTCCAGGAGCCCCGGTGGGCATGACTTTGGGTGATATATTCACTCAAGACCAGAGCTTGCTGCAGACGCCTGGTGGCAAGAACTATGTTGCCTCTCTTTCGCTGAGCACAGAATTCAAAATTCGTGAACTACCTGAAAACTATGATCGAGTTTTGTCCTTTGATCCTATGATTAGAGGGGACTTCATGACAATTCAAGAGCAGATTTTACCTAATGAACAAGCGGTGGTTTTGGCACCAAAACCCAGCTGCGATACCTGGGGTGCGCATCTGGAAATACTAAATCCCGAGGTAGAAATTCGTCAGCAATTCACCTTCCCCAGGTTCTACCCTGAGTTCTGTATTATGGAAGAGGGCGGCACCTGTGATGTGCAGTATTACTCAGAAATCAGGATCAAACAAGCCCTACCCGGCATGGATGAATTTCCGAATGAGTTTCGTCCTGTTGTGGAGAGCGATTTGTTTGTCGTCGCTGTAAACAATGGTGTCGTCAAGAGCATTGGTTACAATCTGCAAGCAGAAGGCTGCAACTATGTACCGGGATTGGTCTACAATAGTGCTCCTGTGGCAAGCATGGATTTGAGCGGTTCAAAGGCCATGTTGGAAGCTTCAGGCATTCCAGATAGAATCATGTTTGCGGGTACACTTGAGCGTCGCTGCCAAACTGGTGACTTGTTGGCTATTATGTCGCTGAAATATCAGGAGGGAAATCAAATCACCTTAACAGATGATTCAAATTCTGTATTTCAATATAGCCAACATCTAGACGATTTTCCTATCCCGGATGTGATGCAAATATCGCCCGAAATCTCGTTAGACAGTTCTAGTGGTGAGACAGTATTTAGCCTGGAAGCCATCTACGCTACTACTTATCTGGACATGGAGAACTTTTGGATTAAAATCAGTACTGAAAACGGCCTTGGCATAGATGAAGTTTCTCTTTTTGAGACGGAGTCAGGCACAACGATTCAAATGGTGCCAGATGATTTTGATAGCCAGACCTACTATCCGGATAATGGACAAAGTTGGAACAAGAATGAGGTGTACGAAATCCGATTCCAACTAGCTGAAGGAGTGGAGATTTGTGCTGCCGAACAAGTTGTTGTGGAAATCGGTTTTGGCTGCAATGGGGATTGCCAATCCTGGAGTTCTGAAGTCACATTAGACCCTGCAGTCGAGGTTTTCGCGGTAGAAGGTCTTCCATTGAGCTATGATCAGAGTAATGCTTGTGAAACAGTAGTGCTTGACCTATTTTTGACCAATTTGGGAGATCAGGATTTGTATGAGTTTACCATCAATCAAATGATTCCACAAGGCCTCGAATTGATCAAGGTAGCCCATAACAATACACTCTTAAACTTCTCTGGTGAAAACTCTACTACGGTAGATTATTTTGATAACCCAAGCCTTTTCCCGATTGGGTCCGGCGAAACGATAGATCTGCAGTTGATCTACCAGGGAAGTTGTGCTCTGTACGGCACAGAACAGGACCTTCAAGTATCTATAAGTCCCTTTGCCTGTGGTACTTTCAACACAGCCATATATGGCAATGCCGTCCACAGTACAAGCTTGCAATTTGAGCCATTCAATTCTCTGACGAATTTCTGCACGGATTGTGAGATGTCTTGCTCCGATAGACTTCAGCTATCCACCAACATCTGCGAAATTCAGATCGAGGCCATCATAGACATGTCCGAATACTGTGAACGCTATGAGCTGTTGATTTCTGCAGAAAATCTAGACACAGGAGAACTCGTAACATGGACAGAGAATGGAACAAGCGTTGATGGTCTATTCACTGCCAGCTATGTCGCCCCACTAGCGGGTAAATATAGCATTACGATAAGTGAGATCCGATGCATAGATGCCAGTGGGAATGTACTGGGAACTTGTCCATACCTAAAGGATTCTGTAGTGGTAAACTCTTCTTGTCGGCCAGGCTATTGTCACAAGATTTTCACCCCACATCCCCTTGATATGGACAACAACAGGGCAGTGGACTTAAGTTATCAAGGCTATGATCAAGTTCTAGCGGCCAATCTATGTGGCGGAACACAAAGTGATATCGACCCCTATTATTGCCGATACAATCCAAACCATGAGGAACAATACGCATATACTTTGGACAAGCAGAATTCCCAAGAATCAATAGAGGACTTCTTGGTAGTTGGCAGCAAACAATACGCTATTGGGCAAATCTACATCCCCTCCAAGAGTGGTTTTGATATCGTGATTACTTGCCAGAGCAAGGAGGGTGATTTGTTATGGCAGCGTTTGTACGATTTTTCAGATAGTGACCAAGGCTTTAAATTGCTACAATCTCTTACTGAGGAAGCCAATCTGATTGCATTCGCAAACACAGCTGAGTGGGAAGACAAACAAATAATTGTCTTTGAGATTGACGGCGAAGACGGGAGCATCGTTTCTGATATACGATCTATTGGAAAGGAGGTGAGAGACGAAATAGGAGCTGATGCTGTGGCCTTCAATGCTTATGATAGAAAGGGATACATAGTAGTAGGAAAACAAAGCCACCAGGATTCTCACGACTTGACCCTTACCATTCTTGATAAACAACTTCAGTTGCTGGTATCACGCAGATATCGAAATGGAAATGCCTCTGTCGAGCCAGCCGCAATTGACTTGGGTCCAGTGAGAGACAATGAAGAGATTACACAGTTCTTTGTCGTCAGCAAAGCAGAAACTGGAAGTTACACCAAACCCAGTCTATTATTCTCCGAATTCAGATTTTCGGATACAGCACTCGACGGTCGACATATGCTGATAGAAGGCAGTAACCTTGCGGCAGGATTTATCCCCCGAGATATTGCCCAGAACGAGCGATCGCATCTGGTAATCGTTGGTGAGTATCAGTACCGAAGCATTAAGGAAGGAGCCTTGCTTGTGGTAGATGATGACTTTGACAGAAGTGAAAATGCCTACCCTGTAGAGGGTTGCTATACAACTCATCGTAGAGACTATAAATTGCAGTCCTTTGAGAGTGTGGATATTCGATTTGATGGTCGTATAGGCATAAGCGGCCAGGAATTCGCCAATGGAAATACTGACTTATCTATCGTTGAAACAAATTTGCAAGGTCAGTCCTGCTGTCTATATCCGGTACGATACAATACGGAGAGCCTTGCTTTTATTGAATCGGAGCTACCAGCTCGCTTGGGCACTCTATATGATGAAGGCTATGAGTCATTTCCTGAAGACTATGAAAACAGAACCGAAATTTGCAAGGTCTACAAAAACAGAGATTCTGAGCTGGCGCCGGTTGCTGAAGGAGCTGCATTATTGGAGGCAACTGCCAGTCCTAACCCTAGCAATAGCAATTTCCGGGTCGAGTTGAGCGACAATTCCGAAGCTATCAAACAAATATCAGTCTGGGATTCTACTGGAAGAATGCTTGAAGTCTACACTCCAGGGTCGTCAGGACATGAACATAATATGGACGCTGCCAAATGGCCAGAAGGATTATACTTCTATCAGGTCCTGACGAACAGTGGAATACAGGTTAATGGCAATATTATGATTATGAGATAAGGTGCGAGAAAGCGCAGCGCCCTCACAAGGCGCTGCGCATATTTTATCAAAACAGTTTATCGACAATGAGTCAGCAACCACTTCTTTTCTGGAAGCAGCTTGGTGTTTTCAATTTCCTTCCGCAGTTTCTCCAATCGCTGCATGGAGTTAACCTCAGTCAGTCGATTCACGAAACGGGTGAAGTCTAAGTTTGCTCTTTCGTGCTCCGGCCCAAGCTTGGTTTTGTTTACATGCAAGTACTTTCGCATAGCGCTGATCGCTCTTTCCGGCTGTCCCTCATATACATCTTGTGCGCTTGCCCTATTGATTTCATGATAAGACATAATGGATAAGCGTCGACGTGCAAGATTAAGGTGCAAATCAGGAAGTTTCAGTTTTTCTACCCGCTTAAGCTCTTCGATGCAATGGTGCATATCTCCACTATGGTAATGGCAACGAGCACGCAAATAGCTGGATTCGACCGTCCTGGTTTCTGGATTGATCCTCGACTGATTTTCTTCAATGAGCTGCAGTGCAGCCTCTGCGCCTTTTACCCTCAGCACAATAGTCACGTAATTATTAAACAGGGTTTGAGGAAAGTATCCTTTTCTAGTCAGTAGATCATGTTGATTCTGAAATTGAAAGTACTCGAAGTACTTTTGATTGAGCTCTTCGATCGGCAAGTCCTGCTGCCGCAGGCAATTGGTTAATGTTGTAAACAGGTTGTTTGCATTGGCTTTGTCAAGGTACTGCACATCTTGTTTTATCCGCTGTTCCAATTCTCCAAGGACCTGCATGTCCTTTGGCGACTTGTTTAACTTGAATGCAAGCTTCCAGATGGCGACCACCGGATTCGAATCGGACTGTACTTCATTTAACTGCCGTTCAATCGAGGTAGCAAACGGCATATCGAATACTGCATTATGCACCTTGACTTCATTTAACATAAGAACATTATGCAGCAGTCGACGGTAGATGTATTGATCATCCAAGGCATCGGAATACATCTGAAGACTTTCCTTTCTACTTCCGGGAAAGTAGGCACCAATCAGATGCTTCAATTTCAGCATGGACTGAAAATAAAAAGCATCATACTTCCCATAAGCCGCTAAGCTGGTTTCAGTTTCTGCAACAGTTGTGGCAAAAAACTCCTGTAGTCCTCGTTGACCATAGAATTCAAGCAACTGCAAGTTGTCCTTAACCTTGGTCTGGACAGGATAGGCGTGCCATTCTTGTTTGAGGAATTCCACGAGATCCAAATGCAGCTGATACAACAGGGTATTCACCTTCTGAGCAGGTAACATTAGGCCAGCCAAACTCGCCTCAGTGAACGGCTTCCTCACACTCTGCTCAAGCAAGCCATCTATCACCTTTTCCGCAACTTGCTGATACTCTTGACTTTGTACTTTGGCCAGTACACGCTTGCGAAACGTCTTCAGTTCTTTGCGGTTTAGCGCACTAAGTTTTTTGATTACAATTCTGCCTTTCATGCTCACATTGGTAGTACCTTTAATTATAGCGTATCACTCGCAACCTATATAAGCCACTGACTACCAAGCTCTTAATCTTTAGTTGCTCTTAGATACAAGCAATAAGCGCAATTTACTGCCTTTTTGGGTAATTGAGCCAACAGCAGTCAGGTATTAGCTTTATGGAAATAATGAAAACCTAATTTTATGAAATTTACAAGCTTTCTTCTTTTGCTCTTGACAGTCACGCTACTTGGCAATTCACAGACAGCCGAGGCCAGGTGCTCCTGCATCGAGTCTGTAGAAGCTACTTCACAAACAAGAAGTAAGGTGGTCTATGAATGGGACGAAGTTCATGATGCTGAATCCTATTCCATCGTCGTCTTCGTAAATGGCCAGGAAGAGTTTACCCACAATGTCGCTTCCAATCGATACGACCTCGATAAATCCCTATTTACGGACTACCCCGAAAGCATCTACGAGCTCTACTTTTATACGGAATGTGATGAGACACCTGGGCAAAACAGATGTAAGCAGCCACCAGCCGACTTCACAATGGCTGTCGAAATCATCTATGACCAAAATGTGGGATTCGAAGTTCAAGGCGAATACAAACATGACACCAAGTACAGACTTACTATTGGTGACAAATTGACTGGCATTACTGAGTCAGAATATGATCATTACTCATCAAATTGTTTTGCAGGATTCGTGTGGGACTATACTAACATGTACCTTAGCAACATCGAAGGTAACCCCTCAGACTTATCGTATGTAGACTATTTGGACAATGAGAATGTATTGGATGAAATGAGAATTGTCTTGCTGGAGGATATGCTTGAAAATAACTTCAAACCTATAGATGAACATCTTCTTGCTGGCAACTGTGGCTTAACACCCAAGTCAGGCAATCAGCTTTCAATCGATTGCGACATTTACCCGAATCCCTTCATCAATGAAATAATCATTGCAGGTCCGACCAGTGAGCAAGAAGCGACTTTCCTTCTCTACGACAGTGAAGGAAAGCAAGTACTGGCGAAGCAGCTGAGGGGAGAAAGTAGATTAAGCCTCCCATCCTTCTTACCAGCAGGGATCTACTATAGCCAAGTCATGCTTGGAGAGCAAATATTGGACTCTAGTACTTTGATCAAGCTGTAATTTTGTTTGTAGCTCAACACCCCCGGTCGCGCTTGCTGCTGCTCGCTCTCCGCTATTATTCGCCACCTGCCTTTTGGTTCAGCCAAGCCTGCCTGCTGTCTCCGCCGGTCGAGCCGGTAGGTAGGAGGCCAGACTGGCTCAGGCAGGCACCTCACACCGCTGCGACAGACTGATAAACAATTATTGTCTTTGAGTTATTATGTACACGTCTGCCATTGGATAGTCATACAAATCTGATTGCCGGGCCAATCATTCTGCAAGGTGGTGAGCGGATGATGTATCTTCGGGCGATCAGTCAACTTGGAGAAACCAAGTGGGTGAAGATTCTTGACGATGAGCCGGGATTTGCGAAATTCTTGGATTTTGGAACACAGTTTTTACCGGGTCATGCGGCTGGTGAGTTTGCAATGGGGTTGACTACCGGGCGATTGCTCAAACGATGAATGATGCCTCCTCCCCACGACCGAAAGGCGGTGAAAACCAGCCACGATAGAAGTGGAAATGATGGTGCTATACAGCGCCTGAGTCGCTGTGCTGGTGCTGGCTCGAAGCGCAGGCGGAGAGACAGAACCAGTGCAGCAGCGAAGCCGCTGTAGAGTGCCATCATTGCAACGGATAGCGTGCAGTACTTGCAACGAGCCAATCTGATGGGCTCCAAAAAAAAGAATGCAAGCTTTGGACCTTCCAGCTCCTTTATATTGTACAACTTAACATTATTGCTTTTCTTTAGCCTCGATTTTCGTAGACAAAAAAAGAAAACAATGGCATTTCCTGTACAGTGGTTTGAAATAGCTTGTTCAGATTTGGAGCGAGCTAAGAAATTTTATGAAGAGGTGTTTGGGTCTGAATTCCAATACCTCGAGATGGAAGAGGACAAAATGTACATGTTCAACGGTACTCCTGAAGGAGGCGGGGCAGGTGGAGCATTAGTTGCCTCCAAACAAAATACGCCTTCCGCAGATGGCACCATCATTTACTTCTCCGTCGAGGATGTGAATGTTGAGACCTCCAAAGTGGAAGCAGCAGGTGGCAGTGTGATCATCCCAAAAATGGATATTGGAGAGTTTGGGTTTATCTCTCAATTTATCGATACGGAGGGTAATCGAATTGGGATGCACTCGCAGAAGTAATAAAGGGGGAAATCGGCTAGTTGATCGGTCCCCGACGGTCGCGCAATGAATGGCCGGGACGGCGATTGAACACCGCTTGTATTTCGGACAGAATCGACAATGCGATCGTCTCTGGTCCTGTAGACCCTATGTCCAAACCAGTAGGGGCAAAGACCTTTTTGCCCCGTTCATGCTCTTCTGGGTATCCAGCAGCTGTGAAAATTTTCTGCGCTCGCTTTAATGGGCCGAGCAAACCAATATAGCCAGATGGCTTTTGTATCGCGATCCGGAATGCTGCTAAATCGCGATCGAAATCATGCGCCATCAAGACAAAGGCTGTGTAGGGATCGGTTTGTATCTGAGACAATTGATCTTCAGGAATTACCTGAGCTAGCTTGTGTAGCGATTTGGGAATCTTCAGGGCTGGGGCGACAATCGTGATCTTCCAATCCAGCTGAGTTGCGAGCTGAACCAGTGAAAATACATCATATTGGTAGCCGCAGATGACGAGATGGGTGCGGGGCTTGATTGACTCCATAAAGAGACTAATCTTTTCCTGCTGCTTGCCTATGAATGTCTGAATCGAGGACTTTTCGGAAAGGTCATGTTCTTTGGATGCAGCTTCCAGATTGGGGAATTTTGTTTTTAAATCTTCGAGTAGATGATTCTTGATTTGGTAGGGGAGAAGACTCGCCTCCGGTATCGATACATCGGAATCGTTCTTGATGACCGTCAAATAGAGCTGGGTCTGACGTGCCGTGTTAGCCGCTTGCAATTGCAGGATAGGATGATGAGGCATTTGTGGATTCAGGGGAGCCACCAAAATGTCAATCAGGCCCTGACAACCCAGACCTACTCCAATTTGATTTTGATCATCCTGTCTGGTATCGTAAGTGACCACAGCTGTCTTGCCCTCCGCCATCAGTAGTTTGGTCTTTCTCATGAGATCGCCTTCCAGACAACCTCCGCTAATGCCACCTGTCCATTGTCCATCATGCTCGATTAGCATCCTGGCTCCTGGTCTTCGATAAGAAGAGCCCGCCACATGGATCACCGTAGCCAATGCACATGGCTTTGCAAGGCCGCTAAGTTCCTGATATCGCTTTAGGATACTTCTAATCTCCTTCATCTAGCAGTTTTTGATAATCATGCACATAGTCGATATCCTGTCGGCCTTGCACATTGCCTTGTTCGATCAGGATCGTTGCATTGGGATTGGCTTCGATGATGGCTTTGCATCCATTGGGCGCATCATGCTTCAAAATGGCTTCTCTGAAGTGCTGCGAAAAGAGCACGGGATTACCTCTCTGCGCATCATAACTTGCACATAGAATGACTGGCTCGTCTTCTTGCTGCTTCTCGAATTCCATCATCAATGTAGAGTAAGTTTCCGGGGCGAGATAAGGCATGTCGGCCAAACAAATCATATAGGCGGCGGCCTCTTCGGAAGCAGCTCGAATACCTGTCTGGATGGAGCTGGTCATACCGGAAGTGTAGGCGGCATTGAAGATCGTTTTGAGGGAGTCATCTTGTGGAAGGATCGCTTCTATTCTTGTTTGTTGATGACCAGTGACCACGATGATCTCGAATGGCTTCGCCTCTTTTATCTGGCTTAGACAATGTAGTAGGAGGTTTGAATCCCTGTAGGGAAGCAGCAGCTTGTTCACTTCGCCCATGCGAGTGGAACTGCCGGCTGCCAAGACAATCGCGGATACCTTTGTAGCTGATGCTGGCATGGCCTATTAGATCAAATCTCTAAAGGGAGTGCTTCGAAAACGCTTGCCGGTGGCTGCGTACAAGGCATTGGCGATGGCTGGAGCAATGGGGGCAATAGGCGGCTCACCGACGCCGAATACTTCATCTCCCGTAGACTGGATCACAATCTCAATTTCCGGAGTGTCGGATAGCATGGCGACTGGGTACTGATGAAAGTTGCTATGCTGCACCATGCTATCTTTGACGATTAGCTTTTCGTATATCGCTGAACTTAAGCCCATCATAATACAGCCTTCGCACTGCTGTCGTACTCCTTCGGGATTGACAACAAAACCCGGATCGATTCCCAAAGTGAACTTACTTACTTTGATCTTGCCATCAATAATGCCCGCCTCACAGATTCCGGCAACCACAGTGGCCCGGTCCATGGCACAGGCAAATCCCTGCGCCATTTGATTGTTCTTTTGTCGGGTCCAGCCAGCTACGTTTTTTACTTTTTCTATTAAGTTCCGCAAGCGTTCATGACGGTGGTCCTTGTCATTGTGCAGGTATTGCAGGCGAAAGTCGATCGGATCTTGTGCGATCTTTTCAGCCACTTCGTCGATAAAGACTTCTTTGGCGAAGGAGGTGGCAACGATGCCTACTCCACGCCATATGCCAGTCACATATGGGGTGTCCACTCGCCAGGAATTGGTATTTCGATTGGGGAAATTGTAATTAAACAAGGCGCCGTGACAAGTGGAAGGATCGGCACCCATCATCAATTTCATGATGCCCGGGACATGGTCAAAGACCATATCATCGCTGGCCATATCGTGTTGGGCAGCAACCACTTTTTTGTCTTCAATCTTTGCTTTGAGTATATGATGGGAGGAAGGGCGATAATAATTGTTCAGAAAGTCCGACTCTCTGGTCGAGACTAAATGCACCGGCTTCCCAATCAGCTTGGATGCCCTGGCTGCTTGCACCACTTTGTTGAGGTAAAATCTGCCACCGAAGCCGCCGCCCAGGAATGCACATTGTAGTTCCACATCCGCTTTTTTCATGTCAAGGGCCTTGGCGATGTCAGTGCGATCGCGGCCCGGTTGTTGGCTGCCCGTAACGACATATAGTTTGCCGTCTTTGTAATTGGCGAGGGTGCCTTTGGGTTCCATAAAGGCGTGTGCTGCAGCGGCGGTGCGGTATTCGACTTCCAGGATTTCACCTTTATCTTTATCCTTAAAGGCTGCTGCGGCTTTACCTTCTTTCTGGATGCTCTCAAACTTCCCTTTGCCTACTTGCACAGCAGCATCAATATCTGCTTGATCCCATTTTCGTTCTACTTTCCAATTTGCTTTTACTTTTCGTGCGGCCATCTCTGCATGATAACGGCTGTCGGCGATGACCAGGAGGTAATTGTCTTCCTTGATGATCTGAAGTACACCGGTCATCTTTTCCGCTTCTTTGCTGTCTGCGGATTGCAATTGACCATTGATGTAAGGGGATTCTACGGCCACCGCATATTGCAGATCATCAGCCTCATGGTCGATTCCGAAGATAGGGGCTCCCATGACTTTATCTTTCAGATCGGTCCTTGGATTGTCTTTTCCAATGTACTTGAAGTTTTCCCTGGCGGTCAGTGCTGGCTTCTTATCGAATTTGAAGGACGTTGATTCAGCAACAAGGTCGGCAAAGCTGATTTGCTGGGAGCCAAAATGCAAGCGAGCATCTCTTGTTTCGATGTTAGCAGCATTCGTGTTCCATTTCTTGGCTGCGGCATTTTCCAGCGCTAGTCGCATAGAGGCTGCTGCCAGTCTTACGGGCATGAATAGTCCGGCAGTCGAAGAGCTGCCTCCTGTACCAAAAGGGTCCAAGGGGCCATTGTGTGTGGAGGGATGCACGACTTTCACAAACTTAGGATCAGTGTATAATTCTTCTGCCGCACAAAGCGCGGCAGTGGTGAAGATGCCCTGTCCCATTTCTACTTTGGGTGAGAAGACCTGGATTATGTTTTCCGGCAAGATCTTGATCCAGAAATCTGCCGCATGTTTATTGAGTCCAAAGTTGGGAGCCTCCTGCTGGTCCGCAAATTGAAAGACCTTGCGCTGCGTGGGCGCGCATCCGAAGTGCAGCAGCAGAGCAGTGCTACCTAGCATAACAATTCCTTTGCTTAGAAATGCACGACGGCCCGGATCAATATTGGCTGTTTCTTTCTCTTGCTTTTTGCTCATAGTGAAGAGGTTTTTGCCTGTTTGATTTGCGCGGCTCGTTTGATCGCCTTGATGATTCTTGGGTGAGTGCCACAGCGGCAGATGTTGCTGATATTGGCTTTGATATCCTCGGTGTCGGGCTCGTCTATTTCCTCGATCAGCTTAGCTGCGGCCATCATGAATCCGGGTTGGCAGTAGCCGCATTGTGGTACATTTTCTTCCATCCAAGCTTGCTGCACCGGATGTAGTTCCTCTTCGTCCTCGGACAATCCTTCCAGTGTGGTTACTTCTTTACCTTCGGCATACTTGACTGGGTAGGAGCAGGAGCGAAATAGGTCTCCATCGATATGCAGGCTGCAAGCACCACACATGGATCGCCCGCAACCGTATTTTGTAGCTTTGAGTTTCAGTTCGTCCCGTACGACCCAAAGGAGCGGTGTTTCCGGATCGACATCCAATTCGACGGCTTTGCCATTTATTTTGAATTTGATTTTCATTTTTCTGGATTTCTGATGAGGGAAACTGCTGAAGAATGGCCAAAGAATCTATTCAGGCACATGGGCTCCATTGCTTAACCAGGTTTGCAGAATTTGCTTGAATTCTTCGAATGGAATTGGGGGTACTGTTCTGCCTTCTCCGGGATCCCAGGCCCATTTGACCAAGGCATCTTCAGACATGTGCTTGACCAGGTCTTCCGGGCTTCGTCCGCCATTCTTTTCCTGATCCAG
Source organism: Chitinophagales bacterium (assembly GCA_020629205.1). GTDB lineage: Bacteria > Bacteroidota > Bacteroidia > Chitinophagales > UBA2359 > JAHDDV01. The sequence goes on along the minus strand of JAHDDV010000050.1, from coordinate 5,177 downwards.
CAGAATCATTCCCAATTGGGCATCCGTCAGTCCTTGCCAACCCATACCGATGGGAGCTAGCCCCCAATGTGGTGCGCCTGGGATTTTGGTGTAGGTATTGTTTTCCTTTTGGTGACAGGTAGCACACTTTTGCACCGGGCCATTGTGGTCAGCATCTCCACGTACCACGCCAAAGAGATGCTTATGGGAGTCATCGCCAACCCGGGGAACATCATCGCTTGGATGACAATTCAGGCAGCGGGGACTCCGCAATACTTCGGCAATTTTTTCGAAGGCCTGCAGCGATGCTTCTCGATCTGCTTGTTCTTGAGAGAACATAGGTGCATTGGACCTGAGTAGCAGGATCGAAACAAAGCAGAAACAGATCAGGAAAAGGACCTTGCTATTCATAAGTTAGCTTTGAAATACAGTCGAAATACTAATGAGGTAAAATAGGCTAATTAAGTCTTGCAGCCTAGCAATCAAGAGATTTTTCCGGTTTGTTGTTATGGCATTCATAAATGACTTAAATTGCCATCATGGACAAGAAATTTTCTCATCTATCAGCCAAGGGAGATCCAAGTATGGTGGATGTGGGAGCAAAATCCGAAACAGCCCGAGTGGCCATAGCCAGAGCCGTGGTTCAATTGGACGATGCCATCATTGATGCCTTGCTTGATGATGAAATCCAAACCAAGAAGGGGCCTGTATTTCAAACGGCCATTTTGGCGGGGATCATGGGGGCCAAGAAGACGAGTGATTTGATTCCGCTTTGTCATCCTTTGGGTTTGGACAAGTGCTGTGTAGAGATTGAAGTGAATGAGCAGAAGGAAGTAGTGATTGACTGCATGGCCAAGATAAGCGGAAAGACCGGAGTAGAAATGGAAGCCCTCACGGGCGCAACGGTTGCGGCACTCACGATCTACGATATGTGCAAGGGTTTTTCCCACAATATTATCATCAAGGATGTCCGATTGATGAAGAAGACGGGCGGCAAAAGGGACTTTGATCGAAATGAAGAAACATAGCAAACATGCCAATCTGCAGCGGGCCAATGGAGGTGATTTCCATCGAATCGAGATAGGGATTCTGGGCGCTCCCTGCGGTACGATACAGCAACTGAGTACTCAGGTTGCCGAAGCGCTGAAGGAAGAGTATCAACTTGCCTATGTGGATGCGGAGCATGGAGCGGGTGAGAGTCTTGGTGGAGCATTCGCGGCCTATTCTACAGATAAGATCAGTTTTCAACGCTATGATTTATCAGGATGGGATTCTGCCACAAGCCGATTGGCCCTGAGCGGCCTATCAGCTGCTATCGTTAATGGCAACCACTTCAAAGCCTCGGCTCAGGTCGTCATCGTGAATTCGGGTAAAAGAGAATCTTTACAACGCAAGTTGAAACGGATCATTAACCCGATACTTGTACTGCTGGATGAAGGAATGGAAGCACCTTTTGACTTCTTGACAGAACATCTGGGGGATGCGGTGGATCTGCCCATATTGAAGATGGAGCAACAAGAGCGGATTGTCGAGGTGCTCAAAGCGCATATTCAGTCCTTTGCCGCTCCCTTGCATGGTCTGGTTTTGGCAGGTGGCAAGAGTCAGCGAATGGGAACAGACAAAGGCGCCATTGTCTATCATGAAAAACCCCAGAGCGATCACCTCGCAGATTTGCTGGAGGGCTTTTGCGAGGAAATTTATTTCTCGGTGGCTCCGGGGCAAGTGCTGGATTCCGATCGCCATCAACTGCAGGACAGCTTTTTGGGACTAGGGCCAATGGGAGCGATTTTGACTGCCTTCAGACAGAATCCCGAAGCCGCTTACTTAGTATTGCCTTGTGATGTACCTTTGGTGGACAAAGCACTGCTGGAGGAGCTGGTGAACGCTCGGAATGAAGCAAAAGTGGCCACCTGCTTCTACAATCCTGAGACAGATTTTCCGGAGCCTTTGATCTCGATTTGGGAACCGAAGTCCTATGCCCTGATGCTACAATGGTTGTCGCGAGGATATGCTTGTCCCAGGAAGGTCTTGATCAATGCGGATGTACAAATGATTAAGACGGAGCAAAGTGCCAAGCTGATGAATGCCAATACTGTCGAAGAACGCGATGCGGTCATGCAGCTGATAAAAAAGAGTAAAAGGTAGATTGATCTCTACTCATTTGAATTGACTATGATTGTAAAAGTAGTGGCTTACGGTATTGCCAGAGACATATTGAAATCTGCAGATTGCAGCATTGACTTGAAAGAGGCTACTACCATCGCTGGGTTGAAGGAAGTACTCCTACAACAGTATCCGGATTTTTCTAAATTGGCTTCACTACGTTTCGCGGTAGGGGAGGAGTACCAGACAGATTCTTATACGCTTGTTGCGGGTCAGGAAGTGGTGATCATTCCGCCGGTTTCTGGTGGTTGAAAATGGTATATGGAAGGCATAGACATACAGTTGTACGATCGAAAGATTATTGAGCGGGAAGTGGAAGCTTTCGTATACGATCCCTCCTGCGGTGGTATTGTGAGCTTCGTGGGAAAGGTGCGCGATGCTACACAAAACAAGCAGGTACTAAGGCTGGAGTTTGAATCTTATGAGCCTATGGCCATCAAGGAGATGCGGAAGATCGCTCAGCAGGTTTTGGAGCGTTGGTCGGTGAAGAAGATCGCGATTCATCATCGTATTGGTGTTTTACAGATTGAGGATACGGCGGTGGTGATCTCGGTATCGGCACCACATCGCAAAGATGCTTTTGTGGCTTGTCAGTATGCTATTGACACCTTGAAGGAAACCGTGCCGATCTGGAAAAAGGAGATTTTCGAAGACGGGGAAGTTTGGGTGGCAGCGCATCCTTGATGAGCGGATCACGTGTATTAGGAAAATAAATTCGATGTTAGTAGATAATCACGGACGGGAAATAAACTATATGAGATTGGCGGTCACAGACCGCTGCAATCTCCGCTGCTTCTATTGTATGCCCGCGGAGGGAATCGACTATGCTCCCCGAAAGGAGCTGCTTAGTTTTGAGGAGATCATCCGTATCTGCAAGGCCTTTGCTTCACAGGGAATAAGCAAGATTCGCATTACTGGTGGTGAGCCTTTTTTGCGCAAGGATATGATGCAATTGTTGGAGCGTATAGCCGAGGTTGATGGTATCGAAGAAATCAACATTACCACCAATGGGACCTTATTGGAAGGACGAGTGAAGGACTTGAAGGCGATTGGCATCAAGTCGGTGAATCTCAGTCTCGACAGTTTGGATCGCGAACGATTTCATGAAATCACACGCAGGGATGAACTTGACAAAGTGCTACAATGTATGGATGATATGTTGGCCGAGGGCATTCAGGTCAAGGTGAATATGGTGGTGATGAAGGGCAAGAACGATGCTGACATTATCCCCATGTTGGAGCTGGCAAATGACAAGGCAGTGAGTGTTCGTTTTATAGAAGAGATGCCCTTCAACGGAACGGAAGGTCAGGGCAATGAGGGCTTTTGGTCTTTTCAAGAGATTCTAAATAAGATCAAAAAGCATTATCCTGAGCTGACAAAGATTCCTGATCCTGTCGGTAGCACTTCGATGAATTATCGGATACCTGGCTTTGTGGGTGGCTTTGGCATCATCGCTGCCTATAGTCGCACCTTCTGCGGAAGCTGCAATCGGATTCGCCTGACGCCACAAGGACTGATCAAGACCTGCCTCTACGACAATGGGATATTCAATATACGCGATCTGCTGCGTTCGGGAGCGACGGATGAGGGGCTGATTCAAGCACTCAAAACGGCCTTGGCGCACCGCTTTAAGGATGGCCACGAAGCAGAAAAGCATCGCCAATCCCTACTTCCCAATTTTGAATCCATGGCTTCTATCGGAGGCTAGGGAAAGCTATATTCCACAGACAATTTAATTATGATTTCATTCGACGAGGCTTACAGGCAAGTAATAGATAAGTCCAGAGATTTTGGTGAAGAAACCGTATTGCTTCGCAAGTCGCTTGGCCGTGTGCTGCGGGAGGATCTCTTAGCAGATCGGCCTTTCCCTCCTTATGATCGGATCACTATGGATGGCATTGCTTTTCATGCTGAGGGCATCGGGGATGAACGAAGTTTGAAGATTGAGGGAATTGCCGCTGCGGGAGCACCGCAGATGGAATTGAAGAATCCGCATAGTTGTTGTGAGGTCATGACTGGAGCCATTCTTCCGATTGGAGCCGATACGGTTATCCGCTATGAAGATTTGGAGATAGCCGATGGTGTGGCTACAATCCAGGCCGATTTTAAGCAGGGACAAAATATCCATCGCTTGGGTCAGGACCGTAGCAAAGGTGATTTGCTGGTTCCAGCAGGAACAGTGATTGCGCCGGGTGAGATTGGTGTGGCGGCTACAATCGGCAAGGAGCAGATCAAGGTGGCTCGGCTGCCACGGGTGATGATCATCAGCACTGGTGATGAGTTGGTGGAAATCAATGAGCAGCCTTTGGCCCATCAAATACGAAAGAGCAATGTGTACCGGATCGAATCCAGTTTGAAGTCTATCGGGATTGATGTGGAGACCGATCATTTGAATGATAATTTTGAGGAGATTGTGCAGCGGCTGCGCAAGTACTTGTATCACTATGATGCGCTACTACTGAGCGGAGGCGTGTCTATGGGTAAGTTCGATTTCTTGCCTCGGGCCTTGGAAGAGATTGGTGTGGAAAAGCACTTTCACAAAGTGGCTCAGCGTCCCGGCAAGCCCTTCTGGTTTGGTACTCATGAGTCGGGCTGCACTGTTTTTGCCCTGCCGGGCAATCCTATTTCTTCTTTCATGTGTACCAATATTTACTTCATGGATTGGTTTCGTGCTAGCATGGGCATGGGGATTCCTCAGCGAGAGAAAGCCCTGCTGGATGCCCCGGTGCATTTCAAACCGGATCTTTGTTATTTTATGGAGGTCAGTACTTATAGAAAAGATGGTGTACTAATGGCTAGTCCCAAGCGTGGAAATGGTTCTGGCGATCTGGCCAATTTGGTGAATGCGGATTCTTTTATGAAGATCCCGCGGGGGAAGGATTTGTTTGAGGAAGGAGAGGGGTATTTGGTTTATTCTTATCGGTAATATATTGTTGATTGTGCAAGGTGCAAGGTGCAAGATGCAAGATGCGAGGTGCGTGGTGCGAGGTGCAAGGTAGCTCCTTGATCGTATCGCTACCAGCTTGTGCAGTTGA
>JAHDDV010000478.1 GCA_020629205.1 Chitinophagales bacterium | reverse complement strand
ATTTCCACTTCTATCAGGGCTATGTTCACCGGGCGGCGCTCCTTTCTGATGACTGGTGACTGGTGACCGATGACGGATGGTTAATTGCCGAATGTTTTCGCCAGCTTAGCGTGACGTGTCGCGCGGCGACCTATGCCGTACGTAGATTGGAAATGAGCCATTTGCTTGCTTGGGCTTGTTTCCATTCCAGGTATACATGCAGCAACAGAGACAATGCCCCAGCACAAGACACCTACAATGTGTCTCTATCAAGAAACACCTTGCTCTTTGATCCTTGATCCTTGAACATTTCACCAGTAATCAGTAATCTAAAACTTACCCCTAAGAACCTGCCCATCAACAACAAGACGATACAAGCCAAAATTAGTAAAGGGAAGTTCAATAGGCTCATTGCTCACGCCCAGTACTTGACTGATCTCTCGCCCTTGCAGGTCGAAAAATGTTAGGGCAAAGTTTGTGGCTGTTTGCCCTTTCAAAAGCAAGTGATTTTCGGAAATCAGAACCTCATATGGAGTAGCTTCTGGTGCCTCATTACTAGTCACTGCGCTAATATCCATTGAATACATTTCCCTTCCGATCTGCTCATCGAAGTTGCCTGCAAAATAGAGGCGATTGTCTTGTATACCAATCAAAATCACCGAGCGCGTCAAACTAGAACCAGCTTCGGAGGTGTACAGGTGCGTCACTTCTTCGCTTTGTCCGTCTACCACATGAAACTCCTGCTGAAAACCGTTTGAGGTTCCCGTGACTACATAAGCTTTTTCACCATAGGTGATCATATTGGTGAGGTAACTTTCTTCTGTAGTAAATAGCAAGCGAGTCCCTGCGGGTGTACCATCGCTGATACCAATCTCCTCTCCTCCTGGGAAGGTATCCCTAACTCGAAACAATACCTTGTCGCTCACGTAGGTATGCACAATAGGCACACCTTGAACATTAAATTCTGGCGTTCCTTCCAGGATCTTTTCTGAGGGACCATTTGCCATAAAACTGTAGAAGCCATCCCCATTGATATAGCCAATTTGATATTGTCCACCTAGCGGAATGAAACGCCTCATCAATTGCACTTCCCCATTAAAGGCAGCTTTTTCCAGCGTCTCCTGGTCCTCATCAAATCGGTAGACAGCAGATACGTCATCAGTGAAAGAGTCAGCTATGGCAAAGACGAGTCCTCCGTCAACCTCTGCCATACCATATAAATCCGCAAAGTTTCCAATGCCCTCGGTCTGAGCCAGCAGTACCGCAGATTCATCTGCAGCAAACAGGCTGGCTTTGCCCTCATAGCGGACTACATAAGCTATGCCATTCTCATACAGACAGTAGTTTGGCGATTGATGTTGCCAGTCTATCGCCAACCCGGCATTCTCCGCAATCATCTCTGTTCCTGCCGTCGTACCATTTGTCCGGTACAGGTTACTACCAATCGCGAAATACAATAAGCCATTTCTAGCTACCTGTAGTCCTGCAGGCCGACTGGTACTTGTCGAAGTACTGGTGAAAATGAGCTCTGTACCTGCCTCAGTGCCATCTGTAACCCAAAGACCACCGCCATTGTCGATGTCCTCTGCAGAGAAATACACCTTTCCTTGAAAGTTTGTCAATTCCACTGGCCGACTCTCCGCTATACCCGGATTGATATCTTTCAAGACGGACAATTCACCATTGATCAAGGTCCCAAGCTCTATTCCCGTTTCGCCATTGTCCAGTGGAAAAAGCAATTGATCCCCCAAATAGGCAGTGCTATAATAAAACTCACTCAATCCGTCTCCTGCTGCGTTCAGATCAGTCAGCAATTCTGGTTCTTGAGCCGCTGAAGAGAGGCTCAGCATTAGCATCGATAAGATCAAGTATGTTCTTTTCATTTTATTCAATCATTTTGGATTAGGCGCAAATTTAGTGGAATTTTTGGGATTTAAAATAAGACCATGTAAGGGCAAAAGCCAGGCGGAAGAGGCTTACTCGCATGGAATCCATGCAAAGTGCGTCGAAGACGCACGGTAGACGCGTCGAAGGCGCATGGCAGAAGCAAGGAAGACCCATACAATGCCTCCCAACAAGAAAAAACACCTTGCTCCTTGCTCCTTGCTCTTTGATCCTTGCTCCTTGACCCCTTGCTCCTTGATCCCTGCTCCTTGATCCTTGATCCTTGCACATCAGCCCTCGCATCCACCAAAGGCTAGAAACTAGAAACTAAACCCTACCTTTGCCCAGCCAAAGAAAAACTATGAAAATTTGCATTGACGCAAGAAACATCCGACAGAGTCCAAGTGGCCTTTGTCGGTATGCCATGCACATTGTGCAGGGACTTGCAAAGATTGATCAGGAGAATGAGTATATCATCCTGCGGGACAAGCGATTCCGCAAACGTATTGTGGAAAATGAAAACTTCAAAGACGTCTATGATCCACTGAAGGATACAGGCTCTGTACAAAATGCGCTCTTCGGTTCCTTTGTGGTCAATCCTATGAAAGTAGATGTCTTTCATAGCCTCAATCAAGTGGTACCATATGGCCTCAAGGCCAAAAGAATCGTAACCACACTACACGATTTGATGTGGCTGGAAGCTGCACATCTATCACTCGACAATCCCTGGATGGCTCGTGGTGCCAACCTACTGGCCCGAACTTCCTTTGCCTACTCTTATCGAAGAGCAGATACGATCATCAGCATTTCACAAGCGACGGATACCATATTCAAGCATCATTATCCGGAACTGGGCCATAAGTCAACTGTGATTTCTCATCACGACGTCTTCTTTCTTGATCCAACAACCACTGAACGATTCGATCTCGAAGACTTGAACAAAGAATTGCCAGGGCAATACATCTTCTCCATCGGCAACACCAAGCCTTACAAGAATGTAGATGGTATCCTCAAAGCTTTTGCAAAAATCGCGAAGTCCAAACCAGATTTGCACGTAGTAATCGTTGGAAGAATGGACCGTCGACCCGCTTTGCAATCATTGGCAGCTGAATTAGGCGTAGAAGACCGGATCTACTTCGTGAAACAGCAAGTGAGCGATAATGATCTCAAATTGCTGTTCAAGAAGGCAGCCTTTCTCGCTTTCCCTTCTTTCTACGAGGGCTACGGCATTCCTATTTTGGAATCCCTCAGTCTCGGCTGTCCTGTGCTCGGATCTACCGTAGACGTGGTAGTAGAGACCAGCGGAGGCGCCGCCACTTACGTTGATCCACATGATATTGAGGCCATGTCTCAAAGAATGGCCAAAATCATCGATCAACCGGATTTTCGTGATTCGCTAGTTCAAGGGGGCTACGATTATCTGGATAGCATCAGGGATTATGACTCGGTAAGGATGACGCATGAGACTTATTTTGATGACTGATAACTGATGAAATGTTCAAGGA
>JAHDDV010000477.1 GCA_020629205.1 Chitinophagales bacterium | reverse complement strand
GAGCGGATAGCCCGGCCCGGAGCTGGATACCTCGCCCCAATCCCTGTTGTCAACAGTTGACCACAGGGATGGGGGCGAGGTATACGGCGGAGGGACACACCCAAAAAAGAAGCATGTATCCCTGAGTCAAATCTTAACTTCTTCTAGACCCCAAACTGTGTCAAATGATGGTCTACGTGCTTGTAAGCTAGCTTGCTGATCTGCTCGGGCGTCATCTTGCCGAAAAAGGGATGAACGAAGCCAGTGTAATCAGAAGGTCTCATCTGTGGGTACTGACGAAGTAGGTCGATCCACCATTGCTTGATTTCGTTCACATCTCCTTCTTCCTTGATGATCAGATCAGGGTGTGTGGGGCTGCTTTTCTGCAAGGGGCCATCAGAACCAATATTGGCTTTGAGGGCCATTTTGCCGAAGAGCAGGCCGAGGAAACGGCGCTTGTAAGTCTTTTTGCGGAGCATTAGCTCTTCATTGAGGGCGCAGTGCTTGACCATTTGGTAGGCATTCATCTTGCCCCATTTCGCAACGGAATCATTGTCTAATTTCTGGATTCTCGCTTCAAATTCCTGGATGGTGGCTGTGTTGAAAATATCTTGCATGTCTTGAAAGTTTAGAAGGTTATTAATCATTTTCACCCTCAAGACGAATGGGATTTTATGGATTGGACAACTTTCGAAAAAAAAATTCTTTAAGCACAAAAGAGCACAAAGGATTTACACAAAAGGGCACATGAGAAGGCGCTATTTTCTGATTAGGAATTTCTCTCTGATCAAGTCCTTTTCTGGGATGTTTCTTCTGTCGTATTCTCTTAGCATATCGCCATCCTTGTAGGGGACTTCATGGCGATTGATCTTATAGCCATCTCCTTGGATGTCCAGTGTAGTGACACGGGCGATGGGGCGATTATTCAGTCCTGCTGAGCCTAGACAGAAGTAGTGGGAGCGGCCTTTGCGCTCAAAATCCTGATGATCGTGACCAAAGAAGACCACATCGGACTGGATATCGCCAAAGAGATCGTCTAATTCCTTAACCGTGCGATTTTCGGCGAAGGATTTGAAGTCATTTTTATCATATCGCAGGCCATAGTGCCGGAAAGTGAAGCGGAAGCCGGAGCTAATCAGGTCTTTGCTATAATGCCAGTCCTGCACTTGATCGCGGTAGAAATCACCGATTTGGCTGTGGGTCCATTGTTGATGCTTCTTTTCCCCTTCTCTCATGCTGTCCGGGATACCAAAGGCGTAGTAAGCGTCGTGATTGCCCATAATGTACTTGATGCCGGACTGACTGGCAGCAAAATCCATACATTCTCTGGGATAGGGACCTACGCCGATCAAGTCGCCAACGTGGAAGATCAGGTAGCAGTTTTGTTCTCGGAAAAATTGCATACAGGCTTTGAGGGCAGGTAAATTGGCGTGGATGTCGGAGAAGATTCCGATTTTCATGGGCTGGATTTGTCGTTTTGAGAAAGTAAAAGATACGTAGAATTGGGGAGCTATCCTATCTTGCTCTTTAAGGGATCAGATTTGAATTCACAGCTTATCATGCCACAAACAGTGAGAAAAATCTGTACTTTGTTAAGACAGTTAACCCATATCACTGTAAACCCTAAACCTAATTATCCACCTGGCCGGTTATATACAATTACCGATGTGAAAAAGAGGTCGAAAGATGAAAAAGAACGAATATCTACATGCCATCATCAAGACAATGAATCAAAGGGAAAAGCGTACTTTCCGGATGCTGGCCAAGGAAGCAGGAAAGAAATCCAAAGCCTATATCGAGCTCTTTGAAGCCATGGAAAAGCAGCAGCAGTACGATGAAAAGGCGCTCAAGAAAAAGCTCGCCAAAAAGTCCTGGATCAACAATTTCGCCTCTACCAAAAAGTACTTGTACAAGACCATGCTCAAGGCCCTACGGCTAGCCAATGATGAGAAAGGGCCGCGCAAAAAATTGATGAATCATTACCAAAACTTTTCAATACTAGAAAAGAAAGGGTTGGACAAAGTCGCTATGGAGGAGCTCAAGAAAGCAGAAAAAATTGCCGTCGATGAGCTACAAAGCGATAGCTGGTCTCTCATTATCCTGTGTGAAAAAAACAATCAGCTGGGGTCTGCAAAATACGCGGGAATGACAGAGGCTGAAGTGGATCAATCTGTGATGAGGCCGATCAACATAAGTGAACAACATACCCGTTACCTCCAGTACATCGCCCTATACCACAAGATGGTCTTTTACGCTTCCAAAGGAGGCTTCAGATCAAGGGAAACACAAAAGGGCATTGCAAAGCTTTCTACAGACCCAGCCCTTCGCAAAGATTATCGCAACCTGAGCTTCCGCACCAAGGTCCTGTACTTTGATCTGCAGTTCTTTTTCAGTTATGCCAAAGGTGATTTTCGGACCATGGCTAGTATCGCCTTAGAAAGCTTGAAATTAGTTTCCACTGAGCTCTATGATGAATCAAGAAACGGTGTACTAGTGGCAAATTTGAACAATGTGCTGTTTTCCCATTGTGTGGCTGGCTCTGGTGTGTTGATCGACCAATATCGCAAAGAATTCACCAGCCTGCTGGACTCTTTTGAAAAGGACAAGATCATGGCTTCACTAATGGCAAGTCGAAGGTACGATGTCAGGTTTTCCAGCTACTTAATGTGGATGCCTATACATCGCAAAATCAAGGCGCTCAAAAATATCCTGCCTGAGGCAGAGCAATATTTAAACAGAATTTACCAACAGCTTTCAGCGGAGAAACAACTTGCCTTTTCATTTGGGCTTTGCAGAGCCCATTTTGCCTGCCAGAATCATGAAAAGACCGATATGTATATAGCTAAAACAAGAGTCCTTAGCAACTTCAAAAGCCACCAGCGGTACTTGCAAGCTATCTCGATAATCGAGTTGCTAAATCTTTACCAGCAGGGCCGTCTGGAACTGCTCAGCATTAAACTCAAAAACACCAAGGCACTGCTAAAAAGGCGCGAGCTCTACTTCCCTTTTGAGCGCAGTTGCTGCACAATGCTCAGCCGACTTTGCAGTCCCAATCAGATCGGTAAGGAGCAGCAAATTCTGGAGCAATATCATGCACGATTCAAAGAACTTTCCAAAGTACCCAGTGAGATTCATGCCTTTATCTATACAGACATCTTCCTCTTTATTGAGACTCAACTGGAGGCCTACAAGAGCGATATTGTTAAGTGTCCGAATGCCCTAAATATTATCCCACTTGATATGGAGGACTTGCCTGCGGCGAAGGAGGGAGTGGAGGGATAGACTGCCATATGTGTATTAATGCTGAAAGGCTGAGCACTTGACACTAGTGCTGCGCAAACGAAATTCGCAGCACCTTTAAGGGCTTCTATTTCTGTCATACTTCGTTG
>JAHDDV010000476.1 GCA_020629205.1 Chitinophagales bacterium | reverse complement strand
GAGCAAGGAGCAAGGAGCAAGGAGCAAGGAGTTTACCTTTGTAAAGGCGCCTTGCATACTTTGTTATCCGGGGGAATTGCGACTAATCTTATAGTTCACAAAATTTAACGCACCTATTCTTGTGCTGGGATTCAATTAGGATATCGGATTTACTGATCGTTTGCAAGGGTCTTCGTGAGAAAACCAGAGAAATTGGCTCCCTTAGGTACTTGAAGTTTCTTCCGAATTCGATACCTGTGCTGCTCTACGTTCTTCAAGCTACAGACCAGTAGATCTGCTATATCTTTGGAGCTCATACCCCTTGTAATCATGTAGCAGATTCGAGCTTCGGTCAGTGTGATCTTTGGAAATCGGGAGCGAATGAGCATGATAAAATCATTAGACTGCTGATCAATCGTGATCTTTAGTTGTTCCTGCTGGAAGTCCAATTGCTTGGCTTCCTGAATCTTTTTGTGCAGTAGGTCTAGCGTCACCTCTCTTGCTTGTTGCTCCGCTTTCAGGGACAATATAAACTGGTCTAAACGATCAATCAAGTTGTCTTTCTTCTCCAAAAAGAGGCTGGCCGATTCCAGTTCCTGACGTTTGATATTCAACTCACTCCTTGTCTCTCTGAGATGATGGCTTGTCTGTTTTAGTTCGTTGAGACTACTCAAGGCTTCGACCTTCATTTTGAAATCTTGCTGATAGATTTCTTTTTCCAATTCATGTTGCCTCTTAAATGCCAGATATGCGGCTTCAGTATCCTTTTCCAGGTTTGCGATCCGCTCCCTGAGTTGAAAGACAGTGGCCAAGACCTTCTTGGCATCACATGCTTCAGCAGCTTCTTGCGCCTTGTTCAAAGCTCGCTTTGCTTCTAGTAAGTTGCCTTGATCCAAATAAGTACTGGTCAATCGACAGTAGCATTTACCAATGGTCGGAAGTGCAGCAATTCGCTCTGATGCGGCGGCAGCAGCTTGGTAATGTTTGATGGCATCATTGCGCCTATTCAATTTATTGAATGCAGTAGCTTTGAAAATCTCGATGCCTGTTTGCATATAATCATTGCTGAAATCGCCGCGAATTTCATCTATTTTGTTCAGGACCTCAATAGCTTTTTGGGGCTGCTCTTGCTGTAGCAACAATTCCGCTTCCCGCATACGGTAATTGATCAAATGAGGAATAGGAAGCTCAGGATTGTCCAAATGCATGGATATCCGATTCAAGCATTGCTCTGCTCTTTGCCATTGATTGACCTCAGCGTAGAGATGGAATAGCTCAAAATGGGCAATGATATACTGGAGAAAATGCTCTTGCTTATCGCACTGCCCTGCACACAGTAGCAAAAGGTCAAGGGCCTGCATAAGCAAACCCTTATCCCGGATCACATTGGCTTGTGACAATTTGGTAAGAATGAGACCACCGGAATCATCCGCTGCAAGGAAAGTCTTCTCAGCCAGCAATTCGTATTCAATAGCTCTGGAAAAGTCCCCAAAAATATTGTAACAGATACCTGTAAGCAAATACAATTGGCCAAGATAGCTGTCGCTCTTGTAGGACTTTAGAATGTTAATCAACTTGCCGCTTTCCTTGACAAATTCCTTATACCGGCCTTGCGTAAATAATGCTCTGGCGTCAAGCGTGCGCAAGCGCGCCTTGGAAAGCTTGTCTCTCAATCCATCTCGATGCTGCTCTAAGTCTGACATTAATTCCCGATAGCGCGCTGGCTTGTGCGTGCTTTTAATCGCCTCGTCAAACAACTGCTTTAGTGCGGCTTCTTTCATGATCCTATGCTTGTAGGCCTTAAGTTAAATGAATCTGGTTGACGCCACTAATTAGGTAGTAATTTTGTAGTAGTGTGCCTTGAAATTGCAGCAGCTAACTTTGGATCATTGATTATCCCAGCTTGCCATCCCTTCGGAGAAACAAGCTGAAAACTATTTTTCAAACCAAAATCCAAGTTATGTTTACCACTAATAAATTACAATTATGGCTATTGGCTATGAGCCTGCTGGCATTGCTGGGCTCCTGTGACTTCCTAAATGACGATGATGACCCGGTAGCAGAAGATCCGGTGCCATCCGACTATATAAAACAATTGGATGAAGCCGTGCAGGACAGTAGAGAATATGAAGAAGATCAAGGGTTCAATTCCTTCGAGATAAGAAACACCTACACGCTAAATGCAGATGACGGCCTTCCTGGTCTGCACGTTGTCAATTATGAGAGAGGTCAGGAGGATCGATTCTTGATTCATTCTGCTGATCGCAGAGTGCCCTTTCATTTGGCTCAGGGGCCTGGCACATTCAGCCAGGAGGATGATACCGAAGGAATTGGTGTCTGGCTACGATGGCAGAAGGGACTGGCCAGCTATTTACGTCAAAACGAAGTTTCAATGCAAGACTTTCTTGACATCTATCTACAGGGAGAGCAGCTGTCCATCCTCGATCCCTGTGAAGGATACAATGTAGTCCGGGACATCGTTCCCTCCAATCCAGAGGGTCTCTTGAGCAGCAAATGGGGACAAGGCTGTAGTTACAATTTGGACCTGGCATACTGCGATCGGCCAAATAGATGTAACCGGATGCCAACCGGCTGTGTAGCCACCGCGATCGCACAGATTCTCAACTATCATCAGCATCCTGCCTACTATTCCTGGGATCTCATGACTGGCTCTGAGCCAAGCACAAGTGCTGGAAGGGAGCACGTTTCGAACCTCATGAAGGTAGTTGGGGACCTGGTGGATATGGACTATGGTTGCAGCGGCTCCGGAGCTTACACCTGCGGAAAGGCCCCTGGGGCTTTTGCTGAAATGGGATATAGCACAGGACCTCTTGGATTAGCCGTTTCCTGTGTAGATGAATTACAGTCTGTGGAGCTGGAAATTCGAAACCAAAGACCTGTGCTGATGCGTGGACAAAATGCCGAAGGTGGCCATGCCTGGGTGGCTGACGGTTGGCTAAACTGGAATTGGTGTATCCTCGGGGAAGACGCTCTGGGTGAAGAACTCGCGGAACTGCTTGGCATGAAAGGAAAAGCATTCACAGGCTACCAACAGTACTTGCATATGAACTGGGGATGGGATGGCCATTGCAATGGATATTTCTCCGTTTACAATTTCACGAACTATCTGGAAACTAAGCCGAAATTCAACGAGGATGCTTCTTACATGTTGGGGATCGAACCGGATTTGTGAAATGGCTCTTCTTATCCATAAAAGAGCACATAGAATTGCCCCTCCCCTGCGTGAGGGATAGAAGCGGTATGAGCCGCCGGGCAGGGCGACTGAGGCATGGCTGATGGGGGCTCGAAGCTTTGCGGAGAGACCCCATCAGCCATAAGCCGAAGCGCTCTGCACAAGGTAAGTACGAGCGGATAGCCCGGCCCGGAGCTGGATGCTGCCCCCAGATCATGCCGTAGTGTCAACTTATAAGTTGACAC
>JAHDDV010000475.1 GCA_020629205.1 Chitinophagales bacterium | reverse complement strand
GTTCCATGCTGCCACGTGTTTTTCTGTTGGGCTCCAAATAATGGCAGTAATTTTAACCAAGACTCAAAGAGCAAGGAGTTTTGAAGTACCTCTGCCGACAGTGCGCTAGAGATCAAAAAGCCAAATTTCATAAGCATCGGAAAGCAGTAGGGAAAGGCCATGGCCTTTCCGCAATGGACAAAAGACGGTGCAAATCGGGGATCTAAAATTGCATGACCCGGGCTCCAAAACACTATGCACAATCAACAATCAACAGCAATATGGCCCCATCGTCAAAAGAGAGACAAAGCCGCTACCAACAAGTCAAGCCATAGAGTGTTATCTTTAGCAATAGCCCATCGCGCCCTCACACCCACAAACACAAAACACCCATGAAACACTTGCTTTTGCTTGCCCTGGCATGCCTTTGTGCATTGCCAGCACTCGCTCAGGGTAGTAATAATATGAGCCTGCTCTACCACCAAACCTATCCGGAGGATATGTCAGACATTTGGGGCTTTGTATGGTCTGGTACTGAATATGCCGTCGTAACGACGAAAACCAGAGTGGAGATTTTTGACCTTACAGATCCTTCGAATCCAAACTCTGTACTCAATCTGCCAGACTTGATTTCTTCTACATGGCGTGATGCAAAATTTTGGGATGGTTATGTATACGTAATCAATGAAACCGGTGGAGGAATGCAGATCATTGATGTGCGCAATCTGCCAGGGCCGATTTCTGAAGCAGACGTATCTTATGTGTTTCCGGATGGAATGACGGATGCGCACAATATTTTCATCGACGAAAACGGTGTGGGCTATATCTGTGGCGCCAATACGGGCGATACAAAAATCATCGATATTGCAGCCAATCCTGCAGACCCTCCCGTGATAGGCACTTACGATGTGGCCTATGTGCACGACTTGTTTGTGCGTGGCGATACCATGTGGACAGCTGAAATTTATCAGGGAAGATTTGGAGTTGTGGATATCTCTGACAAAGCCAATCCGGTACTAATGGCTACCAAGATAACACCGGATACTTTCACTCATAATACCTGGCTGAATGATGCCGGGGATGTGCTCTTTACGACCGACGAAGTGAGCGGGGCTTTTGTGGCCGCCTATGATGTTTCTGACCTCACAGACATCAATATGCTGGATGGCTATCAATCTAGTCCGGGAATGAATGTGATGCCACATAACACTCATGTAATTGGTGATTTCCTGGTGACTTCCTACTACAAAGACGGAGTTACGGTTTGTGATATTAGTCGCCCAGGTACCATTGTGCAAGTGGCTAATTATGATACCAATCCAGTAAGTGGCCCTGGCTATATTGGATGTTGGGGTGTTTATCCATATCTGCCTTCGGGCATCATTCTGGCAACAGATGATTACGAAGGCTTTTTTGTGCTGGATGTCGAATACAATCCGGCAGCCTTTATCGAAGGCACGATTACGGATGCTGCTACAGGACTTCCAATCTTCAATGCCATCGTAGAGATCAATGGTGATGGTATCGGCCGATCCGATTTGCTGGGTTATTATGAAGGCGGACAGGCAGAATCAGGTCTGGTGGATGTGACAGTTACGGCGCCGGGCTTTCCCCCGGTTACCATTACTGGGGTGCAGTTGATTGCCGGAGAAACGACGCTACTGGATATCCCTTTGGGAACTGCAACCATCGACCTCGATGTGAAGCTGCTACTAGAAGGCCCCTATATAGGATCGGGAATGATGAATCTGGGACTGAATACCCTTGGCTTGATACCTACTAAGCCGCCTTTCCAATTCAGCCCTTGGGAATATGTTGGCCCGGAAGAAGCAACCACTATTCCAGCCAATGTGGTCGATTGGATCATGCTTGAATTAAGGGAAGCGGCATCGCCTTACACAGTGCTCCAGCAGAGAGTGGCATGGCTCACAGAAGATGGCCTCGTGAAAGATCTTGATGGAATTAGCAATCTACAATTTACAGACATGCCCATCGGAGATTACAAGGTGGCTGTGAGACATTGGTCGCATATGGATGTGCTCTCCGCCGATGATCTTAGCGTGCCTTCTCCGGCTTATGAGATTGATTTTACTACAGATGTGCAAGCTGCTTTGGGAAGCGATCCGATGGTTCAATTGGCGGACGGCAATTGGGCTCTGTATGCTGGAGATCATAATGGCGATGGCGTCTTTACATTTGAAGACTATAATGTTCACATCTTTACGGCCTCCAGAATCTATGAATACTTTACCACTGATCTGAATTTTGATGGGGTGGTGTCTGTAGCAGATTTCAATCTGTACAAGAAGAATTTCAATAAAATGACCTTGCAGGAATTGACTTACTAGCAAAAAAAGACCTTACTCCGCCAATAAATTAAGCAAATCAATGCCCAACTGATCGACACGGGCATTGGAATTGGAGAGCAGCACGAGCGCACAATTCTTGTCAGGATGGAAGGCTATGTAACTGCTGTACCCTCCGGTATTGCCGGCATGGGTATAGACCATTGGGTCCTTGCGATTGGCCATAAAGATATGCCAGCCATAGCCAGCTTTGAGGTACTGCATTTCTGTACAAGAGACCAGTTCCATCGTATCATAGAAATACGCTGGCACCTCATCTTGCATAATGGCAGATAGAAAACGCATCATATCTTCCATATTGCTGGCCAGGCCAGCAGTCGCATGCATAGATCGAAAAGACCAATTGCTCACTGGTTCGCCATCCATATTAGTGGCTTGAGCAAAGTCCTCAAGTCGATCGTCGATCAAGCGGGTATGCTGTAGATTCATCGGAGCAAAGACATAGTCTTGCAAGAGCCTGTTGTAGGATTTCCCAGAGGCATTTTCCATCAAATGCCCAAGCAGACCATAGCCTGCATCCGAATACTTGTAAGGACATTGCTTCTTCTTTCGACCGGGCTCTTTCTTCTGAAATCTATAGCGCTGCAAAAATGCATGCAGATCCTCAATCGCATAATCCTTATACAAATTGTCCTCGTTCCATTGTGAATATCTCAGATTGTAAGGGTAACGCATCATGCCGCTGGTATGAGAGGCCAGCTGTGCAAAATCGATTTCAGTCAATCGCTTATTGTCAATACTATCCGGAAGGTATTGCGAAATGGGATCGTTCAAATTCAATATAGAATCCTGCACAAGCCCCATCAATACAACCGCTGAAAAAACCTTGGTCGTAGCACCTAGCTCAAACATAAGCAAGCTATCAGGTATCGCAGTATCCGTCTCCTCTCCCCAATAAAATTCCTGACTTTCCTCCCCCCGTATCACCCCAACCTGTATGATAGGATTGCCAAACTTATACTGATGCTGTCGAATCATTGAGTTGATCGTCTGCTCCAATTCTGGCGCAAACTGCCCATAAGCAGGCAGACAAGATAGCACTAAGATGAGTAGGCAAAGCGATCGCATAGTTACTAG
>JAHDDV010000474.1 GCA_020629205.1 Chitinophagales bacterium | reverse complement strand
TGATGATGTTGGCAATACATCAGTATCATTGCCATTGTAAACCTAAAGGTGCTCCACTCTCACTCGGCACCCGGCTAGCTGTTCGTTGCTCAGCCTATGACGTCTCTCCTATCGTCGAGCCATCATAGGCTGGCACTCACGACGCTATCCAGGCACCTCATACCGCTACGCCCGGGGCTCCTTTTCACCGTCTTTCCTTCGCGCTTGCTTTTGACTAGTGCTACACAAACGAAATTCGCACCACCTTTAAGGGCTTCTATCAAATAGCAAGCACATTCGAGCGCGGTGACTTCACCTTTGATGGCAAGAACCTTGTCCCGTAGCGCGACATTGATATGTCGCTAAACCTCTTTTGATTGATTCATCAGCATCTACCAGTACGTCTTGCGTCTTGCGTCCTCAGCCTTGAGTCTTCCTATTTTTCCCCGGACAACATTGATTGTGTATTGTTTTCAGTGTGAAGCTAAAGAAGCATTTCTGCTCATGGTAAATTGTTGGTATAAACACTCTTGGGATTTTATCGGAGCGAGCTACAGACGGTGAGAAATAGCCCTGATGGAAGAGGAAATGCAGGTGCTGAACAGGGGACTGAGTGCCCGCCAGCTCTGGCTCCAAGAAGAGACAGAGCTGGTGGTGCAACGAAGCCCCTGAGCAGTGCCTGCATTGGAACGGACAGCAGGACGGGTATGGCCACGTGTGCGTCTGCTGCGCTCCAAAAAAGAAATATTGTTTTGACAGTCAAGATTATTGCTCTCTCTCAAGATACAAAAAGAAAAGGCTCGATAGCGATGCTATCGAGCCTTCCTTCATTATCCTTCCAGTCTTACTGTTTCACAATTTCCTGGATGATGGCATTGTCCCCATCTCCCAGTTTGACGAAGTAGATTCCTTCACTGTAGTTTGACATGTCCATCCTTAAGGTGTTCATGCCAACAACTGTCTCGACTTCTATGTCTAATAAGAGTCGACCCGAGACGTCATACAACTGGGCTTGCAGCTGCATTGCTGTGTCGAAGGTGAGCGCAACATCAATCCATTCGCTAGCAGGCTGTGGGCTAATGCTAAGTATTTCAAACTTGTCGCCAGAACGATCTAGGCTAAGCAGGCCTGCATCTTGTGTCAGTCCATCCCGATCTGTTTCGCTGAGGCTGTAGTAGACTGTTCCTGCCTGCGTGTATGCATCCAGGAATTCGTATCGTGTTTCTGTATCACTATCACCTTGGGCAGCTTGAGTGTGGACCGGTGTGAAGTTCACACCATCCAAAGAGCGACTTAGGGTGAAGTACTCGCTGTTCACTTCACTGGCAGTAGTCCAGGTCAAGAGGTTGCCTTGTGTCTCTACTTCGCCTTCGAAGCTTAGTAACTCTACCGCTAGCTTCACGCAATCGGCTGGTGTCTCGGATACTGCTATTACACATCCCTCTGCATTTGTGACTGTGAAGTTAAATGCTTGACCACTTTGAATCGGCCCTAATGCGAAGCCGGTTTCAACGCTTCCTGTGTAGTCGCCGCTTACTGTGGCAGGCTCACTGACAGATACAATCACGGTGTAGTATTCACCACTGGTATCACAGAGCACTTCGTAGTTCATGCCGAAGCCTGGGCAATCCGACAGGGTGATCACTGCGGTATCTTCATCATCTTCACTGTTGCTTGGATTTCCGTTTGGATCACCATTGCTCGGCGTGGAATCTGTGTCTTCCTGATCGAGATCGGTTACTTCGGCGAAGTTGACTACTGAGCCGCTTACTGCTGTTACTTCGGCAAGGATATCAAGTGTTGCTGTTTCTCCGGCATCCAGATCTCCGATCAACCAAACACCCGTTGATGGGTCGTAGCTGCCCTGGCTTGCACCTCCATATTCGACACCTTCAGGTAGTTGATCTGTAACTTCAAGACCGCTGGCATCTGCAGCCCCTTCATTAGATACACTAATCGTGTATATAACCAAATCGCCCGGTATTGGAGTACTATCACTTACCACCTTGGTCAGCGCAATGTCGACGCCCCCATCAGGTTCCTGAGCAATATCAATTGTGGCAATGTCTTCATCATCTTCTGATGTAGGATTATTCGGATCTGGGTTGGGATCACCATTGTTCGGCACGGAATCCAGATCAAGCTGATCCAGAGCAATTACCTGCGCGGTATTCACTACACTTCCCTGCACCGCAGTAACTAAGACTGTGATGTTTAGGTAAGTGGTTTGGCCTACTTGAAGTGTGCCAACAGACCATCTGCCACTTTCAAAATCATAATCCGGTGAGTCTGCCGTCAGGTATTGAACACCGGCTGGTAAATTGTCCTGTACTTCAACTCCAGTAGCTACACTTGGACCCGTATTGCTGACGGACAATGTATAAGTAACTTGCTGCCCTGTTGCTGGAGCAGTAGGGCTTACGGTCTTGATAAGCGCTACATCTGCAATTTCCTTTACAACCTCGATTGTTTCGGGATCATGGTCATCTTCATCTGCATCTACGCCACTAACTTCATCATCTTTAACATCACCATCATTGTCGATCTGCGCATCAGGTGTGGAGTCAATATCTGCTACTGGATTTCCGCTTTCATCTGTTGCACTAACAATTTCTGCTATATTGGTCAAGTCGCCAACTGCTGCTGCAGCGTTGAGATTTAGGGTGATATCGACACTTGCAGATTCCCCTGGAGCAATCGGACCTTCAATCATCGTCATTGCCCCTTCGTTTGTCATGGTCCAATCGGTATCAACCAATGAGAAGGCCTCAGGCACGTAATCGATTACTTCGATGTTGTAAGCTGCTTCCGAGCCTTGATTGTAAACCGTTATGGTATAAGTCACGTCTTGACCTGGAATCACAATGCCAGCTTGTCCCGGAGCCAATGACTTCATCAGGGCTAGGTCAAAGACATCGTCATCAATGCTAATTACTTCGGGATCACTATCGTCTTCATCGCTGGATGCATCATCATCGCCAGGCGTGCCGGTACCGTCGCCGTCTACAACATCATTTGAGTTTCCGTATGGATCACCGCCAGCATCGTTGCTTGGATCATTATCAGGTGTAGAGTCTACATCAGTGACAGGGTTACCATCTTCGTCTTCTGCTCCACTGATTTCCGCTATGTTTACTAATTCGCCTGACCCAGCTGTCACTGTCAATGTGATATCTACTGTAGCACTTTCACCCGCTGCAATTGGCCCTGCTACTGTCGTAATTGCGTTGCCACCTGCAAGGTTCCAGTTTATATCAGCCAGCATCATTCCCGATGGAATGTAGTCGGTGATAGCCACGTTGTAAGCATCAATTTCTCCTTGATTGTAAACGGTGATCGTGTACGTCACAGCATCTCCAACAGAGACTACAGATGCTTGTCCTTCGGCCAGTGTCTTGGTCAGGGCCAAATCGAATTCAGGATCATCGACATGGATGCTTTCTG
>JAHDDV010000473.1 GCA_020629205.1 Chitinophagales bacterium | reverse complement strand
TCAGTCATCAGTCATCAGTCATCAGTCATCAGTCATCAGTCATCAGTCATCAGTCTACATTCCTTTTTTACAACCGACCACTTGACAGATAGGGCATTGCAAGGGATCATGGCCACGTGCTGGGCAGTACTCTCGTCCGAAGAAAATGATTTGAAGATGGAGTTTGTTCCAAACCGATTTGTCGAATAGTTTTTTGAGATCCCTTTCTGTTTGGACTACATTTTTTCCCTGTGTCAGTTTCCAGCGGCTTGCCAATCTATGAATGTGGGTGTCTACTGGAAAAGCAGGAACACCGAATGCCTGAGACATAACCACCGAAGCAGTCTTGTGGCCCACACCGGGAAGGGCTTCGAGGTCTTCAAAGCTTTGGGGAACTTCTCCGTCGTGCTTGTCGAGTAGGATCTCGGACAGGCCCCAAATGGCTTTGGACTTTCTAGGGGAGAGGCCACAAGGTTTGATGATTTCCCGGATCTGATCTACTTCTACCTTTACCATATCGCCGGGATTGTCTGCCAGATCGAATAGGGCGGGAGTGACTGTGTTGACGCGGGCATCGGTGCATTGTGCGGATAAGAGCACAGCCACTAGCAATGTGTAGGGATCCTTGTGATCCAGTGGGATAGGAGTGCTAGGGTAGAGCTCTTCCAGCTTCTGCTGGATGAATACGGCCTTTTCGGCTTTTCGTGTGATCTTGTCGGGCATGGTTTAAGTATTGGTTTTGATGGTGAACCCTATTTTCTCCAGGTCGGTCCAGAAATGGGGATAGGACTTACCCACTACTTTGGGGTCTCTGATCAAGATGGATGGCAGCTTGATCGCTAATGGGGCAAAAGACATGGCCATTCGATGATCGTGATAGGTATCGATTTCGACTGGCTGGCTGAAATCGGCTTTTGATGGATCGAGCAGCCAGGCTGATCCTTCTTCATAGAAACGGACGCCGAGCTTTCCAAGTTCTGTGGCAAGAGCGGCAGTTCGATCTGTTTCCTTGCGCTTCAGGGTTTGCACTCCAGTGAATCTCGCCGGAAGTCCAAGGCCGGCACAGATGACGGCTGTAGTCTGAGCGATGTCGGGGCAATTGCTGTAGTCCCAGTCTAAGAGTTGCTGTTTGGCTACTGCTGTCTTGCTGATAAGTAATCCCTGCTCAGTGAATTGACTCTCTATTCCAAAAGCAGGGCCCATGTCAACCAAGGCGCTATCGCCTTGAAAACTCTGCTCTTGAAGGCCTTCTAAGGTGATGCTGTTTCCTGGATTACTCAATGCTACCAGGGCATAGTAGTAGGAGGCTGCCGACCAGTCTGCTTCAACTTGAAGGTCTTTGGCCTCGTAAGACTTTGGGTTGACCTTGAAACAAAGATGACCCCTTTCATTTTGGTATTCTGCGATCTCTGCACCGAAGTGCAGCATGATGGATTTGGTCAATTGCAGATAGCTGTAAGAGACTAGCTCACCAGTCAATTCGATCTCGACACCTTTGCTCAAAACTGGCCCAATCATCATCAAAGCAGAGATGAACTGACTGCTGATGTCCGCCTGTATTGTCACTTCCCCTCCAGGGACTTGCGTACCTTTGATTCGTAGAGGAGGATAACCTGATTGGCCAATGTATTCTATATCTGCGCCAAGCTGTCGAAGCCCATTGACCAAGGGGCCGATCGGCCGCTCCAGCATTCGGGCTGAACCGGTGAGCATGGTTTCACGTCCCTCTTGGAGAGATAGGAGCGCACAGAGAAATCGGAAAGTGGTACCGGCGGGTCCGACGTCGATCTTATTGCCATGTGTATTCAAAGCTAGCTGCATGGATTGCACATCTTCGGCCGTGGAGAGCCCGGGCAGGGCAAAATCATGACCACTGAGCGCTTGAATTAGCAGTGCACGATTGCTGATGCTCTTGGACCCGTCAAGGCGAAGGCAGGCATCCTTTGGTATGCCTTCAAAGCTAATTTCATTCGTCTGCATGCAGCATTGTTTTTACAGTATTCATGGCTTCCAGTACTTCATCAAATGCTACCGGCACAGACAGCTGTACTTTTCCGATTTCTTCGATCAAGCAGAAGCGTAGCTCTATGGATTCGTTCTTTTTGTCATTTTGCATAAACTGCAGCAGTAATTGTATCTGCTCTGGCGCTACGATAGGATCATAAGTATACCATTCATGTAGTTTTCGAATGATCAGCTTTGCTTGCTCATGATCAAAACCACACTTGCCAACCGACAGTGCAAGGGCAATCATCATGCCTTGAGCGACCGATGCTCCATGTGTAGCTGGATTTTGAGTTCGGCTGTGCTCCAATGCCTCATAGGCATGTCCATAGGTATGGCCGAAGTTGAGCATCTTTCTGCTGCCGGCTTCGAAGGGGTCTTCCAGTACGACCCTCTGCTTGACTGTGATAGAGTTTTGCACGCTGTCTGAGTGCGTAGCTATCTGTAGGGGATCCAAAGCCTGCAAGCTTTCCCAATGTGCCTTTGAATCGATCAGGGCGTGTTTGAGCATTTCTGCCCAGCCGCTGAGTAGTTCCTTTTCCTCTAGTGTCTGGAAGAAGCGATGATCGATGATAACGGCTTTAGGGTCGCGAAACAAACCGATCACGTTTTTTAGCTTGTTGAAGTCGACGCCAAGTTTTCCACCAACAGAGGCATCGACTTGCGATAGGAGCGTGGTTGGTATTTGGATGAAGTCTATGCCGCGTTTGTAGGTGCTGGCAGCAAAGCCGCCCATGTCACCGATCACCCCGCCGCCTAGGTTGATCATCAAGGCTTTTCGATCTGTGTTGGTCTGAAGCAGCTCTTGCCAGATTTGCTGGCAGGTTTCGATGGTCTTATATTGTTCTCCGGGATCAATTGTGATGAACTGCACTGAAGGATATTGATCCAATTTTTTGGAGATCAGTGGTAGACAGTCTCTCGAGGTATTGGTATCCAGCAGGATTAGCAACTTGCTATATTGTTCTCTAGGAATGAGCTCTAATAGCAATTGATCTGCTTGACCAAAGTGGATCATGTAATTTGGCATCTCTAGATGGCTCATGCCTCATTAATTTTGCTAGTGGACCATGCCTGAGCCTGTGCTCGAAACAGCTGCTTGGTTTGTTCCCAGGTGTTTCTGAAGAGCTCGGAGTAGCGGTAGTCGTCCAGGTGCTTTTCACTTTCCCAGTGGCTGTAGGTAAAGACTCGCCCGGGGTCATTGCTATCTTGCCAGAGTTCTACATGCGTACAGCCTTCGAACTTTACGATTCGAGATTTGACGTCTTCAAATAGTTGTAGGAATTCGGAGATGTTTTCTTCTTTGATTTCTAGTTTAACTATGCGGATGATCATTGTCTCTTTTTTCTTTTTAGACTAGTTCTATTGACCAGTAGGTGTACTATTGCCATTCTTCGTCTTAGCTCTTCTTTTTGCTTGATCAAAAAGAAGCAAAAAATCAAGGCTTAAGA
>JAHDDV010000472.1 GCA_020629205.1 Chitinophagales bacterium | reverse complement strand
AGGCTGGCACTCACTACGCTATCTGGGCACTTCGTTCCGCTGCGCCCGCGGCTATGCATCACATTCATTCGGTCGTGGCGAAGAGGGTAAAACGAGTGTCGTAGAGAAAGTTCACGAACTTTCTATCGAATGCACTGGGAGGGGATTGGATAGTGGCGTACGCATCTCGATCCAAATGCAAGAGAGAAACAGCGACAGTGGATAAGTCAGATATAAGGTCACATACAAAAGCAAAGCATTCATGAACTACCAAACATTTCAACCTCATCTTGATCTAAGTGCATTCGTCAAATTTTATTGGACCTTGGAAGTTCCCTATGACCCAAACAACAGAAGCAAAAAATTATTCCTGACGGCTGCATTGAAATGACTTTCAATTTTAAAGATAAGATTAAGCGGTATATTTCAGAGGAGGCGTTTTTGATTCACCCAAATGCTATGGTGATGGGGCAAAGAACAAAATCCTATTTCATCGAGCCGACAGGACATGTTGACTCCTTTGCATTGACTACGAGAAAAGGAAGTAACAAACTCATGAAGAAGCTAGCACTAATTCTATTAACAGCAATACTGTATACTACAGGTTTTTCTCAAGTCATCATTTATCCACAGTCAGCTTCAGTAGCTGAAAAATTGGCTGCGAAAGAAGTGCGACGCTATCTATACCTGCGTACAGACCAGAAGTTGCCAGTACAAGCTGCCATGAGCCTTCCTTCTTCAGGTGATGTGATTTTGGTGGCCAATGACCACAATCCAATGGTCGACAACCTGCGCAATCAAATCAACCAAACTACCACAGCAGGAGGTATCATCATAAAGTCAGTGAGCGAGAATGGAAGGACGGTACTGGTCATAACAGGAAACAACGCTGAGTCAACGCTGATCGCCGCTTACAGATTTGCAGAACATCTGGGCATTGGATTTGACTTCTCCGGTGATGCGATTCCAGATGTAAAAATACCTTTAAGCCTGACAGGTTTCGATGAAGCTGGGGCAAGAAGATTTGAAACAACTGGCTATTTACCCTTTCATGACTTTCTTCCCGGACCCGACATCTGGAGTACGGATGATTACCTAGTGATCATCAATCAGTTGGCTAAGATGGGAATGAACTTTATTGGCTTACACAATTATCCTACCTATGGAATCCAGGAAGAAGTAGCAGAAGACAGACGTCAGGGTTCTGAACCAAATGTATGGATCGGCTTACCCGAAGATGTGAATCCCGATGGTACGGTCAATTGGGCTTTTCCTGCATACTACAGACACTCTCACAGTCCACATCGTATTTGGGGAACCACAGAGCTGAATACAAGTGAATATTGGGCTGGCTCAGCTGATATCTTCCCAAGAGATTTTTGGGGATCGGATGTTTTTGGAACGACCGCGATGCCTACAGATGTTTCTGGCTATGCCGAAGTTTTCAATAATACAGGACGCATGTTCAATCAGGCATTTGGCTTCGCTAAGCAGATAGGTGTCAAGACCGCACTGGGCACCGAACTTCCCTTGGGAATTGAAGCAGAAGGCCCAGAAGTTGATGAAGCCTGGATTCGTGGCATGCCTCTGGAACTACAAGAAAGATTGGACAATCCCGGAGATCCGGATACCGTCAAAGAAGTGTACAAGGGTATTTTCGACCGCATCATGAAAGCCCATGACTTAGATTATTTCTGGTTGTGGTCCTACGAAATTTGGAGCTACTATGGTTTTAATGAAGATCAGGTCGAAGCCATTAAAGCAGATATGAATCTGGCCCTACAAGCGGCGGAAGAAATGGATGTTCCCTTCAAACTGGGACATGCCGGCTGGATCAGTGGCTCCGGAGATGATCCTGCAGAATTCGACGATGTACTGCCAAAAGACCATCCGCATTATGTCCTTTGGGATGAGGCGCAAGGAATGGAAGCGCTTTCAGATGACAGAGTAAAATGGGCCGCTACATGGACGGAAGAGGACTGGGGTTTGGTACAACCACAAATCAATGTGCAGCGTGTCTATAAAGATGTCAAAGCCGCACTGGAGAAGAACTGTCAAGGTCTGATCGGCAAAGGCTGGAGAAACAGAGCTGTGGCCATGAATACACATGCCATGAGACATGCATTTTGGGCATATGGCCCAACGGGAGAGGAGGTAGATATGGCTTTTCCTACGGATGAGAGCGCGTGGATCGACGAAGTTTATTTGGACTGGGCTACCCGTTGGTTTGGCGCAGAAGTAGCACAGGATATCACAAACATATTGGCGCCTATGGACAAAGGCGGTGAACCCCGACAACCAAACATTTGCGAATGGGATACTGATTTGGAAGATTCAAATTCAGCAGGAAGTGTGATCGTTGGTCAAGTCAATGATATGAGCGACTTTGATTTCATAGACGACATTGAATCCCTGGAACCAAATGTTGTTGGTCAAGGTAACCAGGAGCGTTTTAAGTACTTGTTGAAAATGTACCAGTCATTTAGAGCCAAAGCGGAATTCGGAACATTCAAAGAAGAAGGAGATGACGGTCGTGCCGAAGCAGCTGAAAAGATGCACGAAATTATCACCCTTGATCTTGAGCGGATGGTCGATGCCTGTGATGTAGGTGAAGTGATGCACAACAATGTAATGAACTGGCATCAGATGATTCAAAATGTATTAGAACCTGGTCCGGATCCCTCCAAGACCTACACCGGTGAGGCTTTTGTAAAAGTCATGCCCCTAAGAACGCAAGTTGATACCGATGAAGAACTGACACTAAGGATCATAGCAATGCTGGCAGGCACGCCAACTTTGCATTATCGTGAACTGGGCGGAAGCACCTGGACAAGTACCGCTTGTACGAATGAAGGAAGAAGCGTTTACCGTGTCACCATCCCTGCTCAGACACAAGATTTTGAATACTACATCGAGTCAGGCACTCAGTATTTTCCTGTCACAGCAAACGCCGACTCCCCAATATTTCAAACGGTGGTGGTAAAGGGAAGTGACGACATGGCATCCACTAATTCCCTTCAATCAAAACAGCCTAAAATCAAAATCTACCCCAACCCCTCAAACGGTCATTATAAGGTCGATCTCGGATCCATGCACCATTCCGTCGAAGTGACAATCACAAATATTTTCGGCCAATTGATCCAGCAGGTTCACTATGACAATGCTCGGTTTTTTGATTTCGAAATTGAAGGACCAAGCGCGATCTATTTGGTGAATATAGAATCAAAAGACAAAAAGACAGTCGTCCGGGTTTTCAAGGAATAAGCTAATTGTTAGCCCTGCTAAAAGAAGTATTTGGGCGTGTCCCTCCGCCGCCGCTTATGCCTCGTTGTAGGGGCAGGACATGGCCTGCCTCTACATCGAGGCATAAGCGGCAGCTCCGGGCCGGGCTATCCACTCTCACTCACCTTGTCCACAGTGCTTCGGCTTATGCGCTCTGTAGTCTCTCCACTGCGTT
>JAHDDV010000471.1 GCA_020629205.1 Chitinophagales bacterium | reverse complement strand
TTGTTGGCTGGTGGAGAAAAATAACGATGGATAAATCATTTCCAGCAAGTCAAAGTGGACTTTATTGATTCTCTATCCCTTAGACCTATTCTTTAAAGAAGAGCAAGATACTTATTAAATACACTTGAATCCACTGCACCACATATCATTGACCATGCTCTGCTGGCTATTGGCCATTGCACAGATGTCGGCTCAGCCCTTGAGCCTGGACTTGCAGGGCAAGCCGGAGGATAGGAAAGTGCTGGAATCCCTGAAAGATTACTCGGGCAGCTTCGACAACTTGAGCAGTGCAAAAGCATCCTTGAGTGCTTATGTACAGGCTTTGCGAAATGGGGGCTATATGGAAGCCTCCTTTGATAGTCTTCGGCAGGATAGTAGCCTCCTTCGCGCAAACCTCCATCTGGGTCCAATCTACGAATGGGTGGAATTGCAGCTCGAAGGACTGGAACCCAATGTCTATGATCGGGCGGGGTATCGGGGCAGGCGATTTAAAGCTCGTCCCGTATCTATACCGGAGCTACAGGAATTGCAAAACAATCTCCTGCTCTACTTACAAGATCATGGCTATCCCTTTGCTAAAAGTGAATTGAAAGACCTGCACTTTGATGGCCAGCAAATGAAAGCGGTTTTGCACACGGAGCCCGGCAAGCAATTGCGATTGGATACCCTCAGCATTATCGGCAATGCGCGAATAAGCCGGCGCTACCTTCAAAACTATCTGGACTTACAACCCGGTGATCTATACAGTGAGAGTCGATTGCTCCGCATTTCCAATCGTATCCGTGAGTTGCCCTTTCTAGAAGAAGTGGACCCGGCACAGGTGCATTTTATCGGAGATCAGGCCAAGATTCGCCTGTCGCTAAAGCAAAAGCCATCCAGCCGCTTCGATTTGGTGCTGGGTCTATTGCCCCGGACAGATAATAGCGGCTATACACTCACTGGTGATGGAGAGCTATACTTGAGCAATCCTTTTGGCTTGGGAGAGACCATTGGTCTGGAGTACGAAAGTTACCCACAGAAGTCTCAGGAGATTATAGTCAAGTTCAAGTATCCCTATCTGCCTGTAATTCCTCTGGGTTTTGATATTGACTTTGACCTTTATCGGCGGGATACCATATGGTCCGATACCCACTTTCGACTGGGCTTAAACTATCAGGTCAATGGCAGGTACCAGCTGCGAGCCTTTTTTGACAGAAATCGCTCAGTGCCAAACTCGCTTGATCCTTCATCCATCAATCCAAATTCTTCCCTACCCAGGGTCATTGGCTTATTGACCAACGCCTATGGATTGGGCTTACGCTTTGATGCACGCGATTATCGACTTAATCCACGTCGTGGCCTCTTTATGGATTTAAGTGCCAGTATTGGACGAAAGAGCTATCCCAACCTAAACATCCTTGAGGAGGCGGGTATTGAAGTGCCTGAAGAGAAAAATCTACAATGGCGACTAGGGGCTTTGCTGGAAAAATACACGGCTCTTGGAAATTCATCTACGTTAAAATCAGCCTATACGGCTGCTGCCATCATTCAGGATACGGCAGAAGACCAAAGCCTGATTTTCGACAATGAGCTTTATCGCATCGGTGGAAACAAGTTGCTCCGTGGATTTGATGAAGAGTCGATCAATGTCCTGAGTTATCAGTTGCTTACAGTGGAGGCACGCTATCTTCTGACCCGAAATTCCTATGCCGCATTTTTTGTCGATTTGGCCAATCTTCAGCAAAAAGATGGCCTTAATGAGGAGCAGCTTTGGCTCTACGGTTTTGGACCAGTGTTGAGCTTTGAGACTAAGGCAGGTGTCTTTGCCTTAAGCTACGCCTTAGGGCAGCAGCTTGGAGCCAACATAGATTTCCGATCTGGTAAAGTTCACTTCGGTTACATCAACTATTTTTAGTCAATTTTTTGTTTATTGGGTCCAGACAGTAATCCAGATTCCATTATGCTCTCTTTCATAAATTTGCTTCTCATAACATTACAGATTCCCATGCATGGTCGTGGTGTGGAGGAGGATGAAAATTGGACGCCAGTCATAATTGAACAAATTCCTGATCAACTGACCCATGCAGAGCGTTTTACCGAACTGCATACCTGGGCATTTTACTTCTTCCTATTTGTGATTTTCCTGTTTATTTGGGTGAAGCAGCGCTATGGGAAATTGCTCTCAGGTTTGTTCAGCGCCTTCACCAATCTCAACATCAGCAGTCAGGTGTATCGCGATCAGGAATTTAGTAGTCAGCAAGGGCCGGTACTGATCATGTTTAGCACCATTCTGGTCTTGGGAATGTCCCTGTATTTGCTATATAATCACTTCGCGGTCTTAAGCCCGTTTAGCGTCCCAATGACATTATTGCTTTGTTGTGGGGTGGTATTCTTGTTCTATTTTGGCAGGCTTGGCTTACTCAAACTGCTCTCCTATATCCTGCCATTAGAAGGAATAATCAACTTCTATTTGTTTAATATTTTCTTGATCAATGCAGTTTTGGCGGTGGTTTTGTTACCATTAGCAATAGTGATCACCTTCTCGAGACCCTTAATTGCTCAAGTCGGTTTGATCTTGTTGATGTCGTTGTTGTGTGCAGCAGTCTTTTACAGGTTGTTCAGAGGCTTACAAATCGGAAGAGAAAAAATATTGGGACACAAGTTTCATTTTATTTTGTACCTTTGCACCCTCGAAATTATCCCTGCTTTAGTGGCGGGAAAGGTAGTGTACGACTTCTTCATTTAATTGTTGAACCCAAATATGGACTCATTGGTGAAAAAGCCGATAATAGACCGAGAGGTACGGTCAATTCTGATCTCGCAGCCCAAGCCGAAAGGCGATCGCAGCCCCTACTTCGATATAGCAAAGAAGCATGATATCAAAGTGGACTTTCGTTCCTTTATTCATGTGGAGGGAGTCTCCAAGAAAGATTTTCGGAAGTCGAAAATAAATCCCCTTGACTACTCTGCTATCATCTTTACAAGCCGGAATTCAATTGATCATTTTCACGATGTTTGCGACGCATTGAAAGTGAAAATGCCTCAAGAGACCAAGTACGTGTGCTCCTCTGAAGCCGTAGCCCTGTATCTTCAAAAGTTCATTCAGTTCCGTAAGCGTAAAGTGTCTTTTGGTAACGGACGTTTTGATAAGTTGAAGGACTTGCTGAACAAATTGAAAGGATCAGAGAAATTCCTTTTTCCCTGTTCAGATGTTCGAAGCGGCGAGTTACCCAACTTCTTGAAGGACAATGGCTTTGATTATCAAGAAGCAGTGTTCTATAAGACTGTCTGCAGTGATCTATCCGATTTAAGGGATATCTTCTACGATATGATTGTCTTTTTTAGTCCCAGCGGATTGCGCTCTCTATATCAAAACTTTCCTGACTTCGAGCAAAAGAATACTCGTCTGGCAGTATTTGGCAAGGCAACCAAGGAGGCTGTCGAAGAATTGGGACTACG
>JAHDDV010000470.1 GCA_020629205.1 Chitinophagales bacterium | reverse complement strand
ACCATACACCATGCACTAATCAGTTCATATCGCAATAAGCAGAGAGAAATGGCCAGATTTCAAACCGTCAACCCTGTCAATAATAAAGTCCTTAAACGCTTTTCCGCACATTCCGTCCCGGCTGTAGAGAACCTACTCGAAAAAGCTCGTTTTGGCTCCGATATCAATCGC
Source organism: Chitinophagales bacterium (assembly GCA_020629205.1). GTDB lineage: Bacteria > Bacteroidota > Bacteroidia > Chitinophagales > UBA2359 > JAHDDV01. The sequence goes on along the minus strand of JAHDDV010000470.1, from coordinate 3,278 downwards.
ACCAGTGCCCTTCACATTCGCTCTCGGCGATTATTAGCTGTGTCCGAGATCCTGCTCAACAACAAAACAAAATATGCCGAACTCATGGCCCTGGAAATGGGCAAACCATTAGCTCAAGGCATCGCAGAGATAGAGAAGTGCGCATGGGTCTGCAAGTACTATGCAGAAAATGCCAAACACTATATCAAAGAGGAAAGCATCAACACGGAATTCAGCCAATCTCTAATCACTTACGCACCGCTGGGAGTTCTACTGGCTATCATGCCCTGGAACTACCCCTTCTGGCAGGTCTTTCGCTTTGCGGCTCCTGCACTCATGGCCGGCAATGCCATACTGCTCAAACACTCTCCCAATGTCCCGCAGTGCGCCCTGGCCATAGAGGAGATTTTTGATAAAGCCCAGTTCCACGAGGGCGTTTTTCAAAATGTCTTCTTACCCCCAAGGAGAGTAGCCAACCTTATCGCAGACAAACGCATCGCCGCCATCTCCCTTACAGGTAGCACAGAGGCGGGCTCCAAAGTAGCCGAAAACGCAGGCAGAAATATCAAGAAGTGTGTCCTGGAGCTAGGAGGAAGTGACCCATTCATTGTCCTGGATGATGCCAATGTTAAAATGGCGGCCAAAGTCGCCGTGCAAGCACGCATGCAAAACGCCGGGCAAAGCTGCATCGCTGCCAAAAGATTCATCCTCACAGAGAAAGTACATGATGTTTTTGTAGAGCTCTTCCTGGAGGAGTTAAGCTCCCAGGTCATGGGCGATCCAATGGATGAAAACACAACCATCGGCCCGCTGGCCCGTGAAGACCTCGCTGTCCAACTACAAAGACAAGTAAACAAATCAGTGAGAGCAGGAGCCGAAATCCTAATGGGTGGCCAAAGACCTTCAAAGTCAAAAGGTGCCTTCTACCCCCCAACCGTACTAGACAAAGTCAAACCCGGAATGCCCGCTTTCGACCAAGAGCTATTCGGCCCAGTAGCCGCCATCATCACCGTCAAAAATGAACAAGAAGCCATAGCCACTGCCAACCAAACTCCCTACGGATTAGCCGCTTCAATTTGGACAGTAAATGTAGAACGAGCACAACGCCTGGCCAGACAGTTAGATTGCGGCGCCGTCTTCATTAACTCCATGGTCAAATCCGATCCAAGACTACCCTTCGGCGGAATAAAAAAGTCCGGCTACGGCAGAGAACTATCCTCCGCCGGCATCCGCGAGTTTGTCAACATTAAAACCCTAGTAGTAGCTTAGCCCAAAAGAACACTTATGTGCCCTTTTGTGTAGCATCTTTGCGTCCTTTTGTGGTCCAAAAACCTTTGTGTCCTTTTGTGTAAAACCTTTGTGCCCTTATGTGGTCCAAAAACTTCGTGCCCTTTTGTGGTTCAGGACTCAACCAAAGCCTGCTGCTCCTCCTCAAGCTCCTCCGGATCATCCACCACATCCTGCTCATACCGAAGGTTCCCAATAATAAACTTCTGCCTCGTCGGCGTATTCTTACCCATATAATATTCCAGCAACTGCGGAATAGAAGTATTATCCTGCAAGATCACCGGATTCAATCGAATGTCCTTCCCAATAAAGCCCCCAAACTCATCCGGCGAAATCTCCCCAAGCCCCTTGAAGCGCGTAATCTCATGCGTCTTCCCAAGCTTCTTCATTGCCGACTGCTTCTCCTTCTCACTATAACAATAGATCGTCTCCTTCTTATTGCGCACCCTAAACAATGGCGTCTCCAAAATATAGATATGACCATTCTTCACCAACTCCGGAAAATACTTCAAAAAGAAAGTCAGCAATAGCAATCGAATATGCATGCCGTCCACATCCGCATCCGTAGCCACCACAATCTTGTTGTAGCGCAGATTTTCAATCCCTTCCTCAATATTCAAAGCATGATGCAGCAGATTGAACTCCTCATTCTGATAGACAATCTTCTTGCTGTGCGAGAAGGTATTCAAGGGCTTACCGCGCAAACTAAACACCGCCTGCGTATCCACATCCCGCGCCTTTGTAATCGATCCACTCGCCGAATCACCCTCGGTGATAAACAGCGTTGTTTCATATCGCTTTTCTGATTTATCTTTGTTAAAATGCTTGCGACAATCCCTCAATTTCTTATTGTGCAGCGAAGCCTTCTTCGCATTCTGTCGAGCCAGCTTCTTGATACCCGCCATCTCCTTGCGCTCTCGCTCAGAACGCAAGATCTTCTTCTGCAAACTCTCCGCTACTTCCTTATTCCTGTGCAAGAAATTATCCAGCTCCTTCTTCACAAAATCATTGATGAAAGAACGTACAGTAGGCAAGTCAGGCCCCATGTTCTGAGAACCCAATTTCGTCTTGGTCTGAGACTCAAACACCGGCTCTTCTACACGCACCGAGATCGCTGCCACAATTGACTGACGGATGTCAGAAGTATCATAGTTTTTGCCATAAAACTCACGAACAGTCTTCACAATCGCCTCTCGAAAAGCCACCAAATGTGTTCCACCTTGAGTTGTATGCTGACCATTCACAAAGGAATAATACTCCTCCCCATACTGCGAATGACTATGCGTCATCGCCAACTCAATATCATCACCCTTAAGGTGAATAATAGGGTAATTGATATCTTCAACAGTAGTCTTATTATCCAGCAGATCAAGCAATCCATTCTTTGAATAGAACCGCTTCCCATTATAATACATCGAAAGCCCGGCATTCAAGTAGGCATAATTCCACATCCGCTCTTCAATAAACTCCTTGCGAAAATTGAAATTCCGAAAGATCTCAGGGTCCGGATGAAAAATCATCAATGTCCCATTCTCCTCCTTAGTCTTCGCCAGCCGATGCTCCTTCACTATCTCTCCCTGCGAAAACTCCGCCTTCTTCATTTTACCATCCCGTACAGATACAACCGTAAAAGCAGTCGACAGCGCATTCACTGCCTTCACACCCACACCATTCAGACCCACAGACTTCTTAAAAGCCTTCGAATCATACTTACCTCCAGTATTGATTTTGGCCACACAGTCGATCACTTTTCCCAATGGAATTCCGCGACCATAATCGCGCACACTGATGGTATTGTCGTCCAATTTGATCTCGATCTTCTTACCATGACCCATCACAAATTCATCGATAGAATTATCCACGACCTCCTTAATCAAGACATAAATGCCGTCATCCTGAGCCGAGCCATCGCCCAACTTCCCGATATACATTCCGGGCCGAATCCGCATATGCTCCTTCCAGTCAAGGCTGCGAATATTGTCTTCCGTATACTTAATCTCACTCATCTGCGG
>JAHDDV010000049.1 GCA_020629205.1 Chitinophagales bacterium | reverse complement strand
AGACGCAGGACGCAAAACTCGAAACTCGAAACTCGAAACTCGAAACTCGAAACTCTACACAAATAACCCTACATTAAACAATATTGCTATCTTAGGAGAAAACATAAAGCTATGTACAAGATTTTTTCCCTCGTCGCTTTGCTATACATGATATCCCTTACTGCCAACGCTCAACGGTACTTAATCAATTTAGGGAAAGAAATACAGGGCGACTGCCAAGTCGAGAATTACGAAGGCTGGATCGAAATTCGAGATTTTACCTACTCCGTTTACCGCGAGCTTGATCAGGAATCCAGAACTGTTCAAAGCGATAGCCCTGCCTTTTCTGATCTTAGCTTTTCGAAGCAGGTAGACGCTTCTACTGTAGATATCAACAAGCACTTATCCGAGGGACTACTGCTGCGCGAGGTTACCGTTCACGCCCTCAATCAAGAAGGAACCACGGTGCTATTGTCCTATAAGTTTTATGGAGTAACATTGACCAATTACAACATAACCATGTTTCAGGGTGACGTCCCAGGTGAATACATCAACATGCAGTTCAAAGACGGTTATAGGGTAGAGACCAATACTGCTAATGAGCAGGGAGAGGAAAAGAATCGGTCTTATGAGTCAAGACCGAAATAAAAAGGCTGGCGCGCTCGAAGCCGCTCGCCTAATAGCCCCGGGTGAAGCGGAACGAGGTGCTGAGTCCAGCGTGGCGAATGCCAGCCTGTGATGGCTCCGACGATAGGAGGAGACGGCACAGGCTGTGCAGGAGCAGCTGGCGAGGTGCCGAGTATTAGCGGAACACGGGTACATCGCTGCGACGGCCCTTTCTGCTGGGCTCCAAAATAAACTAAAGCTCCAGCAGATCTTCCATTGTGTAGATACCCTGCTTTCCTTGCAACCAGTGGGCAGCCTTTAAGGCACCTTGCGCAAATCCAAGCCGGGAATAGGCCTTGTGCTGAATGCTAATCTCGTCGATTTCAGACAGATATTTGATCTCATGCGTACCCTTTACCTTCGGCTCCCTCAGGGCCTCGATACCTAGCTGCCTCTCTCCTGCCGGCTGCTCCAGAGTCCAATCACTGAGATTTGAATAATGCGGCAAAATCTGATTGGCGAGGGTGATGGCAGTGCCACTTGGAGCATCTAGTTTTTCGGTATGATGAATCTCCTTGATAGACACAGCGTACTCTGGATACTTCGCCATCATAGCAGCTAGCTTTTTGTTGATCTGGAAGAAAAGATTGACACCGAGGCTAAAATTGCTGGCGAAGAACAGGCTGCCCTGCTCTTGCGCAACCAAGTCTTGAACTGCATCAAAATGATCGTACCAACCTGTAGTTCCTACGACCATAGGCACCTTGGCCTGCAGGCAAGTATTAATATTTTGCAGAACCGTCTCCGGGCGAGAGAATTCAATCGCCACATCAACTACCTGCAAATCCTCGAGCCGCAAAGGGGCAGATTTGGAATCGACCCGTAAACAGACTTCGTCCTTGCCTGCTTGCTCGATCAAATGCTCGATGGTCTTACCCATCTTTCCATAACCGATCAATGCAATTTTCATATGGTGTTGATTTTTCTATGCTTGGAGCGGCCAAGATTAGTGGAGCGGAATGCTGAGCCGCAAACCAGTGTAGAGCGAATGATTGAGGGGCTGCACACCGACTTCGGGACGTAGGCTGAGATCCTCATCCACATCAAAGTCGTGCAAGTGTGCATCCACAAAAGCATCAAGAATATTTAGCAGGTAGAGTCCCGAAGTCACGATGATCATCAGCTGTTTGTTTCGCTTGTGTCGATCCTTTTGCCCGACATAGGTGGGGTCAAAGTCGTTTTCAATATAGAGCTGCTTGTACTTATCGTGCAGATAGTCGAAATAAAACACACCATAGAGGCTGCTACCGATGGCCGCAGTGACTAATGGGCACTTCCAACTATTTCCATTGTAAGCCTGACCTAGTCCAGGTAGCAAAGCTGAGAGATAAGCTGCTTTTACTGGTGAATGAAGCATGTCCTCTCGTTTTACATGCGAATAGACATAGGCATCGAGCATGTTAAGCCCATAGACCACTGCCAGTGCTGTCCCGGCTTCGGACTTCCACTCCGGCTTCCGATAGTGACTGTAGAGGCTGAGACCCGTTGCTCCAGCCATAAGACCCGACCAGAAAATCGCCCTGCTTTTCTGTCCATTGTATAGATGACCTAATCCAGGCATGGCTGCAGCCATCGCCATTGCTCTGCCAGGGCTTTCACCGGGGATCACAAACCATAACTTTTCTCGCTTAAATTTATCTGCTAAAACAAGATTGCTGGTGTCTATGATCGTCTCAACTTCAGGCAGGCTATCCAGCAGGATGGGATTTGACACGGCAGTGCTGTCCTGTGCAAGCAGGATTCCCGATTGGCAAAATATTAGAAATAGTATAAGGCAGAATCTCATCCGGTGACATTAGTCTCTTACTCGATAATGTCTAAGATACGGTTTAGGTCGTCGGTTGAATGGAAAGGGATGACCATTTCGCCACTTCCATTGGTTTTTACTCGTAGATTCACTTTTGAGCCCAACTGCGAGCGCAAATCATTTTGTATTTGCTGGTACTCTGGTCTTAGCTGAGGGCGCTCTTTTTTCTGTTGCGGTTTCTTTCCACCGACGGCTCGAATTAGCTCTTCAGTCTTTCGAACCGACAGCTCTTGCTCAACAACTTGCTTGAACACGGCGAGCTGTTGCTCCACATTTTCGACACCCGCTAAGGCACGTGCGTGGCCCATGCTAAGTTTTTTTGTTTGGATATACTTTTGAATCTGTGGTGGCAGCTTCAAAAGTCGCATGTAATTTGAAACCGTCGACCGGTCTTTGCCCACACGTTCAGCCAGCTCTTCATGAAGAAGGTTGCATTCATCAACGAGACGGCGATAGTTTAAGGCAATCTCCATCGGATTCAACTCTTCACGCTGGATATTTTCGATCAGCGCCAGCTCCAGCATCTCTTGATCATTGGCCGTACGCACATAGGCCGGAATAGCAATTCTACCGGCAATTTGGCTAGCTCTCCAACGACGCTCGCCACTGATGAGCTGATATTTATCACCAATCTGGCGCACCGTTATGGGTTGAATTACTCCGTGAATCTTGATAGAGGCGGCCAAGTCATTGAGTGCCTGCTCATCAAATTCGGTTCTTGGCTGAAAGGGATTTACCTCCACATCAGAGATCAGGACCTCGCTTTTGATGCCACCGCTGGTTTCGGCAACCTGTACTTCTTCTACTGAAGGACTTCCAAGCTCTGGCAACTCTTGTTCTACCTTTTCTTCTTCTTTTGCGACTTCTTCTTCCTGAGCATCGGGAGTGACTCTTGTAATATCGGATTCAATATCATCGAGAAGCGCACGGATTCCTCTGCCAAGTGCTTCTCGGCTCTTACTTCCTTTCTTATTTTCTTTTGCCATGGCTATTGCTTTCTAAATATGCGGTACTTGGTTTTCTCTTTTACAGAGCTTATAAGTTAGGCTTCGGATTTCAGTTTTACAAGTCCATTTTTGATCAGGACTTCCTTAGCCAGGTTTAGGTAGTTTCGAGCTCCTTTGCTTTCGATATCATACATAATGATGCTTTTGCCAAAACTGGGAGCTTCTCCCAATCTGGTGTTTCGATGTATGACAGACTCAAAGACCAATGACTTAAAGACTCGTTTTACCTCTTCAATCACTTGCTTTGACAATCGGGTTCTCGAATCGTACATAGTCAACAGTATGCCCTCAATCTTTAACTGCGGATTGAGTCTTGATTGTACAATTTTGACTGTATTCAGCAGTTTTCCCAGTCCTTCCAGCGCAAAATACTCGCATTGCACAGGAATCAGGATGCTGTCTGCAGCCGTCAAAGCATTTAAGGTCGTCAAACCCAAAGAAGGAGAACAGTCGATTAGGATAAAATCGTATTCCTCTTTCAGTTTTCCTAGCTTCTTTTTTAGAAGGTATTCCCGATCAGCCATGCTAACCATCTCAATTTCAGCCCCTACAAGGTCCATATGCGAAGGAAGCAAGTATAGATTCGGCGTTTCGGTTTCAATAATTGCTTCTTTGGGATCCAAATCACTTACTAAACATTCGTAGGTTCCCTTTTCCACTGCCCCGGGGTCCATTCCTACTCCTGAAGTGGCATTCGCTTGAGGATCAGCGTCTATCAACAGAGTCTTGTACTCCAAGACTGCCAGACTTGCTCCTAGACTGATAGCTGAGGTGGTCTTCCCCACCCCGCCCTTTTGGTTGGCAACTGCTATGATTTTTCCCATATTGTCTTGCTTAACAAAAACATTTCCAATTACGATCTAAGTCAGCAAATTTGTTCAAAGCTTCATGCTTTGTCCAATCTTTGGCAGAATCAGCTCAATATTCTGGTCTGCAAATTGCTGCTTGGCGGCTTCCTGATCAATTTCGATAAAACCGAAGGTATCAAAGTGTACGCCAATCACCTTATTGCATTCAACAAATTGTGCTGCTCGGATCGCGTCCTCAATGCCCATCGTGAAGTTATCTCCTATCGGCAATATGGCCACTTTGAGCTTTGACCACAGGGGAATCAGCTTCATGTCCATGGTCAATGCCGTATCTCCTGCATAGTAGAAGTCTCCTTCTCTCGAGTTGATCAGGAATCCGGCCGGGTTTCCTCCATAAGAGCCATCAGGCATATCTGAGGAATGGACAGCATTGACCAGCTTCACTGTCCCGAAATCGGTCTTAAAGGAGCCACCATGGTTCATGGGCCTTCCATTTTCACAGCCTTTCTTTGACAACCACATGATTACTTCATAAGTGCTGATGGCAAAAGCCCCGCTTCGTTTTAGGATCGCTTCCGCATCGGCAATATGATCGCTGTGTCCGTGAGAAATCAATACGTAATCGGGGTTTAAGGAATTGATATCCACATCGGCAGCCTTAGGATTGCCAGAGATAAAAGGATCGAATAGTATTCGCTTTCCCCCCAGAGATAATTCAAAGCATGAATGCCCGTAATATGTGAAAGTCATCAGGAAACAATTTTGTCAATAATAATCCTGTGACAAAAGTAATGATTAGGCATTAATAAATGGCATGAAATAGCAGCTAAGCTAAAGGCAGAATGTTGTTATGGCTTAAGGTACTTCTCGACACTTTCGTTCATCACTCTGGTTTGATGTCGAATAGACTCTTTGAGCACATTGTTGCAATGCTGTTCGAGGAAGGATTTGCTCAGGCCCATTGCCTTTCCTAGTGCTAGTCGGTCCTGCCGTACTTTGTCCCAGCGATCTGCCTGATATATGGTGATGTCATGCAATCGCTTGAAGTCGCCAATATCCCGCACCACCTCCATACGACTGGCGAGCAAGGCAAGGATTTGTCGATCCATCTGGTCGATTCTGCCACGCATCTCGTTCAGCGAGGACTCTACCAATTGCTCTCCCTTACCCGTTCGTCGAATCACAAGATCAGAAAGTAGCTCCTTGAAGCCTCTAGGGGTGATTTGTTGTTGTGCATCACTCAGGGCCTTATCGGGATCGCTATGCACCTCAAGCATCAGTCCGTCGAAATTCAAATCCATAGACTTCTGAGCAACATACTGAAGAGTGTCTCGCCTACCACAAATATGACTGGGATCACATATCAAAGGTAATTGGGGAAATCGTCGTTTCAGCTCTAGCGGAAGGTCCCAGTTTGGTCGGTTTCGGTATTCGGTATCTCCATAGGTCGAGAAACCTCGATGGATTGCCCCAATTCTCTTTAATCCAGCATGATGCAGCCGTTCCAAAGCTCCAATCCAAAGATTTAGATCTGGATTCACAGGATTCTTTACCAGCACTGGTATGTCAATACCAGACAAAGTGTCGGCTAGTTCCTGTACTGCAAAGGGGTTAACTGTTGTGCGAGCCCCGATCCAAATGATGTCCACCCCGGCCTCCAGAGCCAAGTTCAAATGCCGGGGATTCGCTACCTCGGTAGTCACCAGACAATTACTCTTGTTGCCTGCTTGCCTGAGCCATGGAAGTCCAATATCTCCAACCCCTTCAAAAGAACCAGGTCGTGTTCTTGGTTTCCAAATACCTGCTCTAAGCACTTGATGACCGCTTCCCTCCAATCCTGCAGCTGTTTCCATCAACTGTTGTGGAGACTCCGCACTACAGGGCCCAGCAATGATCAATTTCTCCGAAAAACCCATCCCCCAATCTGGCAAAGCCAGTACGTCGCTCAAAGATTCACTCATAAATCGTCCTTGCTTCTATTCCGATCCTCGATAAACAATCTCCGCCATAATGCAACATCATCCTCCCGACTTTGTTCTGGTAATTCATCAGACTGTACGGGCCAAAAGATCTCTTGGACCGCTGGTTCCGGTTCCTCGTCAGGCCATTCATGTGGAGCTACGGCATCGACCTTGCGGTAATAAAAAGCACAGATCGTTCCTGCTACTGCGCCAAACAAGTGTCCTTCCCAGGAAATTCCTGGCTGACCAGGAAAAATTCCCCAGACCATACTTCCATAGAAAAAAGCTACCAACAAGGTGGCCGCAATGGAACGCACATCTCGTCTAAAGACGCCACTAAAGAAAATAAAGAAAGCAAGTCCATAGACGATTCCGCTAGCCCCAATATGATGACTCTCTCTTCCGGCGACCCAGAGACAGATCCCAGTGATGCTCCAAATCATAGCCAGAACTTCCAGTGAAACCCTTCGATATGATTGCAGCAATACGAATCCCAAGAGTATTAAGGGAACGGAGTTATTGAAGAGATGCTTGAAGCTCCCATGTATAAAGGGCATAGTAATTATGCCAATCAAGCCATCTTTATGTCGCGGAAACACACCAAAATCGTGAAATGAACTACCGGTAAAAAATTCAACGAGATATACAAGCCAAATTATTGCCACGAAGCTCAGCGGGATTTTGATATCTCGCACTAGTCTTTCCAGTTCTTTCTTCATTCACCCAAAAAGCAAATATCACCGCTCTAAAGTTCATTTAGGAGAACACTAAACGGCATTTCTCATTGAAAATCGTTCTATTCGAAGGCAGTGCTGTCTAACTTTGAATCTCGCAAATTCATAGAATCCAGGTGGAGAGAATCCGAAGCGTGAAAGGAAAGAGAATCCTGAACTTGTAGGAGTTGCTTGGCTTTTGCAACACTATCTTCGACAAACTCCTGTCTCTCGCGATCTCGAATCTCCGCCAAACGATCAAATGCTCGCTCGTCCTCTGGATTGATTTCAATGGCATTTTGAAAACTTATCTTTGCTTCATTCCATTGCTTTCGCTCCATTTGTTCGTTTCCCATTGCCAGAAACTCGTGATACCTGCTCGTACTGCTCAATTCAGACATCTTCAAGCCTCCTATGGTCAGTGTAAGGATCAAAGCCGCTCCCATCAGGCCAAGTACTGCTTTGTTTGAGTTTCCGGAAGTCTTGGGTTTAGCCTCGGTGCTTTCATTCGATAAACTCACCTCTTTAGCTGGCATTTTATTTGGCCCAGGCTCCTTTTGCTGCACGGACTTTTGGGTTGGCACTTTTTCCTTAGGCATTTGGATTGGCATCGTATCATGCTGTCCGGTTGTCGACGCTGCAATACCGCTAACATCTGCCACCTCAAGCAGATACATCGCATGGTTATCTCTAGACCGTTCAGCACAACGGATGGCGATGGCATCCCGCATGTCGTAAAGATCTATCATTCCGTTGCTGTTCAGAACACTTAGTTCTTTACTGTTGAAGGCCTCCAGCACTCCATCGGAGCAGAGCAGAAAACGATCCCCTTGTTGAATATCAGTCAAGAGATCAAAGTCAAGTTTAGATGGCTTATCAGCTCCTGAGATCGCTCGAAGAATAACATTTTTCTGAGGATGACTCTCTGCTTCTTCTTCTGCCAATTCACCTCTCCGCACCATCTCCGCTACCAAACTGTGGTCCTGTGTCTGAAACAAAATCTCTCCCCCACGAAAATGGTAAACACGACTGTCTCCACACCAGGCAACCGTTGCGCCTCGTTCATCAAAATAGAGCATCGTTAAAGTGGTTGCCATTCCCTTACATTGCGGGTTGGCATTTACATGACTGCTTAGCCTTTGCTCAATGAAGGACAACATCTCTTCAAGGAACGTCTTGTCTATCAATTGTGTCGGGTGGTTTGCCAGAAATTCCGGAACCAAGTTGCAAACCAAGGATGAGGCAACTTCTCCCTTCTCCGAGCCACCCACACCATCACAAACCACAAATAGTCGATCTTGCTCATTAGCGACTGTTGGCAGCGGGTAAATACTATCCTCATTGTTGGATCGTCTGCCTACTTCGTGAAGATAAAGGGGTGATTTAATAGAGATCAACATATTGTCTCGAATTATAATTCTTCGTGGTCCACAGTGCAAGAAACACAAGATAACAAAAAAATGAAACGATCAAATCTTGCCTAAACAGACAACCAAAGACCTTTCTCTCGTTCTTCTACTTCCCGATTTTATTATCTATTGAAATATCGTAAGTTTGATGGCTTTGTGCAACTGATATTCGAAGAGGCTTTAAGCAATTTTCCAGCCAGAATAGCACAATTCAAAACAATTTGGCCCAAAGTGAATCTCGGCATTCTACTTTAAGGCTTTAGCAATGATTCTTCGCAAAATTCTACCATGGCTAGAAAAGAGATTAATGTATTTAACGTCGCCTTCCTCGATTTGCTTTCAGGCGCACTGGGGGCAGTACTAATTCTCTTTATTATCATTCCAAAGATGGACCAAGATGTTGAAGCTCAGCTTCAGGAGTTAGAGTCATTCAAGTCCTTGAAGATGGACGTACAAGGAATTCAATCCTTGATGAGCAATCTGGAAAGCTCTATCCCGCAGGCTGACTTTGACAAGATGTCCAGTGAATACAAGCAACAGTATCAGAAATTCAAAGAGCAGTATGCCAATGTTACCAGTGAACTCAAGAAGGTGGAAACTGTCATCTCAAGTCTGGAAGCAGAGATTCAGGAAGTACAACAAAAGTTAGCCAAATGCGATGGTCGAAAAAAGGAGCTAACAAAAGAGGTCAAGACCCTAAAATCCAAGGTAAAGGAACTGGAAGAGATCACCAAGGACAGCCAAAAAATGAAAAGTGAGATCCAGGACCTAAAAGCAAAGATTGCCAAGTGTGAAGAAGAAAAGAAGCAAGTGGAAACACAAGCTTCAGCACTTAAGTCTCAGCTACAAGGAGCTCAATCCAAGATTCCAAATGTCAATGTCGAAGCTATTCAGGCGCAAGTTCAGGAATTGGAAGCCGAAAATGTGGAATTGAAGGCTGAGCTGGAAAAGAAGGAGCAGCAAATGAATCAAAAGGGCAATGCAGATGTAGGAGTACGGATGGGCAAAAACGTTGTCTTTGTTGTTGATATCTCGGGTAGTATGGATGATAACCCGGAGCCTCAAAAATTGGACGAGGTCAAAGCCGGCCTCAAGATGCTCATAGCAACCCTACCTGAAAGCTCCTACAATGTAGACATTGTGGTCTTCCCCTACTCCGCTACCGAAAACTATAAGGCTTTTTATACTAAGTTGACGCAGGTAACACAAGAGAGCAAATACCAGATTTACCGATACATCAATAAGCTAAAGGCACGTGGATGTACTCCAACTCGCGATGCAATGGAATTCGTACTCAGTAGCCCTTCGTATAAGTCAGCAGAGACCATCATGTATCTATCGGATGGTTTGCCGACTCAGGTGCAGGGCTCAAACTGCAAGGATGAAAGCGTAGAAGATGTTTTGGCATTCATAAAAGGTCTGAACAACGGCAAGACCATTAATACGATTGGGGTTGGTTCAGAATTTAGGGACCGTGCTTCCATCAGTCCAAAAGTGAAGTTCATGAAGAAGCTTGCTAAACAAAACAAAGGATTCTACATAGGCTTCTAATAAGCTTGAGGCACCAGTGCCAGAGCAATTGCCTAAGCGGTTTCAACCTGAAGCTCAGTATAACGCTCCAGACCTGCAGCCAGAATCGCCACTGCCCTCTTCAAATCATCAACATTTAGTACATAGGCGATTCGCACCTGGTTTCTACCTGAACCAGGAGTCGAATAAAATCCTGAACCTGGTGCCAGCATGACCGTTGAACCTTCGTGACTAAAATCTTCCAACAACCAACGGCAGAAATGTTCTGCATTCTCGATGGGCAACTGCACGAAAGCGTAGAAGGCTCCACCCGGTTCTGGACAAATTACTCCCGGAATCTTGCGCAACTCTTCAACCAACACTCTTCTGCGTTGATCATACTCATTGAGTACGTTCTCAAGATATGATGCTGGTACTTCCATACAGGCAGAGGCAGCAACCTGACCAAAGCCGGGCGGACTCAAACGGGCCTGAGCAAACTTCATCGCGGTAGAGATAACTTCTTGATTTTTTGAGATCATGTACCCAATCCTTGCTCCGCAAGCACTGTATCGCTTGGAGATTGAATCAAAAACCACCACATTTTCCTCCAATCCCGGAAGTGAAAGTACACTCACATGTTCTCGACCATCATAGCAGAATTCCCGATAAACTTCGTCTACAAAAAGAAACAAATCGTGCTTCTGCACTATTTGACTCAAAATCTCCAATTCTTCCCGCGAATAGACATATCCTGTGGGGTTGCTGGGATTACAAATCATAATGCCCTTCGTTTTCTCATTTATGAGTAGCTCGAAGTCCTCTATAGCTGGCAAGGCAAATCCAGTCTCAATATGGGCCGTGACCGGCACTACCTTCACCCCTGCGCTAATAGAAAAACCGTTGTAATTCGCGTAGAAAGGCTCTGGTACGATTAACTCATCTCCGGCATCGAGACAGGAATTGACTGCGAATAAGATCGCCTCAGAGGCACCTGCTGAAACAATGATGTCATCTGTCCCTATGTCCAGATTCAAAGCTTTATAGTATTTCACGATTTTTTGGCGGTAGGTCAAGAGTCCGGCAGAATGAGAATATGCGACGACTTTTTCATCATAAGATCGAATGGCATCTAGCATGACTTCCGGCGTGTTGATGTCCGGTTGGCCAATATTTAGGTGATAAATGCTTGTGCCTCTGGCTTTTGCGGCTTCAGCAAAAGGAACCAGCTTGCGAATTGGACTGGCAGGCATATGAAGGCCTTTTCGAGATATTGAGGGCATGGATTGCTAATTTGACGTGTTTCAGAATGTTGACACAAATGATCAGCGCAAATTAAACTACTTTTACGCAACATTGTCAAATTGAGGTTGGCAATATTTAGTTCTGCCATCTTTTGGTAATAGTGCTGCTTTCACCGTAAATTTGGACTGCAAATGCTCCTGGTCAAATTCGGCAAGCAGAAGTATTTGCTCGCTGTCGAAAATCTTTTAAACTTACTTATATCATGAAAAACTTCTTGACGCTTATTATTGCTTGTTTCCTATTCACTTTTGCCAACGGCCAATCAGTGGAAGCAGAAAAGCAAAAGGTTCAGAGTAGCTCAGCCCCAGCTTTCATAGTGGATGAGAACAACAATGTCATAGAAACGACGAAACCTGTAATGGCCTTTGGAATGGAATCCCATGACTTTGGTGAAGTACCTGAGGGGGAAAAATACAGCCATGAATTCACTTTCACAAACAATGGTAAAGAACCACTTATCATCAGTAATGTAAAGGCTTCCTGTGGTTGCACTACTCCTGAATGGCCCAAAGAGCCAATCATGCCAGGTGAAACAAGCGCAATTACTGCTGTTTATAACAGTAAAGGCCGACCAGGACCATTCAACAAGTCTATCACCATCACCTCGAATGCTTATACACCTACCAAAAGGCTCTTTATCAAAGGTAAGGTTACAAGTCCTTTCGAAATGGAAGAAGGACCAGCTAAAACAAAGTCGATCGTAAACGAGTAGTGCTTTACGCTCACATCAAAAGGCACAAGACTGAATGAGTCTTGTGCCTTTTTTTTGCACCTTTCCATAAGAGAATTCGTGAAAACTAAGTTCCCACCGAAACGCTAATTAATGGCGGAAAATTTGTACTTTTGTTGCGTGATTGGGCAGAGCAGTGTGTCTGTAGCCTAGCAAAATAGTAGGTTAAATTATTGACCTTTAGCCCCATACAAAAAATAAGCTACTTCAATTTAGCTTGAAGGTTAACATTAGCAGTTGGCTGACACAATAAGAAGCATCACTGCCTGCTTTGGATTTTGATTTGAAGTAACCGCCCCAGTGTATGAGTAAAAGCACCGTAAAAGTTCCCACCTTGTCCAAGTCCAAGACAAAGCAGCTATTAGAGGATTATAAATTAGCCGTTACTAGTAGGGAAATCAGCATTCTCTCCAGGAAACTTGTGCTTACTGGGAAAGCGAAATTTGGGATCCTTGGAGATGGAAAAGAACTTCCACAAATCGCATTGACAAAGTATTTCAAGAACGGTGACTTCCGAACCGGCTATTACCGTGATCAAACGATTATGCTGGCACTAAAGCAAGTAACTGTCAGAAACCTCTTTGCCCAATTGTACGGAGATCCGGATCATGACAGAGAGCCGCATTCTGCCGGACGTCAAATGAACGCACACTTCTCGAATGACTCTTATGACGCTACTGAGGGCACCTGGAATGACCTAATGAAGCGCCCCAATACAGCTCCGGATGTCTCATGTACCTCTTCACAGATGGCACGAGCTGTGGGCCTAGGTTTGGCTTCAAAAAAGTACAAACAAATCAAAGCCTTACATCCTCTAAAGCAATTCTCTAACAAAGGCGGGGAGGTGATTTTTGCCAATATTGGTGACGCTGCGACTTCTGAAGGCCTGTTTTGGGAGGCCATGAATGCTATGGGCGTTCTACAGATCCCTGTTGTTGTCTCGATCTGGGATGATGGCTATGGGATATCGGTACCAAAGAAATATCAGACTACAAAAGAATCAATATCAAAAGCCCTCTCGGGTCTTAGAATTTCGGAGGACAACAATAAGAAAAAGAACGGAAGCGCATCAGGTCTAAAAGAAAACGGAATAAAGATTTTCACTGTCAATGCTCATGACTATGATGCACTGTTACGGACCTATGAACAGGCATCAATGCTAGCGCGAAAAAATCACATTCCTTGCTTGGTGCATGTCGAAAACTGCACCCAGCAGCTAGGACATTCCACTTCTGGCAGCCATGAGAGATACAAAGACGCCACGCGATTGGCTTGGGAAAGGAAAAACGATTGTAATAGGATCTTTCGGAAACACATACTTGACCAGGGTGTCTCAGAAGAAAAGCTACTGAAGATCGAGAAAGAGGCTAAGGCTTTCGTTAAACAGGAGTCACAACAGGCCTGGATCGATTTCAATGCTCCCATAAAGCAATTTCAAGCGACCGCAATTTCGCATCTGGATGCCGTTCAACTAGAGCTGCAGGGACGCTTGGATCTTACCGTGTACAAGAAGAACTTAACCAGCGTTCTTTCTCCTTTGAAACGCGATATATTTCAGGTGATACAATCAGCCTTGGTTGCACTCAGGCTGGAGCAAGGACCAGCAATCTCAGCACTGCGCAGTTGGTACCGAGAGGCAAAGTCAAATGCCAAAACAACTTATGGCAAATTCTTGTATAACGAGGGCCCCAAATCAGCTCTTAAAGTTCCCCAGGAAGCGGCTACTTATGATGTGGATGCGAAACTCGTAAACGGTTCAGAAGTACTAAATGCTTGTTTTGATGCAATGCTGAAGCGGGATGCCAGAGTAATGGCCTTTGGCGAAGACGTCGGCAAGATCGGCGACGTAAATCAAGGATTTGCTGGTCTGCAGGAAATTCATTCTGAGCATCGGGTCTTTGACAGCGGAATCAGGGAAGCAACGATTATTGGTCAGGCCCTTGGTCTAGCCATGCGAGGCTTAAGACCAATTGCCGAAATTCAGTACATCGACTACTTCCTATGGGGCTTGCAGGTGATCTCGGATGATATTGCTACTACACATTGGAGAACCGTCGGGAAAATGGTGCTGCCTGCCATTATTCGAACCAGAGGACATCGTTTGGAAGGAATTTGGCATAGCGGTTCGCCAATGGGAATGATTCTCCACGCCGTCCGTGGAATGCATTTGCTCGTCCCGCGAAACATGACTCAGGCGGCTGGCTTCTACAACACCTTGCTCGAATCCGATGACCCGGCAATCGTAGTGGAATGCCTGAACGGCTACAGGATCAAAGAAAAGATGCCAGACAACATTGCAACTATGAAGGTGCCACTAGGTGTACCAGAGGTTTTGATGGAAGGTAATGATGTTACAATTGTAACCTATGGCTCTTGTGTAAGAGTGGCCGAAGAAGCAGCCAAACTATTGTCAAATGCCGACATTTCTGCAGAGTTGATTGATGTCCAAAGCTTGCTACCTTTTGATATCAATCATTTGATTCTTGAATCACTTAAAAAGACCAATCGAATTGTCTTCTTCGACGAAGATGTACCCGGTGGTGCCAGCGCTTACATGATGCAGGAAGTCCTCGAAAAGCAAAATGGGTACAGCTATCTTGATTCAAAACCTGTTACTGTCACAGCAATGGAGAATCGCCCTGCCTATGGATCGGATGGAGATTACATATGTAAACCGAATGCTGCCGATGTTTTTGACGCAGTTTATGAACTTATGTCAGAATCCAATCCAGCTAGATACCCTAATCACCAATAGACCAAATCAATTGAGACCAGGATACTTCACTCTCACGTGAAAATTGGATTTTAAAAGATGCTTGAACTTCTTTCGAATTAGCTTCAAGTCCTTGAACGATAAATCACAATTCTCAAACTGATGCTGTTTGATCTTGTGCTGAATGATCCCATCTACAAGATTGTCAATATCATCCTGTGTAGGATTTGTTAGACTTCGACTGGCGGCCTCGAGAGAATCCGCAATCATTACCAAAGCGGTTTCCTTGCTGTAGGGAATTGGTCCAGGATACTGAAAGAGTTTAGGATCTATCTCCTTGTCTGGGTTCGCTGCCACCTCCTTTCGATAGAAATAGTCTGTAAGTGTGGTGCCGTGATGTGTGCGTACGAAGTCCACAATATCGTTGGGCAGTCCCTGGTTCTTTGCCGTCTCGATACCATCTATGACATGACCGATGATAATCTTCGCGCTCTCAGTATAACCCAGCCCATCATGCAGATTGATCTGAGACTTCTGATTTTCGATAAAATACATAGGGTTATTCATCTTTCCAACATCATGGTATAAAGCGCCTACTTTTGTAATCAAGGTGTCTGCCCCAACTTCATATGCCGCTGCTTCAGCCAGATTGGCAACCTGGATAGAATGCCAGAAAGTACCAGGAGCTTTTACCGACAGCTCCTTTAACAAGGGATTATTTAGATCACTCAGCTCTACCAGAGTGATATGAGATACAAAACCGAACAGCTTCTCGAAAAACGGAATCAATGGGAACGTCAGTAACACAAGGAATGCGTTCACTGTCAACCACCCAAATGGAAGAAACTTAAGCTCCGTAGGTGAGCCTTCCCGAATTAGGAAGATGGCCAAGTACCCCAAACAGTATGCGATGAAGACATAAAGAGTCGCACGAAAAAACTGGGACCAATAGAAGGCTTTGCGATTCGCAAGGATAGCTACAAAGCCCACCAGAAGCTGTAGAATAAAATAATCCGAGCCAAGTGGCAGGATGAATGTGGCTATCATAACATTAATCATATGACCATATAAAGCCATTCGGACACCAAAAAAAGTTCTAAAAATGATGGGCACCATGCAAAACGGGACCACATAAAGTATTGTCCGATCGGCAGCTGCTGTACTGCCAACCAGCAAGCTGATCATATATTGGAATATCAAGATCACCACAAGAATAAAGGTCATCCGACGCAAACTCGAATATACCCGAGGTTGACTACTTCTGATATAAGTCAAAAAGATCAATAGGATCAAACTAGTCATTAGCAAATATCCTATCGTCTTGTACCAACTGGCAAAGGTCTCCTCTCCTTTTTGATATTCATCCCTCAGGGAGTTCAGTATCTGAAACTTCTCTTCGGTAACCTTGGTACCTTGATCGATAATCTTCTCTGCTTCTTGAATAACACCTTTGGTGGGAAGGATAGCCTTTAGAGCTTCCTGCCGAAACTTCTCCGTAATCGACTCATTGTACTTGATATTTGGTCGAATCACATTTTCGACCAGCCCCACCAAAAAGGCATTCCTGATCTCGTCCTCCTGGCTAACCTCATCCACTATGTATTGGTAGGCGGAGGGCAATGAATAAAAGCCACCAATAGTCTTGAGACTCGCAAAACTCTTGTCCGTTAGAATATTGATCAGCTCTTCTGCCTCCAGTGTCTGGTGAGCTTCATCTCTTTCTAAAATCCCAACCTCATAAATATGGTCGAGAATTTCTTGCCCTTTGAGCAGATAACTCGTCTCGTCAATGAGCAAGGAATCTACCACATCCACCAGACTGGTATCATCAGCGATAACACGATTGTACTCCTGTACCGCCGAACCAAGCTTTGCTTTGAAATCTTCTTGAACCGTGACAATCACTTCGGGATCGAAATCATAATAAGGCAAAACCGATTTCTTCGCCTCCTCTTGCTCGCTCAAGAACTGCTCAGCTGGCTTCTTGATGGAAAAACTAAAAGGAGCATAGAGCGTCTCGTGTAACCAGGGCTTATCCTTTTCGTAATCGAATTTGAAGTTGTTTCTGGGATAGATCCAGGTCAGCAGAACAATGACCGCTCCGACCAATAAATACCGAATGATATCAAGGTGTCGATTGATGACTGTGTTTGCAAGGTTGTTCAATTGCTCAATAATGTTTACGTCGTGCCTAATTGGAACACGGCAATTATGCCGCATATTAATTGAAAATTCCCAGACACTAATCTTTACAAGCGGCAAATATCTCAATAATCATGCGAATTCTGCTGACCATTGCTAAACCAATCACGACTGCTACCATCAATAGTGGGTGTTTTAGGACATGACACCGACCGCTAAATACTCGATTTCTTTGTATTTTCGGGCAAAATAATTGACTGACTAGCAACGTTTTTGGGAAAATCAAACAAGACAGAATGAAAAAGCACTTTCTGCTGTGCATATTGGCAGCCATGCTCTCTCCAATCATGTATGCTCAGACCGACCTGAGCAAGGCTGAACTTCCAGCCATAGAAGACTCTTTGGCGACTTTGTGGAATCAGATTTCTACATCGCCTTCGGGAGACAAAAAAATTGAACTGAATGCCAAAGTAATTCCTGTTTTAGTTCAGGGGCTTAGAAAGGAAAATAGTTTCAGATACCCGTTCAAGAAGGTACAGGAAAACATTTCCATCCTGTACCCAGCTGACAGTACCTTTCGTATCATCACCTGGCTGATCAAAACGGGAGAACAAGATCAAATGGGCCCCGGTGCTCCCTCAGAAAAAATCACTTCAAAATCGCACTACCTGTACAATGGAGCAATCCAAATGAACAATTCGGAAAAGTTGGAGCTGTATCCTTTACGAGATTCCACCAACCTGATCACTTTTCCTGAAGACAAGGTCTTGACCAATGAAAACTGGTACGGATCTGTCTACTACGGAATTGCTGAAAAGGAACATCGAGGGAAAAAGTACTACAACCTCTTTGGCTGGAAAAACAGCACACCGATAAGCACCAAAAAGGTAATGGATGTGCTACATTTCGAAAATGGCAAGCCTACTTTTGGGGCCCCGATAATTGACGTAGTAAGACCGGAAGATGACAACGATGGAATCAAATGCCGATTCATTCTGGAATACAGCAACAAAGGAGCTGTTAGTCTAAACTACCATGAAGATAAGGACATGATCATCTATGATCACGTAGCCCCCGAACAAGAGGAAGGAAAAGGCATGTATCATGGCTATCTACCTGACGGAACCTACGAAGGCTTTGAATTCAAAAACGGAATTTGGAACCACGTTGCCAAGGTTTATACTGTACAAAATTCAGACATTCTGGAAAACCCCACTCAACCCGACAGTGCCAAACAAGGCAAGAAGAAGAAGAAAAAGCGAAAAAAGAAGAAAAGGAGAAAGGGATAGACCCAGCTACCCCAGAATTGCAGAAAAATACCGCAAAACACATGTTTTGCGGTATTTTTTTTGTTGGGTATTTCCCAAATGGCCTCGAAGATCGTCCATTACTGATGAAACTATGAAAATGAGCTGACACTATGACCACTTTTACGGTTACGTTAAACGTCGGTTTCCGTCCGAATTATCCAGAGCAATTGCATGATTCTGCTGAATAATTGGACATAAAACACCAAGTCAAAGCTCCGATAGCCATTAATAACATAAACCAAAGAAAATGAAATGTCTACTACAGACTAAGCACCCGTTCTTTGCCTATCTGATTACCCTATTTCTTCTTCAGTTAGCAATTAGTCCAAGCGTAAAAGCAGAGAGTGTCGATCAAGAAAAAGCTTTGCTAGTGGCCCAAAACTACACGCTGGCAAAAAGCAGCACACTGCAAAACCGCTCTCAGGTACAGATTCACTCCGAAAGAAGCTTCATGGATGGATCAGTAGCAATAGCCCACTTGTTTGAACTAGATAACAAAGGCTTCATCTTAGTGGCAGGTGACGATAGACTAAACCCAATTCTCGGATACAGCTTTGAAGGTAATACCGATCTATCTGAAACCCACGCAGGAATCGAGATATACATTGAAGGCACTAGAAGAAAAATAGCGCATTTGCGTTCCACGGAAACGCTAAGCTCTAAGGCCACTCAAAAGAAATGGGCTCAACTCAGCTCCGAGGATTTCCAAAAAAGCGACTATCTATCAACAAGAGATATCGCCGTAGCTCCACTGATGACGACAGGATGGAATCAAGATCAATACTATAACGCTGCTTGCCCGGCGATAGAAACCGGACCTGCTGGCCATGCCTATGTAGGCTGTGTGCCCGTGGCAGTCGGTCAACTAATCAATTATTGGCAATACCCAGCAAAAGGCAATGGCTTTGTTGATTATGTAGACCCTCAATTTGGAGAGGTACAGATCGACCTCGCTGAAGAAACTTTCAACTACTCGGCCATGGAAGACACCCTTCATGGTCCCAATGATGATGTAGCTCATTTGCTCTATATCACTGGTGCTGCCCTCAATACGGCTTACAGTGATTTCTATACCGCTACCTTCCTGTCTATCATTGACTCAATTCTAATACACAAATTCAAATACGATTGCAATGCTGATTGGGTATACCGTGTCCACACCAACGATACCTGGTATTTTGACAAGGTAGAAAGCGAATTGGATGAGGGCAGACCGGTCCTAATGCGGGCGGTAACAGGCGACACCGGCCACCAGTGGGTCTGCGATGGCTATGACACCGATGGCTTATACCACATGAATTGGGGCTGGGGAGGCTCGTACAATGGCTGGTTTGCAGACAATGGTAGCTACTGGGAAGGTCAAATTGAAGGCAGCGATGTATACTACTACGATGAGCAGGCGCTGATCTACGGCATTCAGCCAGCATACGGATGTCAAGCGCCTAAATCCAGCTATATTAGACACGATGATCCTCATGAAACCTACACTTATGTGTATATCGATCAACCAGCAGGACCAGTGATGAACCAGTTTAGATATCGGGTAGCTGGAAGCAATGATGCCTGGGTCAGTACCAATCCCTCAGACGTCTATTTCCAATTCCTGGGCAATCTAACCGGAAGCACCGAATATGAATATCAGGCAAGAGTCTTATGCTCCAAGGAAGACTGGTCTGATTGGTCTGAAGCTTTGTCTTTCACTACCACGGGAGATACGCCAAATACACCAAACTGTACAGCACCTGCTGGCAATACACTCTCTACAAGCTCTATAGGCTTCACAAGTGCATATGTCTACATCCCACAACCCACTGGTGCAGTTGACAATCAATTCCGTTATAGAATTCAAGGATCAAGCACCTGGACCGAAACAACTGTAAGCAATAACTACTACACCTACCTTAATGCACTCACGCAGGGCAGTACCTACGAAGTGCAAGCCCGTGTGCTCTGCTCTAACGGACTCTGGTCACTATATGCAAGTTCTTTGACCTTCACTACTCAAGGCGAGGTAATTTCAGATTGTAATGCTCCAGGAGCCTCACAATTGACAACAAGCAGTACCAGCGACTTCGCCACATATGTGTATCTGCAAGGAGCAACAAGTGGAGTAGAAAACCAATTTAGATACAAGCCTGTAGCATCCGGCGAATGGAGCTATACCGATCAAGCAACTAACTACTACCGATATCTCACAGGCCTGCTTGCAGGAACAGAATACGAGTTTCAAGCGCGGGTCGCATGTACAACAGGCTATTCAGAGTACTCAAGTTCAGCTACCTTCACCACTACCGGAGACGGAGGCGGAGGAGGTGGTGGTGATTGCGCTACTACTACAGGAAATAGCCTCTACACCAGTTCCATCGGAGACAATGCCAGCTATATCTATACCCCTACACCAGCCGGTACCACCGCCAATCAGTTCAGATACCGAGCAACGAGCGGCGGTGATTGGACGGAGACTAACGAGGGGTCCAACTACTACCGATACATCACAGGCTTGAGTTCAGGGACTGAGTACGAGTTTCAAGTGCGCTTCCGTTGCTCAGCAGGATTGGGCGACTATAGCGACAGCCAAACCTTTACAACTACCGGTGAAGGAGGAACTAATCCACCAACTGACTGTGAAGCTCCATCGGTCGATGATTTGAGTGCTCAAGTGTTAGGAGCAACTTCTGCCTATATGTACTACTTCAATTCACCTGCTGGTGCGATCAACCAATTCAGGTACCGAGCATTCAACAGTACACAGTGGATTGAATCGGATCAGTCGTCAAACTATTACCGTTACATCAACACTTTGCAGGCCGAAACCCTGTATCAGTTACAGGTGCGCTATCAGTGTGCAAGTGGATGGACAGACTACTCAGATTCTACATTATTTGAGACCGAATAAAAAATTGTTAATCAATTATTTAAGCAGTTCTTGGAGCATTAAAACTAAATGCGTAGATTGCGCCGTAGTTGATTTGAAAGCTTCAACTCACCAGACAATATCTTAGGCAAAATTGGAAGAAAGCCGCCTTGAAGAGCTCTCCATCTGAAACATGGTGGGGGGCTTTTCTTTTGTATTTTATCCCCCTTTTTTCAGGCTAAGCAAGCCTCAGACCAGAGCCAATTCCTCATACGCTATACATTATTTTCCGCCCCATATTGCCCTTTTCATCCAATTGGTATATCTACGAAAGAAAGGCTATCTTGGCTCAGAAATCATTCTGCCTATGATGGCTC
>JAHDDV010000469.1 GCA_020629205.1 Chitinophagales bacterium | reverse complement strand
CACTAGGCACTAAAAACTAAAAAGAAAGATGAAACATTTCGTATGGCTCATTATGAGCTTTTGTACCATCCAATTACAAGCCCAATACATCTACCATCAAACCGTCTACGATGGTGGTCATTTTGAATTACTCGCACTGAAAGACCTTAATGGCGATGGCTATGCCGATTTCTTTTTCGACTCTTACTGGCTGGAAAATGATGGACAAGGCAATCCGGGAGTGCGGCATTCTTGGGACCCGGTCTATGCTGACATGTCCAATCCGGTATTTGGGGATTTCGATGGCAATGGTCATATGGATTACATTGGCACCGTACCCGCAGTGGAAGGTTCCAGCGTCTTGTTTTCAGGACAAGGAGATGGCGAGTTCAGCCTCTCCCTTGTCAATAACCTGGTCGCAGTTTACGCAAATGATTTTGATGGAGATGGAGACGATGATCTGCTGTGCGAAGTCGATGACAAGCTTTGGTACCTCGAAAGTAATGGCGCACCGAATGCGGCCAATCTCATCGAAACAATTGTCCCTTTCAACAACATCTATCACTATCAAAATCAGGATCTGGTAGATATTGACGGAGACGGAATCAAAGAACTGGTCTTTAGTCTGGATGGACTTTTGCAGTCACTATCCGTAGACGGCAGTGGCATACCGAGCACCACAGAGATCGGTATCAACGGAGCCTGGATGAACTTCCTGCAAGTGCAAGATCTGAATCAGGATGGGTTCATGGATTATGTTTTCGCTCAGGAGTTTGGGGATGTTCAATTTTTCCTGGGCTCGGCAGATGGGACCTTTGATAGCATCATCGAGAGTTTTCCAATGCCGACAGCAATGCAAGTTGGAGATTTTCACAGCCACCCTGGAAAAGAAATCATCCTTCGAACGCTCGACTACTACTATGAGCCCAGCTATCTGGTACTCACACTTACCAATACAAATGTGTCTACGCTCGCTACGCTCACAACTCTAGAGTCTGAGTCACCCATGCGAGTCGCAGACTTGAATATTGACGGTTATGATGAGCTTTGCTTTGAAACCTTCAGCGGCTTTCAGTTGCAAAGACTCGCGCAGGACGAAAGCAATCAGCTTGTCTTCGAGACGATTCGGGATCTACCATTGAGAGGCAGCTTCTATTGTAGTTCATTCGATTATGACCTTGATGGTGATCGGGACATCTTTGCCTGGGCCACTTTGGGTGGAAACCTCGGTATCATCGATTGTGAGAATGGTTTGTATTCTGCCAATGTTCAAGTCATTCATCAATACGATGATCTTCGTTGGATCGAAGTAGCTGACCTAGACGAAGACGGCCTGGCAGAGATTTATTTTTCCAGTATTAATCCAGGTTCGCCCGGATTGTTTCGATTGGAATTGGATCAAGAGGGAAACGTTGTCGAAGAGACTCAGCTACAAGATGCAGCAGTGGCCGTACCGCAGCTAGCCGATTATGATGGCAATGGTAAACCAGATTTGATCTACAATGCAAATGACCATTATCATGTGTTCCTAAACGATGGAAATGGACTTGCAGAAACACCCGAGTTACTTCTGGAGGATTCACCCCAAGACGCTTCCTTAGCGGACTGGGATGCCGATGGTGATCAGGACATACTACAACAATTACCAAACGATGAATTGGTCCTTCACAGCAATAATAGCGGCAGTTTGGAAGCCGTAGAAATCGAGACCATCTTCATGTATGATTATATCTCCGCCTTCCTTCATGATTTCAACGGTGACGGCTTAATCGACATGCTATATAAGGAGCAAAGCTCAGGCAATACCGCCATCGGTCTTCAGCAAGAGAATGGCGACTTCCAATCTGAACAAAGCTTCCCTCAGATCGATGGTCATCTCTTGATTGTCATCAGGGATATCGACTACGACGGTGATCTCGACTTCGTTGACCGGGAAACATTGTACGAGAATGATGGCAATGGCTACTTCACACAAAAGCCGATGGGCTTTGGGCTGAGCCTTCACCCGAGCTATGAGTTCGCCGATTTTGACGGAGAGGGTTCGGAGGATGTCCTGGTACAGAAGCTCGATGGCCTGTTGCAAATCTTTAGAAATACCAATGGACCGATTTTGACCAGGCTTGAGGATTTCTATGAGCTTCCTGAAATCAGCCTCTTTCCGAATCCAGCTTCAGGGTCTTGCCAGATCAGCTTTCCTGCCCAGCCTCATGAATCTACATTGTATCTGTTTGACACGCAAGGTCGTCAGTTCTTTTCTGGTCATATTCCTGCTGGCGCAGACAGCAGAGTGCTGGATACTGGTACCCTTTCATCCGGCTTGTATTTGGTATTGTTGAAGGGCGAAGAGGAGCTAGTTGGACGAGGACGTTTGCTAGTGCCTTGAGACCAAAGTTCTGAGTCTTGAGTCTTGAATTTTGCATCTCGAGTATTGCTCTTTTCATTCCATCTTTCGATCATCACACGATCCATCTCCTGTACATCTTCGAAAGGCCGATTACAGAACCGGATGATGTTCGCGTGACCAAAGTGATGGTCAGAGGTAAAAAAATAGTTGTTCATTTTTCTTCATTTAAAGTGTTTACAAAATTCCATGATGCAACACCAATAGGAAAAGGAGAAAAATGGTTCCCTGTGATAGGGATTAATTTTCGGGCTGGTCTCAGATTTCAGAGATTTCTGGGATTTTTGACTCGAGATTTTCAGCGTCTATCAAAAGTACTTTCGGTTGCAAGAAGCAGTCAAGACTCAAACTTGGACAAAAATTCTACAGGGGTTTGAATAGCCAAATTACTTTGCTGATAGTCCTTTACATTGCGAGTGATCAGTATTAGGGTATCATTTTCTTCTGCACAAAAGTTCTGGATCGCATCTTCGAAGTCCTTAAATTTAGAATATGTCGCCTTTCTAATAGTGCTTTGCTGCACGGGTAGCACTTCAACTAACTCCAATAATAGTTTGATCTTTTCTCTCGCTTTCGACTTGTTCTCCAATCTTCCGATTAGATAATGGGCATGACTAATACTCAAAGAAGAAACTGAGAGACGGAGTGACTTGCGTTGTCCATATTCCATCAGCTTCATTGCCGAGTAAGCAAAAGGTGCACGTTTGGTCAGGAAGTCCATAATCACATCTGTATCCAGAAACACATGCTTCATTTCAGATACTTCTTTGCCAATTCATCCTCCAGTAAGTCCTTGTAGTCAAGGTCGCCCGGAGCCTTCACAGAGCCCCACAGCGAAGCTACAAGAGGACTGATCTCAAATTCATCATCTGCTGATTCTTGCATTTCATCGGCTGCAACCAGCGCTTTCAAGTATTCTTCGACGATATTGGAAAGGCTCCTACCAGTCTGCTTAGCATACCGCTTAGCCCTTTCAATCACTTGTTTTTCAACCGTTAGGGTCAATTTAGTACTCATCTTACACGTATTTTCTACATCACCAAGATACGTGTTTTTAGGTTCCATTCCTAATATTG
>JAHDDV010000048.1 GCA_020629205.1 Chitinophagales bacterium | reverse complement strand
ACGGGACGGAAGAACCTAGAGCGAATGCATGTTTGCTCCAAAAAAAGGAACAGGCTATGATACAGCGAATTTTAATTGGTTTTCTACTTTGTTCAAACATGATTATGGCACAGGAAATTGACGTTCAGGGTCATCGTGGTTGTCGAGGATTGTATCCAGAGAATAGTATTGAGGGCTTCAAAGCGGCCATTGATCTAGGCGTGAATACACTGGAGTTAGATGTGATTATTAGTCAGGACAAAAAGGTAGTAGTATCCCATGAGCCTTACCTAAATTCCGTGATTTGTACAGATCTGGATGGAAAGAGTATTCCAAAAGAAGAGGGCAAAGCGTATAATTTGTATCAGATGGATTATGCGGAGATTGCCAGGTACGATTGCGGCAGTAAGTTTCATCCTTTGTATCCTAAGCAGCGAAAGCTGAGGACCTCCAAGCCCTTGCTTTCAGATATGATTGCCGCATGCGAGAAGCATGCAAAGGGTCAGGGGAAAGGGCCCTTGTACTATAATATTGAGTTGAAGCGATCGGAGGAATACAATAATATCTACCATCCAGAGGCGGCGGAGTTTGCAGAGCTTACACTGGCTGTGCTTCGTCAGGCATCCATTGATGACCGCTACAATTTGCAGTCCTTTGATCCGGTTTGTTTGCAATATGTTCATGCTCAATATCCCGAAGTGAGATTGGCTTATCTTACGGCAGACTTGACTGATTTGGAAGCGATTAATAGCCTTTTGGGCTTTCAACCAGAGATTTACAGTCCCTTATACAAGCTGCTTGATAAGGAGCTGGTGGCCAAAGCAAAAGCAAAGGGTATGAAAGTGATTCCATGGACTGTCAATAAGAAAGGAAAGATGCGAAAGATGCTCAGATTTGGTGTAGATGGTATCATCACCGATTATCCCAACAAGCTCTTGAAACTGCTAGATCGACAGTAGTTCGGGCCAGAGCAATTCGATACCAAGGCACTAAAATCGAGTAAAGAAGCCTATGGATACTCCAGCGTATCTAGTGCTAAATTCTTTGGCTCCAGCAAGCAAACTTTGATAGTTTCCCTGTTCATCAATGATGTGATATTCCTGTTGGTCAAGTGCTGAGGTCATGGGACTTTGGCTAGCATTTATGAGTAAGCCAATCTGAAGAAATTTGTCAATTCCCATATCGTAAAACAGAAAGGTCCCCAGTTGCAGATTCAATACTTGCTCTTCCCAATCATAGCCAGCAGAGGCTGCGCGGTCCCATTGGGTGTTGACAAGTCCATATCGAGCATTGAATCGTGCTTCTTCTGAAGTAAAAGGATCTTCGATAGCTTCAAATGTAACACCACCGTATTCGTCGTAAGAATTGGTCGTTTTGTATTCGCCGGAGATACGGGAGCGATTGAGCGACCAAAAGCGAAAGTCAGCGCCGGGCTGCAACAATACACCAAATCTCCCATTGCCTAAATGAAATTTGAGACACATACGCAGCGGCACACTGACAGAATGGAGATATTGGGTTTCTTTGCCGGATCGCACTGTGATCGTTCTATCAGCCGTGTCTGCCGCATCTAGATCCGGGTAAGTGTACTGGTCTTCCTGAAAGTCCGGTAGTGCCATATTGGCGCCGAGCCGAAAAAACTGCAGGCCGGATGAAACACCTAACCAGTTATTGAAGTAGTAATCAAGATGTATTCCTGCATGAAGCCCCATGATAGCACTCAAATCGGCGGTGTATGGTGCTGCGAATGGTGCATCACCGGCCATATCCAAATCTGCTAAACCGATGCCTAATCTCAAACCTGCAAAGAGGCCCTTTCTTTTGACTCGAAGCTTTTTGAATGGCTGAGGGAGTCCAGTGTCTTTTGCTTTTGCATTTGGGAAAAGAACCATTTGCAACTGTCGATTGCTGGCGGGATAGGGTCTGGTATCAATGAGCAGGATCTTGGGATTCGCATAATTGGCATCAAGTCCCAGAACCATATTGTAGGATTCCTCTGCAAAGTGAATTTCTTTTGTAGCATCCAATACCTGCGAGGACTTGACGAAGCCCAAATTTATGGCATAGTGATATGGAGTGCCTGCTGGCAGTGTAAACACATCGCCCAGCGAAATCTGCGAAATCTGAAGCACAGTGTATCCCTGATTGTACCACTTTTGCGCCTCCTTTAAGTACCTGCCGATGGGTTTGAAAGACTCATAGTGATCGGAGGGAACCACATCGACAAAGACCCGGGCATTTTGGTCAAACAATGCCTGCAGGTTGTCGACATATACCCGCGAAACCTGCTTATAATCTTGAGTGAGTTGTGACTTCAGCTCAAATTCATTGAGCAATTGATTGACCTGTTCCCTAAGCTTAGCGGATTGTTCTGTGTCTTGCGCGTGCAGTATCACTGTTCCCAAAAGGAACAGAAAGATGGTAGTTACTGATCGATAGAAGTGGGTATTCATCTTTATCAAATGATCAAAAGCTTCCTAGCAAAACGCTGGCCAGAACTTAAGACTGCCTCCAGGCAATAGAGCCCAGGGGGTAGCTGGCTTAAGTCAAGCTCTACCTCCTGTTCAACCAGCAGCTCTGCCTGACGAACCAGCCGTCCGGCTTGATTGAAGACTTGAAAAGCCAAGGTTTGGCTGGACCTTGATTCAACCAGTTGCAAGGTAAATCGCCCATCGGCACTTGGGTTAGGGTAAAGGGAAAGCTCTGTAGTTTCTCTGTCCAATTTTGCTGCAATTCCCACTTGGCTGCAACCGGCATAATTTCCCGCATAAGTGACCAACACCCGGTAGTCTTCCAATTCCAGGGGATCACCAGCAGCCTGATCGATCACATAGTACTGAGCGTCTGTATGGCCAGTCAGCAATGTATCTAAAGCGGCGGTATGATACCAATAGAATGACTCGACTTCTGCCTGGGGATCTGCTAGTTCACAGATCAAGACAGCGGGGCCCTCGAGCGTTGTTTCTGTATCGGCCTTTAGTCGTACAAAAACTTCCGGACAGCATTGCACCGTTCTTACAATGGAGTCAACTGTACTTGTCATGCAGTTGAGCGCTCCTGACTGATAGATTAGTGTATACTCATGAACATCTCCTGTGATTCCTTGCTGTGTTGCTTCCCCTACTACTAGAATTTGATCTTGACACTCGAGCACTTCCACACTTGTGGAACAATTCTCTTCCATCACTTCTACATAGTTAGATAGCCTAAAGTCATTGGGATGAACAAACAAGCTAATGGTATCAGAAACATGGAGCTCTCCATCACAGGTGAATAAGTAGACGAATCGAAGTTCTTCCGCTTCGCAGCCGACTTCCAGCTCTGAAAGATCGGGGCTGAAAGAATTACCGGGTGACAGCTGCCCAGATCCTATTTCGAGCCAGCTGATTTCTACTTCTGGACCAAAGGTTTGAAAGCCTATGGAATCTCCTTGACAAATGTGTTGGTCAAGCACAGTGCTGAAGTCTCCGATGCTCGGATACACACCTCCTACATGAGGCACCTCCATAAAAATCGGCTCAGGGCCACAATCCGGTCGATTCCCTTCATTATCCATGTAAACAATCTCGTAGTAATGATCACCCTCTGGCTGGCAGGAGCCTACGGTTTGAGTAGCTGGCCCCTGAATCTCCAAATTGTTTATGCAAAACTCGTTGATCAAAATGCTTGTTGATTCTGTACCGGAGCCGAGCACGGTGAGGACAAAGGCTGGATCGATTTCTTCTGGATGAATAGTGATTTTGCCAGTCTTAGTAGCCATCACTACTCCACCACAGCGAGCATAGTAATTGAACTCAATTACTCTGGGAAAACAATCAAAAGGGAAAGATTCAAATTCGCCAGCAAAATATTGAAAGTTGGTACTCTCGTTTAGCACAGTATCCATCGGGAAATCGTCTTCGCTAGTGAACACAATTTCAAACTCGCTCCATGCGGAGCTAGGCAAATCTAATACGGCTTCAAGCACAATGGGATCACCACCGCATACTTCCACATCCGCTATGCTTGCCGACACCTCATTTGGCGCGTAGGGACAAGCACAATCATAAGGCAGGACTGCGGTGGCAGCATAGCAATTATGGTTGGAAGCCAGACTATTGTTGCTAATTGTAAAGGGAATATCTCCTTCACCAAAGGCTGCGACAAATGAAGAGCCGACAACCGTGATGCCGTTGGGATTCACGTATGATACCATCAACTCGTCGCAGTCAGGCATGTCAAGATCTATTGAACAACTTACTGAAGAAGGAGTGGCTTCTGCCAAGATCGATTCGAGGTCAGGATACCTGCGTACAGTGAGCATATTATTCTCAATCTCAAGAGAATCACCCTCGCAAAATGCAGCCAATGTATAGGTTTCCTCAATTGACTCACATAAGGCCCCTGAGTCGGTAATTGGAACTTGCAGTGACATGATTTCTGCAAAGCCGGAATATTGATAAATGAGTTGTGTCTCTTTATAGATCTTCAGTGTTAGAGAGGCAGGTGGACTACCTGCGGATTCTACATAGATATCGAAAATAGCTTGCGATTCGGAGCAGACCTCTACTTCTGAATTTAATGCATATAGACTATCAAATTCGCAGTCTGCCTTAGCTGAGACCCAGGATCCCAGCAAGAGCACCAGGAAAAGAAAAAATAATATAGATGGTTTAGCCGCCATTGACTTGCAAAATATACAGGAAATGAGGCCACAGCAAGCTATTTGCCGAAAATTCACGGAGAAATCTTTACTTCGTCTTTGTTCGAGCCTGCGAAAGGAAAACAAGAGGCTTCTCGTCTGCCATTCCTGCCGGTTTTCCTGCCTTCCACTTGTGATTGCCCTTTTAGAGACGAAAACCATACCAAGGCTTGATTTCCAAGCTGATAGCATTTGTAAAAAAAGAAAAGGAATGCGCCATACGCATCCCTTATCACAGACAGGATTAATAGTGGGGTTTGGGGGGTTAAAGGCAGAAGAGGAATGCGCTCTATTCTAAGGGTAAAAGCAAAAGCGTAGGGCGCACACCCTACGCTTTTTAGTTGGAAACACTAGACTCCATTTTGAATTGATCCTAAAATTCGTATCTAATCTATTCAGGTTTCGCATCGGAGTAATCCGAAGATACTGCACCACTAAAGATTAGGGGCCTGTCAGCAGGGGCAAAAAAGGCCTGGAATTTGGCTACGAGAAGCAAGCGATTAGGAGATAATCGAGTTATTAACCACTGACAGTCAATACATTACAATGAAATTTTTGTAAGGCGGAAATGGTGGGTCAAAGCCAAAATCAAGGGGAAGGCAAGGCCCTAAAACAATGGAAGCTCCATAGCTGTTGAGCTATGGAGCTTCTAAAAACTGTGTGACTCGGCAGGGGCTCGAACCCTGGACCCTCTCCTTAAAAGGGAGATGCTCTACCAACTGAGCTACCGAATCCCAAAAGCGATGCAAATATAGTTTAAAAACTTAGAAGCAACTAATGTATTACGCCATTTCCCAGCGAAAACGTCGCATTTATTTTTCCTTAATCATAACGCTTTCAGCCTCAAAAGCAATTTCGACTTTTGGCTCTGTAATTTTCGCAATTTCTTCAGCAGTGGCTCCTGCATCTTCTGCATAGTGACGCAGGTCTGCAACGGAAGTCGTGTCAAGAAAAGCTCTGCCTTCAACTATGGCTTGTTTGCCCTCGCAATCCAATGGCACGAAGAAAGCATAATCCTTGAACATCACACGCATCGGTTCAGTTCCTTCTTCTTGCAAATTCATCCAGCAACCTTTGACTTTACAAACAGATTCCACATCACTCTTCAGTTTAGCGCGAATTTCTGTCTTGCCTGCCATCTGTTGATTCAGGTCTGTAAGGCTCAGCGTCTTGCTTTCAGTGAGCTTCTTGGCTCCTCGGTAGTATTTGCCGTTTTCTTCGATCTTAATGATCTCCGGTTTGGCTGCCTTACCAAAACTTGAGGGTTGGTTGCCTGTCGATTTGCAGGCAGTCATCAGAATGGCTAGCATGCAAATCACTACTGTATATCGCATTGGATTCATTTATGGTCAATCAGCCGCAAAGCTACGCTATTCTGATCAGAAAATAACGAGAATGTGTCATGCAATCTATTGTTTAATCAACTTTTGAGTGGCTGCAAGTCCCTGTCCGTCGCGAAGGAGGATCAAATAAACACCTGCTGGGAGTTCAGCCAAACTCACTTCCTGGAAACTGGAGTTAAAAGAAGACTGCAACAAGACATGGCCAAAAATGTCGACCAATTCAATTTTGAAATCCCAGAGATTGTCAACTTTCAACTCTAGCAAAACTCTGTCCCAGGTTATGGTTGGGCTTACGCGCCAGAGTTTTTCACCAGGCTCTTGATTGGAAGTTACAAAACTCAGTTGCACCTCGTCTGAAGCGCTACAACCGGTGCCAAGATCTGTTACTTCCACACTGTATAAGCCACTCTCCTGCACTGTGATGGTTGGTGAGGTACTGCCAGTGGACCAAATGTAGCTATAATCGCCTTCAGATAAGACAGGATCCAAAGTGAAAGTATTGCCCGACTGAATGTCGGTATTTGGACCTAGATTGACCGTCGGTGTGGACTGAAAGACCAATTCAGTTGAACTCTGCCCTTCACAACCACCGGCAGATTCTACGTAGACGGTGTAGGTACCAGAAGTACTAACTTGGATACTAGGACTGACTTCGCTGGTTGACCACACATAGCTCTCATATACTTGATCGAGCTGCAAGGTCACATTGGTCCCTTCACATAAACTGCTGGCATCTGGTGCTAGAATTGTAGGTTGCAGTGCCCCACCACCTTCAACTACGGCAAAGAAACTGCCGACGCAGCCAAACTCATTGGTAACCACAAGCAGAAAGCTACCCGGCTCTTCGACAACTATGCTATTTTGATCTTCGGGATAGTCCAGAAGGTTGCTGTCTTGAAACCACTCGTACTTTGTATAGTCCTCCGGGCATGTAACTGTCAAAGGTTGATCATTGCAGATTGCAAGTTCTCCTGTATCCGTAATGAGACTGGGTTGCGGCGCAAGCACCTCTTCTACCCATACACTCAATTCATCCGTACAGCCATTTGGCTGACTGAGAAGGGCGGTGTATTCTCCGCTGTTGGTCACTTCAAGAGGACCAACCGTGCCATCCTGCCATTCTACAGAAACATCCTCTTCGAAAGTGCTCACATTTAGAAAGATGGAAGCCTGATCTTCGCAATACACAAAGGCATCTGTATTGGAGTAGATTTCTGCTTCAATGCCAGCGGCCGCCACAAAGGAAAAAGCAGCTCCCTGACAACCGACTTCATCTGTAACAACCACATTGTATTGGCCCGCTTCGCCTACTTGAATACTCTGGCCCAGTTGTTCATTCGTAACCCATTGGTAGGCTGAATAACCTTCAGTTACTTCAAGGGTTACTTCATCATCTACACATAGATCGCCGATTTGGGTAATGGCTGGAACCGGGTCTTCTCTAATCTCTATTTCCGCCTCAATAAAATATTCGCAGTCTCCCTCAATGTAGGTGTACTTTATAGTATCTAAGCCTGCTCCGGCAAGCAAAGGATTGTAAAAGTCGCCGCTTACTCCATTTCCGGAGAAGACTCCACCCAGTGGACTCGCTGAAATCTGAAAGGGTGGATCGAAAAGGCAAACAGCCTCTGGAAGCTGAGCGATGAAGAGACTTTGCTCTATGCACCCTTCTGCAATACAAGTTAGTGGCTCACTGTCTAAATTTCCGCATTCCTCATTTCCTACGGCAGTCAAGACAAAGTCGATCTCGTCACCGAGCTCTAGATTATCAGCGGTGTAGGAAGTGGCTTCGGCATCAAGATCAATCTCTAGCTCATTTACCTTCAGCGAGTAGGCCTCTGCATAACTTTGTGCTGACCAGGAAACCGTAACCGAGTTTACGTTAACTTCAGTACATTCCAGTTCAGGTTCCAGTACAGCTGGAAAAACCTCCATGTTTCTTGCATAACTCCCCAGACAAGCCTCATCTGCTACGATTAGGCTGATCGATTTGCTACCTGCTGATGTCCAAACAACCTGATGTGGCCCTGGTCCCTGTACGTCACCACCAACTGCTCCTGGTCCAAAGTTCCAGGTATAGGAAGCCTCCGAGGAGGCATTTCCTAAATAAGTGATCTCCACTTCATCATAAAGGCAGGTTTGTGACTGAGACAGCTCAAAGATTGCTGCAGGCCCTTCAGTTACATGAAAACTATCTTCGAATATCGTGTCCGGGCAACCTGGTTCCTCTGCAACAATCACGTACTGGATATCATGTTGTCCGGCACCGAGCGTCAGGGGATCGATAATTCCAGAGGCTTCACCGTCGATGTAGAAAGTTCCTCCCGCTGGGCTGCCGATCAGTTCACTTGGAGAATTGCTGAAGCAGTAGCTGGATTGCAGGTTTTCTATTTGCACCAATTCATCACTGCATTCCAGATCATTGATGAAAAGGCTGCGCACCGACCGATTGTTTTCATAACACAGCTCCTCCTGAACTTGCTGCTCATCAATGATAATCGAGAGCTCATTGAGGCCAATTAAATCCTCTGTAACATCAAAGCTGAAAAGATAAACATTGTCCTCACCTTGCATGAAAGTCTTTTCTCCATCATACATCATCTCATCTCCTGATTCACTGTCGCGGTAGATGCTCACATTGACCTCCTGAGATTGGGGGAACCCTATATTGGAAATACGGTAATACATGTCCACGCTTTGTACTCCTCCAGCCCCTACAATCGGCTCAAACCAAACATCTGTCTGTTCAAGAATAGTGTAGTCAGGAGCTGCAGCATCAGAGAAACAAATAGCAGGATCTCCTAGCAGGCTCCAGGTCTCCAGAGTCCGCTTTAGGTGCTCATCCTCGGTTCCAATGTTGCTATTCAAGATCGAATACCATATCGCTCCCGCGGCTTCGCCCACTTGGCTATCATATAGCTCTGCCAAGAGATCTGCAGACAACTTTCTGGTGGCATTATAGGAGCTTCGATCTGCAGAGCCCCAAAAGACTACGGCTCCATGCGAGGCATCGAGAAGCAACTCTGCACTGATCTTCTCCTGGGCTTGACCCGAAAACACGTCGGCCGTATAATCACTTGCTGAGACCACAAAGCTATAGTTTGAACCGTTCTGCCAAGCAGTTGCTGAAGTGGGATCATCAATGTTCCACCAGGAGCCATCATCTTGGCTCTCACCAGTATACAATACGATTCCAGCCCCTGCCTGCAAACTGTCTGATAGACCTACAAATGTTGCAGCTTGATCTTGATCTGTTTCTTCTATCCAAACAGCGCTTTGGCTTTCAAACAAACTATTGCTTGCAGACTCAGTGAGCTGGCTATACCAGTCCTGAGTCCAAACTTCTGACTCTTGATTAGAGAGTTGCCCCAACAGTATTTGCTTCCCTCGATAGCTATAAGCTGATCGCTCGCATGCTCGGGTTTGCTCCTCAAAAGTCTTTACTTTGTCCAGATAGTTCTCTCCTTCCAGATCTGTCTTGATGGGCAATCTTCCCAAGGCTAAATCCAGAAGCTCCCCATTGTTATCTCTGAGGAACAAAAAGTCACTAGAGGGACTCCCAATTGCAGGTAGCCGATTATCCCCAGCGAGTCCTGGATTCTGGTTTAGATGAAACAGATCGACTCCAGTTCCAAGCAAGAGCACATTCTTTGGCTTATCATCGAAATGCGCAAGGGCATAAGCCAGAAAGTTTCTGATGGCTTGTGGATGTCCCTCTATTCCATAGGAAAACTGATGGTAGAGGTCGCTGACTTCACAGAGCAATGCGGTATGAGAGCCTCCTACAACTGAAGTACGATACAAGCCTATTGCAATTGCCGAGGCCTGAAGCAGTTCCGGATAAATAATCAGATAATCTCCCTGATTAGCGGAAAACTCGTGATTAACAAAATCGACAGGTTCTAGTTGCGTGACGTTCTGAATGTTCTCGATGCGTTGCAAATACAACTCATGCGATTGATCATTCTCAGATAATCTGAAATGAATTTCATCATTCAAATTCAATCCGAAGAAACGCTCATTTGTACTGAGATCATAGAGAATGGGAAACTGTAGTGAGGAAGAAAAATTGTTGAACTTCAATAGCGGACGGGGGACTTCGCTATTGTCCACCGTAAAGGCCAATGATGCAACACCGCTCAAATCAAAGCTCCTGGGATACTTAATACTCGCATAGGCCAGACTAGCTTCTGCATCCGTACCGAGATCATCTATAGACTCAACTTCCAGAAAATTGATCGTTTGTAATTGCCCGTTTGAAATCGAAGTCTCATATTTCAGGACATGATACCCATCCTGTGTAAAATCATCCTGCACAAGATCATTCCACCTCACTTGGTAATGATGATCTGGACTGATCGATAGATTATCTGATCGACCTAACAGTCCTATGCTGAGAATTGCATCGGGCAGGCCCTCTTGCATAGCCGCCGCTTGCGTCTGCAATCCTATGGACCAGGTTTGTCCTTCGGAAAATGTCGGACTGCAATAGCCTTCGCCATCTTCCATTCCGGCAAAATTGCTCCAATCGACATCCCATTGCGAATTGTAAAGGATCTCTGGATCAGATTCCAACAATTCCTCCGGAATGTACTGAGAAGCAAAAATATCGGGTTTGCCTCGATAGTATTCACCATCAAAGGCAGCAAAATTTTCATACCAAAAGTAGGTTTCAGGCTCAGGTGCATCGGACAAGTCGGTGCCAGTGGTATGGACACGCAAATTGTCTTCGGTATCATCCCAGGTCAGATAATAAGTTGCGGCTTGTTGGTACAAGCTACGTCCTGGCTTTAGTTGCCATTGTGGATCATCATACAGCTCCGAATCGACTTGACCATCATTGGGGGAGCCATAAAACTCGATAAAATCTCCCTGAGAAAAGGCTTGAGCCGTGGTTACAAAGACAGCCCTTTGCTCCCCCTGCTTCCACAATTGGTAGCCACTACCTTGTAGAGGAAGGTCTGTACCTGCCAAAACGCTATATGGAATCCGATAGATTCCCTCCGTCTCAATTGAGAAACGGTAATAGTCAGCACTATGCTTTACCCATTCATTAGCGTATTGGGAATGAGCATCATTCGCATACAACATCAAAAGAATCAAAGACAAACAAACACTACTAAGCGTAAACCTATTCATATACCTAATCTTAGAGCAAAATTAGCAATATAGGATGCACATAGCAACTAATGCTTCACAAAGGGCCTTGTTGCTGCCATGCAAGACATAGACGTAGTTTATCCGTCTTTAGATGGTTGTTAAGATCAGTTTTATTTCAAAAGTCGATCTTGTCAAATACTGGTCGGATTAAATCCTTGAATAATTCGAAAATCGATCTCATCAAAGTCATTGGCCTCTGAGGTTAGAAATGACTTAATCGTTGATGCGACCTTTGAGTCACCTGCATTGTACTTATTCTGGTGGTCCTTGATTCTTGCTTCCAGAGCTTCCAATACATCTCGACCTTTTTGCAAAGAAAGGTAGTCTCTGGACTTGATCAAACTTTCTCCTAGTCTGGCATCATCAAAGAAAAATGCCCCTTCTCTTCTTGAAATCAGGCCAAAGAGTCGTGCAAATGTAAGCGCCTTACGTTGCCTATCCGTATTTCCTCCCATTAGTAAAAGACTCGGAAACATCTCTTCATCCACTGCTCTGGGGAAGGTAAAGAAGTCTTCTGGGGCCAGTTTGCTGGATTGTTGCAATTTGAGCCATTTTGAGCGACATTCCTGGACTATGTTAATTTTGAAGGCGGGAAAGCCCATTCGTACATACAATAGGTTGATGTTGTTTTTGTCCTTGATGTTGAAGGTACTGACATTGACACCGCTGGCTGCTTTGATGAGAGACTGAATCTCCTCTCCTTCTGGGAACCGCTCATCCTTGCAGAGTTGCAATACATTGAGCGACTGATCTGCCTCCAGCATACTCTCGAGGTTAATGTAGGGTTTGGAAGCATCTACAAGCTTTTTCACTTCTCGATTCAAATCACGAGAGATTTCATTTGGCACGCCTTGCTTTCGATCGATATCCTTATATTCTTCCCGATCAAAATCACCAGCCACCAGCTTGCTGTAAATGTCTTTGCCGCTGAGATCCATACTCATCGCAGCGTAGTGATCTTCCAGATCTTTGTTGAGCCCTTTCAGGTTGCCATCCTTGACATAATCTCCAAAGTAGTTTAACACTTTCTCAGGCCTATCAAAGAAGCTTCCCTCTTTATGATTTGCCGCAAAATGCTCTTCAACAGCTGACTTGCCGATGATATAACGCACAAACAGGTTGTTTTTGAACTTTTGTTTCTTTAGACTCACATCCTCTTGTACCAACTGCTCTTGAATCTTCTTCTTAAAGTGGTGGATGTTCTCTTTCTCAAAGTGAATCTCGTCCATCAACTGTTGGAGACACTTATAGGCCGCTTCATGCTGAAAGTACTCGGCCTGCAATTCATACCCTGCATTCTTCTGCTCGACCAACTGCCTCAAATACTTGATTTTGTCGGTAGCGACGCTATCGAGATAAGTCTTGCTTTGTTCATATGGAGTTTTGAACTTCTTCCTGTATCGCAACACGAAAATCACATAGTAAATCGCAAAGACAATCAAAACAAAGGGTAAAATGATCTTCCAGGTATTGCCAGAAAAGACAACATCCCATTCCAATACGGCATTCACCGCAAACACCGCAAGGATGATGGCTGGCAAGATCACCAACCACCACTTGATATAGCGAGCGCACTTTTCCTTCCAGGACTGCACTCGCGAGCGAGCATCTACGATCTTCTCTTCTTCTTTGGTTATTCTTGCAGTGATCGCCTCGATCTGCTCATCTTGCCTGGCCTTATCTTTTTCCCAGAGCTCCTTCCTCGTACTGCTTTGCCGCAGATTTACCTTGAAATCTTCGTAAGCCTGATAGTCACTTTCGAAGCCCTTTATTTTATCCTGCAATGCCTGTTCCACCTTAGCCGCCTGATCTTTCATAGCCACCAGTTCAGACTCCAGCTTGATCTTATCAACTGTGGTATTTTTATCGCCAGCATCCAGACGGGCATTCTCCCGCTCAAGCCTTTCATCGGCTTGCCGAATCCTACGATGCAATTCCACTATCTCTCGCTGTTCATTTCCAATTTCAGACTCCAACTGCTTGAGCTGGTTAGCCCCAATTTTCACCCCCAGCTTTTCTTGATAAAAGCCCAGAATTTGCTGCTCTACAGTCACCAGATCCTTCTCAGGAAAGGTCTCATCATGTGTTACGCAATCGCAATCTTCTCTCAGCAGAAAGCTGGTAAACCCATGGGCAAAATTGATCCCGTTCCGAGACTTGTTGAATTGCTGATTCAATTCTTGACGAAGTTGCTCTTTCAAGCTATTTCCAAGAGCATCCGCTCGCTTACCATAAGCAGGAGCGATCTTCACATTGAACTCATTCAAGCGATACTGCTCTTCCGCTGTATCCAATTGTTGCAGATACTTCTTTGGGTCCAGATTTTCGTCAATCGTTACAGGACTGCTAAACTTGGCAAAAATTGGGTCTCCACCATCGGAACTCTCACCGCAGAGCTCATAAATTCTCGACCAAGCATTTCGCTCAATGAAGGTGCTGGTGTACAGGTTTAACTCATCGCGAGCCACCGACTTTGGATTTCGAAAAAGTGTATCCAGTTCTCCAAGCGAAGCCAACTTGCCTAGACTCTGATAGGTGGCACGAATCTGCTCCTCAGGAAAAGTCAAAGTAGCAAGACCAAAGGAAGAGTATCGGTTAGTTTTCCCCGAAGACTCTTCATTCAAATACAAATGGGCATTCTCTACAATCGACAATCGACCACAGAAAAGCAGATAGCTAAACTCACCTAAAGAATCAAGCATATCCTCAAAACGACCAATGCTGTGATCATCGATATTCTTCTTGCCGATCACAAATGGATAATTAATCAACTGACGTTCTTCAGTCAGGACCATTTCCATCTCCGCTAGCGAGCAATAAGTTCTGGCATACTCAAAGTCACGTAAGGTCTTATATTGTGTAGCAAAAAAGTTTTCCGTGTCTTTAAGACCATATAAAATGATCTGATCAAAGTGCTCGTAAAGATTGTCCAAAGTCAAACCCTCGACGTGATCCTGGCCATGTGGATTGTATAGATCAAAAGTCTTTGTTCGCTGGTTGATTCTATGAAGCGTGTAGCTGTGATTATGGAAGAAATCGCCATGTCTTTCCTCATCGCCAGAGTCAGTGGACACGGTTGTAAAACTCACAGGAAGTGACTTTCGGTCAAAGTGCTCCAACACTGCCTCAAACAAGGCATTGGAATCCTTTGCTTCGACCATTTGGAGTCTTTGTGCTGTCTCACCAGTCAGTGCAAGATCATAGGGCACTTTCGTTCGTTCCCCACCCACAATGTTCTCATATCCATCGTTCAATTTTGCCCAGGCTTTTTCCAGAATCATTGGCCAAACTTCCACATCGCTATCCTGTTTATCACCTGCCTTGGCATAGATAGAGGCAGTGGTACCTTCAGCTACCCACATACTATCATCCACCGTTACGAACTGCTCTTTGCCCTCCTCTCCGAAGAAACGAACCGTGTAGGTGTTATCAGGATTGTGTACCACCATACTCTTGATAAAGTCCGGCTTTTGCAAGGCTATAGCAGCAAGTGCTGCCATAAAATAACAGTTACCCACCGAACCTTGATCAACATCGTTGATATCAACCTCTCGACGGTCGCCTTCACCTCTAAGATACAGTACCCCTTGTTTATTATACTGACTGATGCTGCGGTATACATAAGCACCCTTATGCTTGTCCAGGAGCTCAACTTCTTCGTTCGAGCTGTAGTTGCTAACAATCTCATCAATGGAGTCCTTGGATAACTTGGACAAGTCCGGGAGCAAAGACACCGTAAAGACCTCTACCTCCTTTGTAGATAGTATCTTCTGCAACATGCGTAGCAAAGGAATGAACAACACAGACCCAACAGTGTCAAAAAGCGGGGAAAAGATAACGACACGATGCTTGGACAGTTCACTAATACCACTGTCGATCAATCGTTGTCGATCTTCTAGTCGAAGCATATCATTCACCTTCTCAGTGATGTATTGCTCCAAATCCTCTTCCTTGTCATAAAAAGCCTTCAGATTTTGTGCAAAGACCTGCTCTGAGCAGATGTAGTTTTCGCACTTCAATCTTAGGGCTGCCGACTTATCCGCACGACTGTAGGACCTTACTTCACCCTCCTCATCGATCACCATATCGGCGATTATGCTGGCGTACAATGGGTCCTTGGCAATCACAGATTCTACTGCCTTCTGCACCACATTATCACCATAAGAGCCTAAGCCAATAAATATAGTAGGGTGTATCATTTACCTTCGTTTAAAATCATTCTAGAACCTTGGCAGAGACTTTCCTCCACCTCGGCTCTTGTTCTGCTTGTTGTTGTTAAACCGATCCCAAAACCCAGGACCCTTTCGCTGATTACGAGGAACCTTATTACCGTATACCCTCTGACCCCGCAAGGTTCGGGTATTGCCCAATAGTTTTGCGACCTTTCGTTTCTTGACTTGCAGCCAAACCTCTCCTCCGTGAAATCTTGCCTCGAAATGTGGATAGGAATCCCAGGTATCAATATGCTGCCCATAGGCATCCCGGTCTCTGCGCAATTTGTAGCGATTTCCATAAGCTACTTCGGTGGAATCACTTTCGTAGAATACATACTTACCCTCCTCAAAGGAAATCCCAATCCGATGACTATTTTGCTGATGGAGACAAATACCAGGTGTATTAGAGGAAACGTGTAAGGCATCTGCTGTACCCATGGCACCAAACTCCAAAACCCCCATTTCATCTACAGCGATCTCCTTGCCAGTACCGTCCACCCTATTCAGCGTAAAACCGTCATTGGTATAGTACTGAACGGCTGACAAGTCCACGTTACTAGCCTCCAGCTCCTCTCGCAAGGTCTGGGTAAAATCAATCTTGCGGGCACAGGAACTCAGAACAAACAAGAGAAGAAGGGGCAGCAGCTTATTCATAACAGGACCAATTATTTACATGATCGATGATTCGTACTTACTCACCAATTCTGCAATTATCCTCAATTCTGCATTGATCAGCTTATAGGTACTCTCATTTTGCTTCAAAGTTGTCATGGTCATATTGGTGTACTCCTTCACGTTTTCGGTGAATTTCTCGTGGTATTCCTTCAAGGTCTTTAGGACCTGCTCGTCTCCTAGACGCTTGTACTCCGCATCAAGTAATTGTGTTGTCACATCCACGTGCTTCTTGTTGAAGATATTGAAAGCCTCTCGTCGATCTGTCGTTTCCAGATTGACACGGTCCTCGTTCAAAGGATCAGCGCCTTCCTCCAATTGCACCATATATGGCCCACGAAGAGATTTCCGCGTGATCAAGCCAAAGGCATTTGCCTCCGCCCAAATCTTGAGGTGCACCGCTTCGTCCTTTG
Organism: Chitinophagales bacterium; assembly: GCA_020629205.1. Taxonomy (GTDB): domain Bacteria; phylum Bacteroidota; class Bacteroidia; order Chitinophagales; family UBA2359; genus JAHDDV01. Next base: position 5,128 of record JAHDDV010000048.1, on the reverse strand, counting down.
AAGGGAAAAGATCGTAGTTGATCTCATCCATTTCTTTCTTCCATCTCCTATCAATATGATAGTCGTACCGCGCTGAATCGCTCAAGTACTTTCGACGGAATCGATCCATTCGGCTCAATGTATAGGCCGGCACAGCGGCTGCAAACTTATAGAAGTAAATACGTTGCGGATCATTGGTGACCGCCATACTCGGCTTGTCTCCTAAGGCAATTTCAAACAGAGGCATCTTGTTGGTCGGATCTTCATCTTTCAAGGCAGTATTGCGATCATCATTTACGCCTACCAGATAGATATAGCTGGGCTGGTGCTCAAGCTCTTCTTTTCCATACGTCCACAAGGGATCCGACTTCGCCTCCATCGTCTCGAGAAGCTTAACCTGCATCTCCTGCCCTAGTTTTCTGAAAGCGGTATCCACATCCATATCAACAAAATTCTTCGCTTTGTTGGTCATGGCTGCATAGCCACTAAAGAGGTCCATAACCTCCTTGCTGTTCTTCGTATTCCAGGACGAAACCTTATCCTCTCCAATAAAGTTGAAGAAATCGACAATATTATAATCACTCTCTTGAATCTCTACCTCTGTAAGGAAAAGATCATGAAGATCAACGACATATGAGTTGTTACCGCCACGCTTATCTGTAAGGGAAGTGGTTCGCTGCTGGGCATGAACAGCAATGTCATTCAAATGCTTTTCAATATTGGCAACATCCTGCAGCTTGTAATCCAAACTCTCCAGGATGGCATTGTAAAAGCGAAGCGCATTGTCTCTTCGAGTAATCTCTTTGATGGCCGTAGCCATAGAAACAACCTTTGCATAGTAATCTTCACAAGCTTCCTGAATTCTTCCCTTCTTGCCAAATGGATTGAAGCCTTCTTCCTCCTCGACTATTTCATCAATCATCATTTTTGCATCCCGCTCATAGGCAGCTTGCTGCTCTAAATAACTAGCTTTTTCCGTCTTCATCTCCTCCTTGTAGGCACTGAGATTTCCCTTCATATGCGTCACAAACTCCTTACAATAGTAGATTCCTCCACTCTTGTTTAGCTGATCATCCAGAAACTTGTTCACCAAAGCCTTCTTTTCATCCACTAAGGCATCTGTATTAGTAGCTGCAGCTTTCAGGTTCTCCTTTATGATTTCCAGGTACTTTTGTGCATTCAATTGCGCTGATTGACTAGTACCTTTCTTGTAGCCATCTGGCTCACTTGGACGAATGCCACTGCCCTGACTCATATCAAAGATCGCATCGATCACCTCATCATGGGGTTGAGATTCTCTGATCTTCCATTCACTCAACTTTGCCTCCACATCGGCCGATACAGTGATTCCCTCCGCTGGCAAACGCAACTGATCAATCATGGCCTTGGTCAGCTTGTTGCTGAATATATTCTTGAGTTTCTGACCATCGTAAAACAGCTCAGAAATCCCCATACTACAGTAGTTGGAAGACTTGCCCTTTACATTCAAGGCATCGTTGACAAACTTGCGCAAATTATCCCATACAGAATCTCCTGCATCACCAATTACACCAGTCGACAGGTACAGTCCGGTACCCATGATTTCGTTCAGAGAAGAGATATCATTTTGCCCGATCTTGTTTTCTGTAATGTTGTCGATCGTGATGATATTATCATAAGGACTCATGTTCATGGACACAGCATGTTCTCCTCCATAGTCGATAGAATCCTGTAGCAGATGCCCATCCAATAAGAAGTCCAGCTCCTTAAAGGCACCGTAGCTATTTGCCTCCACATTCTTAGTACCCTCAAATTGCAGGAATATATTGGGCATCATAGTATAGGCCAACATAGTGTCCGTATGATCAATCCCAATGTCGCGCAACAAATACGGTATATCCAGGAAAGTACCTGAACCCGTTCCTCCGGCCGTGGAAAAGACTACTGATACCTGAATATCACCGCCGTGAATCTCATAGTCATCATCTGCCCCTGGACGATAAGTCCTCAAGTCGTCCACAATATTGCTCAGACGATCGCGCACATTCTGATGATTAAAAAACAAGGCCAATCTTCCTAAAGATCTGATCTGACCAGCACCCTTGTTGATCGCACCGGCATTCTTCTTGTTCTTTTCAGGAAAGAAATTGCTGATATGCTCCTTCGCTTCAATGTACTTCAGCCCATTGGGAACTGCAATGTGAAGAAACTCCCGCTTACCGAAGGTGAGCATTTCTCCTTCTTCTCCTCTCAACTGCTTCATCTTCGGATCGGTGTCCAGAACAAGGAAGCGAATCATTGGAGGAATTTCACCATATACCTTGATTAGCTTGCGCTTTGCGTACAGCAAGGCTCTTGCCCCAGTTCCGCCAAGCCCAATAAAGAGCGATTTTTTCAGTTTCTTTGCCATATTGCTTATAGGTTGTGATTCAATGCTTACCTGCCGATCATTATAACTTAGGCAGGGACTGCTTTATCTACTTTTTTGAAATCTAAATTTTACATCTTTCTTACCCGATTGCTTTATCTCAAACTCCTCGAAGTCCTTGATGATGCCACGGGTATATGGGCGTATGTCTATACCTGTTTTGGTTTTCAAACGAACCTCCGTCCTAAGCCCTTTTCGCTTTGGCTGAAGCTCGATCAGGTAGGGTTCATCCTTCAGATACTGCTCGATCTTGCCGGTAAAGATTCGCGACAACAAGCCCTGCTTGATTATTTTTTCGCCTCCCAAATATACCAATCGTTTTCCCTTCAATCGAATTTTCTTATGCTGAGGCCAGTCAAAATTAAACTCTCCACCAGAAAAATGCGGGAACATTAATGGACGAATAAACAAAAACCAGGTAATCAATAAGCTCAGAAACACGATAGATAGTACAAATAACAAATACTTCCAGAATGGCACCATCAGTCGTACTGACCATCCCAAAGGACCAATGTCTGACAATGCCTGATCATTCACATAATCCAATGAGACTGCATTGGTCTCCAATAAAATCTGCCCCTCATACTTTGTCGAACGACTCAACTTAAAGAGATTGGAAAAGCCGGGCTCCACACTACGATCTACAAACCGCAAGCCCATTTGCACAATACTATCCTGACCCAAGTCTGAGGCCCGAACCTTAAGCACTCCCTTCTCGCTCACCTGATCATTGAAGATCAATTCGGCATAGGAGATTGGCTTTGCTTGCTTATCTACCAGGCGAAGATTGATATAGGAACCCTTCTTAACCGCTTCATCATTGAACTTAAACAAGACCTTCTTCGTGCTTTTGTCACCAAAATAGGTCTTACCCAATTTGACCTCCTGATATCCCTTCCACAGAAGCTTATCTTCATCGCAGGAACTCAAGCAGAATAATAGCGGCAACAGGAAAATCAGCCACTTTTGCAATCGTATCGTTGGGGTTTTCATCTTCGGATTTATTTTGGGCTTAATCTTCAAGGACTTTGATCGTGAGTGTCTTCACCTTCTTATTGCTGATTACAACATCGACCTCTGAAGTCCCTTTAGTAAAATAGGCACGCGCATTCGCCCCCTTGGGATTTGAAAGAATAATCTTTCCGGTTAAAGCCCCCGAATCCAAGCCCTTACTCACCGCATCCAGTGACGGAATGCCCCGAAGTCGAAAGGTCGCTTCATTGTTCTCGTCCACTCCATATCCATCAAACTTAGTCAATGCCAATAATGTCCCCGCAGGCAGTTCCTGATCTATCTCCAACTGAGCGGAAAAACTCAAATTGGCAGGCTTGTCTATAATGTGAAAGCCCAGATTTGCAGAATGCATATTCTGCAGACTGAAATTCAATTGATCATTCCGAGCAGTGAGATATACAATCTTGCGGAAGATCTTATCCCCACTAGGTTTGTCAAAAGCCAGATTCTCACAAGCTGACTCCAAACTGTTCAATTCACTGTCCCGCAGCAAATCAGGACGATAGGAGATAAAAAACGTAAAGTCCTTGCCGGCTGTAGAAGTGCGACAATACTTTTTGATCACCTCATTCAAGCAATCCTCCTTACTAAAGGCCCGACCATCCATCTGATAATCCACATTCTGCTTGCCATCCGTAAACACATAGAAGATGTTTTGACGCTCACTACCCATAAACATATTCAGGCTGTAATCCCATGCCTCACAAATATTGGTGTTTGTCACCGCATCCGGAATCTCATAGGCTTGTACAAATGCCAGTGCCTCTGCCTTACCCTTCTCGTTATTGTCAAACTGCTTAATTTCCGACTGAATCACCCCATCCTGAAAAGGGATTATGACAATCTTACCATTGTCCATCGGAGCATATTGAATCTGATTCACCATCGAGGCTTTGACCTCCTTCCACACATTCTGATTCCCATTGTAGCCAATCATCGACTTGGTTACATCCATTACAAATATGCGATTGTGTTCTACAAACTGCGCCTGTAGATCTGCACATGCAAACATCAACAGATAACAAACAAGAACAGGGATTAAGGCAGGCTTCATATAGCTGGGAGGTTTTGGGGCTTGGCCAAAGGTAGGCAGGAAGACCGGAAAATAAAAAACAGAGCATGCCTATATATATGTCCTCCTTGCCCACAAAAGTTCCCGATCTCTGCTTTAAACCGCAATTTCCTGATTTGCGGGCTTTTTCTGCTGGATTCCTGATGATAAGGTCTGTGATCTATATCATATTTGGGCCTCCCCCCTGCCTTGAAATGTGCTGTCGTACCTCCCGCCCATTTCAAGGCAGGGGTCGCGCTATCCGCTAATACTCACCTTGGGGAATGCACCTTGGACTCAAAGTCCTGAACGGTTTTACTGGCTTATCTTTCTGACATCCTTCGTTGCTCGTCAGTCATTTAGACTCCACTATACTCCTTCCTCGCGCCTTGACTGACAGAAAGATAAACTCAGTAAAAGCCGTCCAATACTTTGAGCCCAAGGTGCTAGCGGTTCGGCTATGTGCCGGCTGTGGTCTGCTCCTTCGTCACAGCCCCCATCCGTCACGCCTCACACGCTATCCCCGGCGGCTCGTTCCGCTTCTATCGCTGAGGCATCGGAATTTTCACCAAAAAACCAGTCTTTATGGAACTATTTTTGCCAGGCTTGGGTTAGTTATCTAAATCCCTTCCTAAGCGCCGAAATGCTGTTGTGAATCGTTAATGTACGTTAAACTT
>JAHDDV010000468.1 GCA_020629205.1 Chitinophagales bacterium | reverse complement strand
GTGCTCCGCTAATACTCAGCGCCAGGCTAGCTGTTCGTTGCACAGCCTATTGCGTCTCTCCTATCGTCGAGCCACCATAGGCTGGCACTCACTACGCTATCCAGGCACTTCGTTCCGCTGCGCCCGGGGCTATTGATCACCGACCGTGGCTCGCGCGAATAGTCCAAAATGCTACTGCTAGTCAGACATCATCTCAATCCGCAACGGTCATCTGGACCCAAAGCCTTGTAGAGACGCATTGCATGCGTCTGATTCGTCTAAATGCTTCTAGATCCGTCAATTTACACTCATAGACATCTAAACATAGCTACATTATTCCTTCCGAAGACTAAATTCTAAAAGTCGATTCAGAAACTGCTTTAATAGCGTTCATTTTCCTCCAAGATAGTCAATGCCATGCTAATTATATATTTAAGCAATAGGAATAATTAGCGGATTAAGGTGAGATTGCCCTGAAACTGTGATGTTGTCCCATCTTTATAGAGAACAGAGCCATAGTAAACATAGGTGCCGATGGGCATCGGCTCTCCTTTAAAGCTACCATCCCATCCGGTACTGGATAGGCCAGGGTCAAAATCAAAGGCTGAGTAAAGCAGCTCACCCCAACGATCGAATACATGATACTCGACAAAGCGATCGATTCCTTTTCCGTCAAGTCGATGCAGATCATTGGTCCCGTCTCCGTTGGGAGAGAAAGCGTTGGGAATCAGAAGAAGCGTCTCCGACTCCACCACAACCAGTACCGAGGCACTGGCAAAACAATCTTCACTTGTGCTTACTGTCAGCGTATAGCTTGTTGTTTCGCTTGGGCTAGCCAGAGGGTTTGCACAGTCACTGCAAGAGAGCCCTTCCACCGGTGACCAGGTGTAGTTCAGACCATCGACTGGTCCACTGATTACCTCATGGGATAGTTCCGTTGATTCACCTACAAATATCGTGGCCGATCCGTAGGCTTGTACCTCAAGCTCGTAAACCTCAATTTGCAAATCTGCCGTGCCACTGCAACCCTGATCTTCAACACTCAGGCTGACGGATTGCAGACCAGTTTGCCCATAGCTAATTTGAAGGCCTTCAATCTCATCTGGTTGTCCACTCTCAATGTTTGCGCCATCCAAGGTCCAGGTAGCTGTTTCAGGGGCTGAATCGAAGATGGCTTCCAGACTGAAGGACTGATCAAGACAGACTAATTCGGGTGCCTGAATATCTACGGAGGGTTCGTTTAGCACTTCGAAGCTAAAGCTTGAGGTAGTACTGCATGGCTCAGGACTCTGATAGCTGATCGTATAACTTTGACCCTCACTCGCAGCCATCAAATCGATCGCTCCCGTCGCAGGATCAATCACCAGATTCGGCTGAATCGAAAAGCTGCCATTTGCCGCTCCGCTGATGGAGGGTAGAATCACTCCATCGCCAATGCAATAGGACTCGCTGTCGTAGCTGAATTCACTGGAACTCAGTGGAAGGCTGCTAATCGAAAGCTCAAGAAAACCTTCGGAAGCACAGCCATCTGCTGCACTGAAAGCCGATACATAATAACTCCCCAAACTCTGAGGCTGATAGCTGATTCCAATGGCAAGCGTATCCAAAAGAGCCGATGTAGAAGACCAAACATAAGTATCCCCTTCATCGACGACGCTTAGAATAGGCAAGGCGTCCTCCTCGCAGATCTCTATGCTCTCCCCATTGGGGATCGCTGCTGGGATACAGGCCGGGCAATCTAGCTCGACAGCGATTTCTAAACTGTTGCAATTGCCAGGCATTTCGACCTCATTGCTGTTGAGGCTGAAAGTGATTGTACCAGATTCTGACTCCTGTAAACTGAAGCTATCTCCGCTGCCTGTTGATCCATCACTCGGCCCATCAGAGCTCACTGCATAATTTAGCTCCACATCACAATCGGTTTCGATGCTCACACTACATGCTTCGATAAGAGTCTCAGCGAATAACTCCGGGTATACCACTACACTTAGGAAGTACCCAAGACTGCTCAAGCTGAGATTTCCATCTCCACTGTCATCACAAAGAATGAAGGCGTAGATTTCTTGTATGAAGGGACTACAATCCCAATCGTCTGGAAGGAAGAGGATATCTCCGTCTTCAAACAGACCACTTGGGTTAGCAGGGTCACTTAGGTCTGTAAACCAAATGATCGTTTCTCCATTATCGTTCATTAGATTCAGACTGGGTAGGTTCACTGCTTCGCCTTGACAAAGGTACTGCGTCACCGGAGCATCAGTTGCAGATGGACAATCGGGAACAGGGCAATCGAAATTGCCAAACAGTTCCAGACTATTGCAGTTCGCAGGGCGATCCGGGTTGCTATCTGCGATACTAAAGCTGACACTACCGGTTTCGCCTGGATCCAAATTTACCGTGCTTTCGGCCCCTGTATTTCCATCGCTGCTACCAGTAGAGTTTACTAAGTAGCTCACCTGATAACTATCGCAGAGATCCAGAATGCTTACTTGACAAGATTGTGCTTCGACCATTGCACTCAGCGGTGGAAACACTCTTATGATATGGCTGAAGTTGAGATTGCTCCATTGTAAATTTCCACTCCCATCCTGATCGCAAAGAATCAGCGCGAAGTAAGGAAGATCGACAGGATTGCAGAAGTCACCACTTGCCGGATAAATCACAGGGTTCGACCAATCAAATGCGCCCTGAGGGTTACTCAAATCGCTTATATCACTAAACCAGGCAATAGACTCTCCATTATCATTGGAAATAGTCAAGTCCGGTTCGGTGGCAATGCCTCCCTCGCATAGAACCTCCGTGATCGGGAGACCGCTAACAGACGGACAGGGTGTAAAAGGGCAGTCTAAAGCAAATGTGGCAGATGCTGCATTACAGCCATCCGGTGCATCGGGATGTTGAAGTGTGAAAGTCACGATGCCTGCCTCACCTGCTGTGACACCCACAAAGGGATTGTTTCCGCTGTCAGGGCTTGGTCCATCAGTATCCAAAACATAGCTTACCTCAAGTTCGCAGGGGTTGTCAATAGTTACGAGGCAAATTTCTTCCGTGATGGCCTGCACATTCACTTCTTGATACACAATCGCGACCAGCTCTCCTGAAGCGATGACCTCCTGCGTGCTGTTACAGATTACTTGGTATTGGTAACTGATTTCCTCTTGGCAAGGATCAGTGATTGCTGGGCTATCACTAAAACTAAAGGAATCATTGATGCTGCCATCCGGTAAGGTCCACTCAATCGAAGCAAGTGTTGGATCACTGACTTCCAGGCTCGCGCTAAGACTAGCTCCAGCACAGAGCATATCTGTGTCCAGGCTGCTAGAGATTAGACTAGGACAGCCCTCGGGGCAATCGTAGGGCACCTCTGTTGTGTATGTCACACAATCCGTAGGAGCTCCCGGATGTGAAATGGTAAACTCCATAGTACCGCTCATTCCTGCATCCGGCGTTACAGAGAATCCATCCCCAGCAAAAGCAGGTTCTGTCAAGCTCTGATAATTAGCAACATGATCCGGACAGAAAGTCGTGATCTCCAAAGCACAATCCTGCGACAGATTCA
>JAHDDV010000467.1 GCA_020629205.1 Chitinophagales bacterium | reverse complement strand
CATTAGGCAGCAAAGTTAGGGTAGAATTAAAGGATAAAGTGAAAGCCGGGACAACCATACTCGCGGAGCTAGCTAACTAGATGATGGCGATAGACTTCTCGACCAAGCCAACCTGGATCGGGCTTAGCACGTTTCTATAAGAAGCCAGCTGATCGTATGAATTCAAAGCCAAAATTGCCATGAGGGTCCTTCTGCTATTCTTTCTTATCAGTACACTGCTCTACTCCTGTAGTGATGACCAACTCATTGAGATCGAGGGTCTTGAGGAGCTGGAGATGGAATGGTGCGGGGCATTGGCTGAACATGAGTTCCTCATCAATTCTGACCTGGATTACGAAGTTTTTCAAATCGCCGTATTGGACCAAAGTGGCTGCAGTGGTCATAGCTTTCCACAAATCGATTTTGAAACCAAAACCTTGATCGGTAGACCAACAGAGATTGTCACCTGTAACTTAAACAGCAATCTCAGTGTCTTTGCCGATCCCGAAGATGACCAGTACATCTACAAGCAAGAACTCTTTCCAAGCGGCGACTGTACCACTACTTTTCAGGAAATGTATTTCGTCTCCATACCCAAGATGCCGGATGGATACACAGTGCGCTACGATATCTCCACGAATTAGTCAAAATCCTGGTTCTTGCCATCGACCCTTATGTGATCGATTCGAAAGAAGCCGATGCTATTCCCAAACCGACATGCATAGCTCCACCAAAACCCCATTGGTATCCTTTGGGTGAAGAAAGCAAACCAACTTGTTGTCCGCCCCCTGCTTAGGCTTGTCATTGAGCAATCGAAAGCCCTTCTCCTTCAGTTCAGCCATCTTTGCCTCTATATCCTCCACTTCGAAGGCCACGTGATGAATGCCCTCTCCGCGCTTAGCAATGAATTTGGCTATCGGACTCTCCTCCGAGGTAGCCTGCACCAGCTCGATCTTGGTATTATTTGCGTCGATAAAAGACGTTTTCACCGATTCAGACTCAACCTCTTCGATTTTATATTGTTGGATACCCAGCAAAGATTCGAACAATTGATTTGACTGATCGATGTCTGTTACCGCAATTCCTATATGTTCTACACGTTTAATCATAGCCCATAATAGCTTATTTAGAATGATTCTAAGAAAAAAGCTTTACTTTTGTAAGACAAAAAAACAGCTAAAATGACGCAATTGCAATTGCCAATCTATCTAGACCACAGTGCTACGACTCCTACCGATCCACGGGTAGTTGAAGCCATGATACCATACTTTACGCAGAGTTTTGGCAATGCCGCAAGCCGCAACCACCCTTTTGGCTGGAAGGCGGAAGAGGCAGTCGACTATGCTCGAGAGCAAGTTGCCAAGCTGATCAATGCCAATCCTAAAGAGATCATCTTTACCTCCGGCGCGACCGAGGCCGATAATCTGGGTATCAAAGGGGTATTTGAAATGTACGCCCGCAAAGGGAACCATATCATCACTTGTGAGACAGAACACTCTGCTGTTCTCGACACATGCAGAGCGCTGGAAAAGAGAGGTGCTGAGGTGACCTATCTAAAGGTTAATGGAGATGGCACCATCAATCTGGAAGAGCTCAAAGCGGCCTTCACAGACAAGACTATTCTGGTTTGCCTCATGTTTGCCAACAATGAAGTAGGCATCATCCACCCGATTAAAGAGATTGCGGCGATGGCTCGCGAGCACAAGGCACTATTCATGACCGATGGCACACAAGCCGTGGGAAAGGTACCTGTAGATGTTCAGGAACTGGGCATCGACATCATGGCCTTTACGGCTCACAAGCTGTATGGCCCTAAAGGCGTCGGTGCACTATACGTAAGAAGGAAAAATCCAAGAGTTAAAGTTACTGCCCAGGTAGACGGTGGTGGCCATGAGCGCGGTATGCGTTCCGGCACCCTCAATGTGCCTGGCATTGTCGGTTTCGGCAAGGCTTGCGAGATTTGCATGCAGGAAATGGAATCCGAAGCTGCCAGATTGTCCAAGCTTAGAGATAAACTAGAAACAGAGCTTTTGAAAATCGAAGAGTCTGTAGTGAACGGCACCGTCGATTCTCGCTTGCCACATCTGTCCAATATCTCCTTCAAGTTTGTAGAAGGGGAAGGCTTAATGATGGGCTTCAATCAGGAAATCGGAGTATCATCCGGTTCTGCTTGTACTTCGGCATCATTGGAACCATCTTATGTGCTCAAGGCCATGGGGCTTGATGATGAACTTGCTCACTCTTCGATTCGATTTAGCCTTGGAAGAAACACCACCGAAGAGCAGATCGACTATACGATCGAAAAAGTAAGCAAAGCAGTGCAGAAAATGCGGGATCTCAGCCCTTTATGGGAAATGCATTTGGATGGTATCGATATCTCCAGCATAGAATGGGCGGAGCACTAGCTGGATAAAAAGCAGTAGCAATGTCTGCTGCCTGAACTTCCAGACTGCAAAACATGTTTAAATTTATACTAAGACTAAATAGCTAATACTATGGCATATTCAAAGAAAGTGATTGATCACTACGAAAACCCAAGAAACGTTGGTACGCTTGACAAAGCGAAAAACAATGTTGGAACCGGATTGGTAGGTGCTCCCGAATGTGGAGACGTGATGCGATTGCAGATAGAGGTAGATGACGAAAGCGGGGTAATCAAAGATGCTAAGTTCAAGACTTTTGGATGTGGCTCGGCTATTGCTTCTTCTTCCCTCGCTACCGAGTGGCTTAAAGGCAAGTCTGTTGACGAAGCGCTCGCCATCGACAATATGGAGATTGTAAAGGAGCTCGAATTGCCACCAGTGAAGATTCACTGTTCCGTACTTGCTGAGGATGCTATCAAGGCAGCCATCAACGATTACCGGGTGAAGAACGATCTCGAGCCAATCAAGTTTGAAGACAGCATTGTGCATTAAGGGATTAGAAATCAATAAAAAGAAACCTGAGTGATGCTGTGAAGGCAGCATTCAGGTTTTTTTCTTCCCATCTTCAAAGCCCAAACCCTCATTTGTTTAAATTTTCAGCGCATGATTTTAGTTTCAGAAAAAGCCAAAGAGAAGATCAGTCAACTGCGTTCCAGCGGAGATATTGCAGATGATTACTTCATCCGCGTGACCGTGGTGGGCGGCGGCTGCTCAGGCCTCAGCTACAAAATGGACTTCGACAACGAAGACCAGGAAGAAGATCAGGTCTTTGAAGACAAAGGCGAGAAGCTGGTCGTCGACCTCAAGAGCTTCCTCTATCTATGCGGCACTACGCTCGATTTTTCCGATGGCCTCAACGGTAAAGGCTTCTTCTTCGACAATCCAAATGCCAGCCGTACCTGTGGCTGCGGCGAAAGCTTCGCAGTCTAATGCGTGCTACTTCTCTGGATTTAATTTTCTTTCTTTATTAGGAGCAAAACGGCATTCGCTCGATTGTCTTCCTACCAGCTCTCCACTATAATGGCAGCACCATCCAGCTGCTTCCTGTATCCGCTAGCGTGGTCTCTCCTATCGTCGAGCCCCCGATAGCGGCACAGTCAGTCAGCTGCCTGGCACTGCCATTCCGTTGCGATCTGG
>JAHDDV010000466.1 GCA_020629205.1 Chitinophagales bacterium | reverse complement strand
ATATTTTTGTTGGTTGTAGATAGTTGATTGATATTAATGTAATTTTCGAATAATGGAGGACGTGGCTTTTAAGGGCAAGAAAAAAAGAGAGTCATTCAAATCAATCGCCTTGCAGGCCTATGAGCTTATGCTACAGGCTCGCCACATGGCCATCACTTATGATGAGCATCGCAGCATCACCAAATACGTCCATAGCACTTCACGTGGACATGAAGCCATCCAATTGGCGACAGGGATGCAATTGCAAAGCTTCGATTTTGCCGCCCCTTATTATCGCGACGAATCCATGTTATTGGGAATGGGATTCAGCCCCTATCAACTAATGTTGCAGCTTCTGGCCAAGAAAGATGACCCCTTCTCAGGGGGACGCAGTTATTACAGCCATCCGGCCAGCAATGATCCGGCCTATCCAACAATCCCGAATCAATCGAGTGCAACCGGAATGCAGGCGATACCCGCCACTGGCATGGCCCAGGGGGTACAATACCTTGAAAACAAAAAGCTCCTGAATAGCGAAGAGGCTCCGGTAGTCCTCTGTTCTCTGGGTGATGGCTCAGTCACGGAAGGCGAAGTCAGTGAAGCCTTCCAGTTTGCAGCTCTTAAGGAACTGCCAATCATCTACCTGATACAAGACAATGACTGGGGTATCTCTGTAAGTTCGGATGAAGCCAGATGCATGGATGCCTATGAGTATATACAAGGCTTCAAGCAGATAAAAGCCGTACGCGTGGATGGCTCAGATTTCGAGGCTTCGTACAAGTGCATGAAGAATGCTATCAAGTATGTACGGGAGAAACGCAAGCCAATTCTGGTACATGCCAAGGTACCTTTGCTGGGTCACCATACCAGTGGCGTAAGAAAAGAGTGGTACCGCACAGAAGAAGACCTTGCCAAACATGGCCAGGACGATCCTACGCCAAAGCTCCGTAAGGCGCTCATCAAAAAAGGCATCAAAGCCAAAGAGCTGGACTTACTCGAAGAAAAAGTAAAATCTGAAATTGCTCAGGCATTTCAAAATGCGGTCGATGCTCCTTCCCCTGACTTGAGCTCCCTGTATGAGCACGAGTTTGTACCTACGCCAATCACGGAAGAAAGCGGTACTCGCTGTCCGGATGGAGGCAAGAAAGTCGTGATGGTCGATGCCGCCTTGTTCGCAATGGATGAAATCATGCGTAGCCATCCGGATGCCGTATTCTATGGACAGGATGTGGGACGTAGGCTAGGAGGCGTATTCCGAGAAGCAGCAACGCTAGCCGAAAAGTACGGAGACGATCGGGTCTTCAATACTGCTATACAGGAGGCGTATTTAGTGGGCTCCACACTCGGCATGAGTACGGTTGGCTGTAAGCCGGTCGTGGAGATTCAATTCGCCGATTATATCTGGCCAGGCATCAATCAATTGGTGACGGAGCTTTCCAAAGCCTGCTATCTATCCATGGGAAAAACGAACGCTCAGTCCCTAATCCGTATTCCGATTGGAGCCTATGGAGGTGGCGGTCCTTATCACTCAGGATGTATCGAGTCATCAGTACTGTCGACAAGAGGGATCAAAGTCGTATTCCCTTCCAATGCTGCTGATATGAAAGGACTGCTCAAAGCCGCATTCCACGACCCAAACCCAGTGGTGTTCTTTGAGCACAAAGGCCTATACTGGTCCAAAGTACCTGGCACAGAAGCGGCCAAAACCGTAGAACCTGCAGAAGATTATATCGTGCCTCTCGGTAAGGCAAGAATTGCTCAGGAGGCCAGCGTCGAGAAGCTCGACCAAGGGGATAGCCTCTGCATTATCACCTATGGTATGGGGGTACATTGGTCACTCAATGCCAGCAAGTCTTTCCCCGGGCAAGTGGAGATCGTCGATCTGCGAACCCTCTATCCGATGGACGAAGAGGCCGTCTTTGCAGCTGTTCGTCGACACAATAAATGCATCGTACTGACAGAGGAGCAATCGCTAAATTCAATGGCCGAGGCCCTTGCAGGACGTATTTCCATGACCTGTTTTGAGCAACTCGACGCTCCGGTACAGGTGATGGGGGCGGCAAACATGCCAGCTATTCCACTTAACATTGAACTGGAAAAAGAAATGCTTCCCAATGATGAAAAGCTCTCCCAACTCATAGAGCAGCTACTTAGCTGGTAAAATCGCCCATTGGCAGACATCACAGACTCTTGGATCACTATGAAGGGCGCATTATTGCTCTTGCTACTTATCTACAATTAGCTATCTTTGCACGATTATTCGAAAAAATTTACACAACGAATTCCGGCAAACATGTCATACCTATTTACATCTGAGTCTGTTTCAGAAGGCCATCCTGATAAAGTAGCAGATCAGATTTCCGATGCTGTTCTAGATGCTATACTATTACAAGATAGCGAAAGCAAGGTAGCTTGTGAGACTTTTGTCACCACAGGGCTTGTAGTAGTTGGCGGAGAGATTCACAGCTCTGCCTACATCAATCTCGATGAACTTGTCAGAGGCGTCATCACCGATATCGGATACAATAAGTCAGAATACCAGTTCGATGCGAAGTCTTGTGGAATCATCTCTACATTGCACGAGCAAAGCTCCGACATTCGTCAAGGGGTAGAACGATCAAGCATCGAAACGCAAGGTGCCGGAGATCAGGGTATGATGTTTGGCTATGCAACCAATGAGACCGAAAACTATATGCCGCTGACATTGGAGCTGTCGCACATGTTGCTGGAGGAGATGGCTGCCATCCGCAAGGAAGGCAAGGTCATGAAGTATCTTCGTCCTGACTCCAAATCACAGGTGACCATCGAATACACTGATGATCACAAGCCAGACAGCATCGAGAGCATCGTATTGTCCACACAGCACGATGACACGATCGGCGATGAAAAGCAAATGCAAACCCGCATCGAAAAAGATGTAAAGAAGCATTTGATTCCACGGGTTCAGAAGCGTCTTCCGAAGCATTTGGCAAAAATGCTGGGCGCCAAAAAAATCAAGTACTTTGTAAACCCTACCGGTAAGTTCGTCATCGGTGGTCCACATGGCGATACTGGCCTTACTGGTCGCAAAATCATCGTGGACACTTACGGTGGTAAAGGCGCTCACGGTGGGGGCGCGTTCTCGGGAAAAGACCCTTCAAAAGTGGATCGTTCCGCTGCTTATGCGACTCGCCACATTGCCAAGAATCTCGTCGCTGCAGGTGTAGCAGATCAGGTGCTTGTTCAGGTAGCCTATGCAATCGGTGTGGCTGAGCCTGTCGGCCTTTACATCAATACCTACGGCACGGCCAATGTTGACATGACAGACAAGGAAATTGGGGATATCACAAGTAAGATTTTCGATCTTCGCCCAGGCCTGATCATCAAGCGACTAGGCTTGAAAAACCCTATCTTCTCTCCTACCGCTAAGTACGGCCACTTCGGTCGCCAGCCAGGTAAGATTTCTTTGAAGAATGGCAAAGGTCGCGCAAAGAACTACGAAACTTTCACCTGGGAAAAGCTGGATTACGTGAACAAGGTGAAGAAAGCTTTTAAGATTAAAGGTTAGGCTTAGTTTCTAGTTTCTAGTTT
>JAHDDV010000465.1 GCA_020629205.1 Chitinophagales bacterium | reverse complement strand
GTCAACTTATAAGTTGACACTACGGCATGATCTGGGGGCAGCAGACCGCGGAGGGACACGCCCAACGAATTTCTCTTGAAAAGCAACGAATCTCGAACCACATGAAGCGACTTTAAGACCATTCAAATCATCCTCACTTCAGTGCCTATATTAATGTGCTTCAAATAAAAAAGAGCAATCGAAATATGGGACTAAAGGTAAAACGATTCAAGAAAAAGACGGAGGACTGGATCAGCAGTCATGTGCAAAAGTACATTACCAATCAGACGGGGCATGACATTCCCTTTGCGATCGATTGGGAGAGTTTTGGAGATATTGAGGATGCGGAATTGCTTCTGAAACGCGGGCTGAGTTACAATATATTGGAAAGCAATGTCAAGCAACTCTGTAGTGATGAGCTGGGCAAGGAAGCATTTCACGAACAGGTAAGCAGCATCCTGGTACGCAACATTGACCAGGAAAATGCGGAGGAGATGAGCTATGCTCTGGAAGATGGAAAGCTGGTTTATCTGAGCAATCAGAAACAAAGAATCTACGGTGCTTCGAAGCCGATGTACAAGAAGCTGGAAGACTTATTTGAATAACTCTGCAATCGACAGGGTCCGTCAAACTTATTCCGACAATACGGTTCTAATCGGATACGGAATATTGATATTCTCTTGCTCAAAGCATTCTTTGATCAAGATAATCGCTTCGCTCTTTGCACTCGACAAGGTGGCTTCTTTGGTTGCCTTAATCCAGAAACGCAGCTGAAAGTTGATCGCGCTGTCGCCAAAAGATAAGTAGTAGAACTCGATTTCATCGCGGCGATAAGGAAAGGAATTGCCGAGCGTTTCTTTCGTGATCCTCATGACTTCTTGCAGATTCGACTCGTAGCCCACACCTAGTTCAATGACCACTCTCAGGTCTTGAGTCAGACTATAATTTTTGAAGGGAGCATTAGAAATGACGCTGTTTGGAATAACGACCAGATTATTGTCGAGGGTTCTAATCTTTGTGTCTCGCAGATTGATTTCTTCTACGGTTCCACCAAAGCCATTCGTCTCTACAAAATCACCGAGATTGATATCATCTTTAACAGACAAGAATATCCCGGCAAAGGTGTTGGACAAGGTTCCTTGTATAGCGAGTCCAATGGCAAGACCTGCGACTCCGGCCCCAGCAATCAATGAGTTTAAGGCTTGATCGAGATTTAGGATTCCCAATGCGAGTACGATTCCAAACACAATTATTGCCAGCGACACAAAACTTCCAATCAGGCTTCTTATAGACCCTTGCTTGATTCGGTTGCTTAAGAGCGAAGTCGTTTTGGCACTAATCTTCTTGGAAAGATAATAGGCGATCAAGAAGACGATAAACGCCAAGATGAGATTAGGTGTGTTTACAATTAAGCTGTCAAACCAGGCTAGTAGCTTCTTCAATAGATTTTCAATCGATTGGGATAGCTGATCTTTCATGCTTTGTACTTTAGTGCTGTTAAAATGGTGTTACCGAGCGGTGCACAATATACTGCTTAAAGGTGAATCCAAGATGGGGTATATTGCAAACGATCTACAACATACCCCATCAATAGTCTTCCACAATCTATGTTCCGGGAGCCCCTCACCTATCGCGATCCATCCGTACAATCCGAGGGTAGAATTTCCCAACCGCCTCCACGAGCTCAGTTTGATAAGACATCACTTTTTCCAAACTCTTGTATGCGTAGGGCGACTCATCCAAGGCACCATCAATCAATGTCACTTGCTGAGCTCGAAGCTCCTTTCTCATGGCACTCTTCGTATTTCTTGAAATCGTCTCTTTGCGACTGTGCTTTCTGCCAGCTCCATGAGAAGCAGAACAAATAGCCTCTGGATTGCCCTTACCTCTTACAATGAAACCGGGGTCTGTCATGGAGCCGGGAATCAATCCCAGCACGCCTCTGCCTGCAGGTGTTGATCCCTTCCGATGCACAATCATTTCTCTGCCATCTACGATTTCTTTCCAGGCAAAATTGTGGTGATTCTCGATCTTCATGATCGGCTTGAGTCCCAAAGGCCTGGCTACATTCTTGTGAATTTGATCGTGGCAAGCTACCGCATAATCTCCAGCCAGATTCATGGACATCCAGTATTCTTGTCCTGCTTGCTCTTCCATATCCAACCAGGCAAAATGCCTCATGTTATGTGGCAAATTGGATTTCTTGCTTGCTAAGTTCGAATAGAATCGGGCGATCGCTGCACCAAAACCCCTGGACCCTGAATGAGCCAATAATCCAATGTACTTTCCTTTCGAAATGTCCATACCTTCATCATCACTAAGCTCTACAATCCCCCATTCTACAAAGTGATTTCCGGAGCCGGAGGAACCCAATTGCTTGGCTGCCTTCTTGCGCAGTTTCTTCAGCAAGTCCGTTTGATGGAAAACATCCCGATCAAGAAAAGCATGCTCCTGCCGAGCTTCGATTCTCTGCGAAAGACCGAATGCAGTATTGTCAATGATGGATTGCTTGAACTTGTGCTCATGCATTTTAAAAAACCGCTCTGTCAATTCGTAAATAGTCAGGCTCATGCGACATCCGATATCCATACCAATAGCAAATGGGATCACGGCATTTTCTGTTGCCAGTGCTGCTCCGATAGGGAGACCATAACCAAGATGGCTGTCTGGCATCAGTGCGCCCTTTTGAACGATCGGTAGCCTCATCGCCGTTTTCATTTGCTGGTAAGCATTGCTCTTGATCAAAGGTCGGCCAAAAACGTTTAGCTCCAAGTCCTCTCTATCTCGCAATTGGATTTCTTCCCGCAGCGGTTCTGCAGGCTTGTGAAATTGTGAAGCCAGTGCTGCCAAATATTCATCATTCAAATAGTCATCTGGCGCTTCTTTTACCTTGCTCACCAGTTCTAGTTTCTGTTCGCTTGAATAAGATTTATAGTGTTTTTTCTTCAAGATTGCCATGGCAATCGAAATGGTTTTATTGGAAGTAATTCCTAGTTTCTTAAAATCTCTGCTTCTTAATTTGCTAGCCATAAGACATAGAAATATTGGCTCACAAGCGGGAGGGCTTGCAAGAATTGATATAATTTAATTTGGGAAGTGACTTGCGGGAAGGAAACAGCTAAGCCTTTGTTGGCTTGAATAAAGCAATATCTGATGCATAAAAAAAGCCCGATCGAATGACCGGGCGGAATACAGTAAAGGTATGGCTTTACCTTCTAGGAGAGGTCACGGTTGACGATATGTGTATTCTGCGCATCCATAGCGGTTGGGGTTTTAAGGTTTGTAATGATGCTAACTTATGTCTTGCGTTTTTGGTTCCTTAGAAGGGAATTTTTTTTGGGGGGAGCCAAGAGAAGCTTTTCTTTTTTTAGGAGCGCAGCAGAAAAACTCGTGGCGATGGATGACCCGCTGTACGTTGCAATGCAGGCACCATTCAGGGGCTTCGCTGCTCCATACAGCAGGTCTTGCTAATGCAGCCCTGCTGTATGGGCGCTCAGTCCCCTGTATGGCACCTGCATTTCCACTTCCATCGGGGCTAATTGGCTAGCTGCAGTGGCTCGTGGCAGCTTTTTATTTTTCTGGAATGGTG
>JAHDDV010000464.1 GCA_020629205.1 Chitinophagales bacterium | reverse complement strand
GCCCTCTCCTGATCCTGATCCATCGACTTGGCCCGAGCCCGAACCCGAACCTGAACCGGACCCAGATCCTGTGCTCGATCCTGAACCACTTCCACCCGATTGCGAACCCGACTCATCGCCACTGACCGAGTCCGATCCTCCGCTGTCTGCACCACTGCCTCCTTCACCCGGAATGGCGCCCCCAGGAGGGCCGGATTGCAGACCGTCTTCCAAGCCCTCTGATTCATCTCTGGGCCAAGGTCGATCATCATCAGGCATTCTTTCCGGCTCCATTTCCTCCCATCCCTTCTTTAGTCGATCATAGTCCAATTCCTCAATGACCTCCTCAAATTGATCTTGATCAACTGACCGATCCGGAGCTTGAGCCGAGAGGCCTGCAGACCAAAGTAGCAGCCAATAAAAGACTAGTGCCCTGGGAACAAAGTAATGGATAGTTTGACTGAGCTTATCTTTTTGCCAGACGAGGCGCGAGAAGGGAGTATAGCCATAGCTACATGACCGACGAGCAACAAAGGATGGCAGATATAGAAGCCAGTCAAGCCATCCAGAACTTTGTGCCCGGGGCAGTATTTTTGTTATTGACCACCTCATATCCCCTTCAGCACTTTTGGTGATTCGAATACTTTCCCATCTTGCCCAAAACTATCCATACGAGATCGAAGGTCTGAAGCGGTCATGATTCTTTCATTGGCATTTGCGCGATTTACCAGCATCAGGTAAAATAGTGGTACCAGAAACATGTACAGCAAGTAAAGGAAGAACTGTTGAAAGAAAAAGCTGTTCGCTCGCTGTAGTTCAAAGATTTGATGCCAGGTAAAATACTGGACAATCAAACCACTCAACCCGGATACCAAACCGAAGGCAAATATGCTTAAAAAGAGACCGATCAGCAGATAAAGCGGGAAATAGGTCAGCCAGGTTTGCATGGCACGTGCATAGGACTTCCAAAGCTCCTTGATCGGATGACTCCCCTTTTGAGTCAACTCAAATATAACCGCAAGCAGATGCACAGGTAGCACAATCACCAAAATAAGCGTAACAAAGGCACCTGTTGAAACGAACTGAGCCAATAGCAGCAAGGTCACCGCAATCAGTATGGGGCCACCGTAGTGCTTTGCCTCCAGTGCCAGATTTCTCCAGGTCGTTTCCCCATTGCTGAAGATCATCCGGATCACCAAGAGCATGAAGGTGTAAAAGAAGATCATGATCAAAAACATAGGAAATCCACCATCACTAAAACTATGTATACTAAAAGTGGCCTCAACATTTTCAGCATACTCAATATCCTTAAAACGATCTATATTGAATCGTATACAGAAATAGTGTACTACAGAGAAAAACAAGACACCGGGCAAGACGACAAATTTTGTCAACTTGCCCAAATTATCGCGAAACTGAGCCATGGCCGCTGCAACGATCTCTGCGAGATTGCCAAAGTCGCGATCCTGCTTCTCCGGCTTCAAGAAGTGGCTGGGTTCGATGACCAATTCTGGGTCCAGATAGAAACCACGGCGGTATTGTAAAATGGGAAAGATAACCCACTGGCCAATGATCAAAAGCAAAGACCCTCCAATTATAGCCACCTTCAAGATGCTTGGCATTTCTGTCAATCGGGTCACGAATGACTCCAGAAATCCAGCAATGATAAACAGCGGAACAGTCCCAAGAATAATACGTATACCTCTCTGCGCAGCGATCTGCAGAGACACCGCCCGACTATAGGTTCCCGGAAAGAGTAAGCCATGCCCAAGCACAATACCAGCGGCTCCAGCTATGATAATGGCAGAAATCTCAATGGTCCCATGAATCCAAATCGTAAGAAACGAAGTCATGAATAGCCCTTTCGCATAGAAGAAATACTGAAAGGCCCCCAGCATAATCCCATTCGTAATCAAGATAAGGATGGTTCCAAAGATGGCTGCCAGACCTGAGACAAAGGCAAAAAAGGCCACTCGGATATTATTCATCGTGATGCCAAAAAACATCTCATTGCTGTCAGCATCCTTGTATACCGCCATCGGGTCCCCTTCATTGATATTGTCTTCCGTCATCTCCACATAACTATCTCCAACCACGACAGCCAGAAAGTCCTCATTATGTGCCGAGGAAACAGCTCCAATAATAACTGCTGTGGTAAAGACCAAGAAAGAGACAATAAAAGCATTGCGTGATCGATAGATCTCATAGGGAAGCGTGCGCCGAAAGAAGTCGACAATCACCTTAAAGCTGAATTTCTCCTCCTGTGATCGAATGCTGTCAAAAACCTCCTGCGTCAGATTGTTCAAATACAGCGTCACCGATCGTCTAGGAAAAAAGCTACGCGCATACGACAAATCACTACTTGTCTTTACAAACAAGCGCTGAAGCTCATCGGCATCCTTGCGGGGTTGCTTCAGCAATTGTTCCAGCGCTTCCCAATCGGCATGGTTTTGCTGGATAAACTGTGATTCTTTCATTCTTAAGGTCGGTATCTTAGGGCATGCTCAAGTCCTGCTAAAGTAAAGTAACCCTTTCACAATTCTCAACACAAAAGAAAAAATATGGCTCATATTTGCTATTTGCTACTGTCTTAGGACCCAATTGATGGATAGTTTGAATTACCTTTAAGCCGGATGAAGAAAATCGGAATAAACACCTCGCATAACATCGTAATCGACTTCGCACTGGCCTCGACTGGCAGTAGAATTGGTGCTGCGATGATCGACACCATGATTCTAGGGGCATATGCTGGCATTGTCGCAACGGTTTTTCACTCGATACCGACGGTAATGCTACTACTCATCCTCCCGGTTTCCATCTTCTATCACCTGCTTTTCGAAGTACTCAATGAGGGGCAATCACCCGGCAAACAAATAGCAAGTATCCGGGTCACCTCCATCAAAGGAACCAGTCCCAGCCTCAAAGCCTACCTCATGCGCTGGGTATTTCGCCTCCTGGACATCACCGGAAGTCTCAGCATTGTCGGTCTGTTCTTCATCAGCTCGACCAGATACAAGCAAAGAGTCGGGGACATCATCGCACAAACCGCTGTTGTAGATACCAAGCAAGGAGCCGTGGTGGGCCTCGATAGCCTGCTCAAGCTCAGCGATATCGATCGCGAAATCGAATATCCCAATGTAATCCGATACACCGATAAAGACATGCTGCTCGTCAAAGACACCATCAATCGCGCTAGAAAAACCCGCAATCTCGAAACGCGAAAGGTCCTCGTCGAACTCGCCAATAAAATTGCAAACGATCTGGGCGCCAAGCTGGAAGGCAAGTCTCATGGAAAATTCCTCGTGCAAATTCTAGAAGAATACATCATCCTTACCCGTTAATCTCCGTAGCACTCAAAAGCCAATTTCTTGTATCTTCTTTTTCCTTTTTTGGAGCGCTACTGAATTGACTCCACGCACCGGGCTTTCCTGCTATCCGTTGCAATGTCGGCACTGCTCGCTGCTTCCTGCATCCACTGCCATGGTCTCTACGCTAGCGCTCCGAGCCCCTGCCAGCGGCGCAGTCAGGGCGCTCTCAGCACCGCCATTTCCACTTCTATCAGGGCTATGTTCACCGGGCGGCGCTCCTTTCTGATGACTG
>JAHDDV010000463.1:2143-3595 GCA_020629205.1 Chitinophagales bacterium | reverse complement strand
ATCTTTGACCTGCTTCGGCGGGAGGAGCAACATGGGATGTCCAGCTGCATTGGCTCCGACATTGATATGTCGCCGAACTTTGAGAGCGCAATGCTTCGAATTGCTGCTTAATTGAACAGAAGCAATAAGTTCGAAAGAAAGTTCGTGAACTTTCTCTACGAATCTTGATTGGGCTGATGGCCACGTGCTACAGAGGGTGCCTAATAGCCGCGGGCGCAGCGGAACGAAGTGCTCAGATAGCGTAGTGAATGCCGGAGCCGGGGTGGCTCGTAGCGCAGCGGAGAGACGCACTGGCCCGTGCATGAACAGCTAGCTGAGTGCTGAGTATTAGCGTAGCACGTGTACCATGCTGCCACGCGTGGATCTGCTTGGCTCCAAAAAAAATCATGACTTCAATTCTTCCAATTGTTTGCCGTAGTCATGTTGCAAATCTTCGTGCAAGGCGAGCAGCTTCTTCTGAATGGTAATCAGATATCTGCCGAACAGATTGCTGATCACCCGATTCTGTTTGACCCTGAGCGGCAGCCCTTTCACCTTCGTGCAAAAGTAGAGCAATAGCTCCACTTCGGTCTCCTTGTTTTGGGAAAAGCGAATATGCTTGAGTGTGCTCTTGAGGGCCTTCCGTACGCCCTTCTTGATGAAGTACATACGACTGTAATTGATCTGCTCGAAGAGGTCATCGATATCCTCTTTCACAAGGGCGATATAACCGGGTTCGTGATGCGCTTCAAATATCAGGTAGGTCAGTAACTCTTTGTTTTCCTTCTTGAATTTTGCGAGGCGAAGACATAGATTTAGCAATTGCTCTTCCGGTAGCTCCTTGAGTTCGTCCTTGATCTGTTTGACTGTAGCAGGCTTCATCCTGGCGGTTCTGGTGAATAACTTGTGCTTACGATCGGGCTAGTCTTTATACTCCCCACGAACTTCACGATCCTTGATGCCGGCAAATCGCTCCATTTCTTGCTCAATAAATTGAGCTTGCTCCACCTTGTTTATGCCCTTCAGCAGACGTAGGTCCTTGCCGCCGGTCATCTTCATGCGAATGGCAAAGGCCGTGTACAAGGTGCTATTGACCTGAGTGCTGACATACTCCTTTACATAGATCTGCTCGACCTGATCGACTGGAATTTCATATTCTTGATAGAGCAATTTGAACGGGCGATGCTGTATGCGGATGCTCTTTTGATCGACTGTCAAATAGGTGGTGTTGAAGATGGAGGCAAGTGCCCAGAGTAAGAGACCAAAACCAATGGCGGCGAAGAGTACGATGATGCCCAGCACATGAAAAGAGCCTGTGGAAAGAGCGATGTAGAGAAAGAGCCCGAGGGTGCCGAAGAAGCTGAGGGCCACGATCATCTGCGGCTTGGAAAAGCTGAAAGTGTGGCGCCAGCTCATGTCGATGCTAAGTTCACTGGGAAGGCGCAGCATTTCGATGCCCTTTGGAATGATGTA
>JAHDDV010000463.1:0-2043 GCA_020629205.1 Chitinophagales bacterium | reverse complement strand
TCGGGGAGCTTGTTTTCTTGCATGAGTCGAGCGGCTTCCTGATGATCGTATTTAAGTCTATGATGCTCATAGCAGAGCTTTTCAGGGCCTTGCTGAATGCTCATGTACCACACAGCTGTCGACCCATCATTGGCGGGCATACCTATGACGCCCGCATTGAGCCAGGAATAGCCATCGAACTGATGGGCAAAGGGAAGGCCACAGTGTCCAGCCAGAACGACCGAGCAATCGGCTTCCTTTAAGCTGGCTAATTTTATGGATTCAGGGCTTGACTTGAAAACAAATTCAGAAGTATCCCGGATAGAACCGTGAAGCACCACTACTGTCTCATCAGAAAATGTGAAGCGAATGAAGTCAGGAAGGGTCTTCATCCAATCGATAGAAGAAGGACTCAGTTGCTTTTGCGCAAAAGGGTACCAATTCCTTGAAAAAAGATTGCAACGACCGCCCTCGTCAAAATTGCAGCCACAGTCTTCCTGGCCCTCACGAAGCTGAATCTCAACATTACCAGCGATACAGTGTACGCCCCAGTCGATCATCTCTTGTACGCATTCCTCTGGCTGGGCACAGTAGCCCACTACATCACCCGTGCAGATGATTTGATGGGCTTTGTAGCCCTGGGATTCGGCAGACTTGCGAAGAGATTGCAGTGCCTGCAAATTGCTATATACACCGCCAAATACAAGCAGGGGACCTCCCAATGAACCAATGTCTTTATATTGCTTTGCTCTGATCATGATAAAAGAGGCTTGGTATTAGGAAAAGGAGGAAGCAGCCTATGAGTCCCCATAGATTTGCCCACAGTAAGGCGGCATATTTGCCTGTCGTGAAAACCAATGAATCTGGAAATGCACCAAGTGCCAATACGATGCCAATCCAGAGACCAAATCCTACGGAGAGATGAAAAGATATCTTTGGTGAGGGTCGATTCCACAATAGAAAGACCGGGGCCAGTCCCATCACCATGGTTCCGCTTACAGTGGTTGCGGAAAGAATTTCGGGATTCATAAAAACCGGCAGGGTGCCGAGAACAACGATGAGCAACATCATCAATCGACCCATCTTGATTGTCTTGAAGCCTGCTAGCCCTAAATCGATGACGACAA
Source organism: Chitinophagales bacterium (assembly GCA_020629205.1). Classification (GTDB taxonomy): domain Bacteria; phylum Bacteroidota; class Bacteroidia; order Chitinophagales; family UBA2359; genus JAHDDV01. Next base: position 937 of record JAHDDV010000463.1, on the reverse strand, counting down.
GTTTGGAAAAAGAGCTAAAGGTAGAATCTAGTGTAGAGGCTGCTGAAGTAATCATGATGAAATTCATGGCCAGCATAGCGGCAGTCCCGAGCATCTTACTGACTTCAACTGCGGCTTGTCCTTGCAAACCTTCCATTTGGGCAAAGATGCCCACAAAGCTGAAAACAAGAATGCAGAAAAAGCCTATCACAGAGGCCCAGAGAAAGCTCTTCAAGGTATCTCTGGGGCTTCCCAAAAATCCTCTATCTGTCAAGACCGGATCGTGGAAAGGATAACTCAAACACTGGAGCAATGCTGCCAGCAGTAGGTTGCCACCCATGGCCATGGACCAGGTGCCACTGTTGATCATGGCAGCAACATTCACTCCCTCTCTGGGAAGAATCATGCCTAGCAATATGAAGAGCAGCACACCAAAGAATATCATTTGGATGGCATCAGTTAGTAGTGAACTCCGCATTCCACCTTTGATGCTGTAAGCCAGTGTCAAAGCGGTCATGACCAAAATAGCCCAATAGTAGTGACTGCTTCCTGCGGGGCCAAAATAGCTGCCGATAACCATCGTGTTAGACCAGACTTCGTTGAAGAGTCGAAAGGCTATGAGGAGTGAAAAGAGTAACACCGCTCCCCTACCAAAGCGTGTCTGCAAGAAATCGTGGATGCTTTTAAAACCTCCCTTGGTTCTCAACTGATAGATGACTACTCCAGCGACAACAAATGAAAAGTAATAGACCGCATAAGCCACACCTCCTACAATCCCAAAGAGTAATCCCAAATTGGCCGCATTGGTAATGGACTTGGCAAAGATCCACGAGATAACCAAACTGCTGGTTAGCATCATGAAGCCCGGCTGCTTGCCTGTGTCATCCTTCGCTGCGAAAAACTCCTCCACTGTTCGCGCTAGTGGTGCGATCAGGAAGAAGAGTAGACCGAAGAGGAT
>JAHDDV010000047.1 GCA_020629205.1 Chitinophagales bacterium | reverse complement strand
AGCAGCTCGTCATCTACGTCGCCCATCTCTACTTCTACTGCACGGAAAATCACTGTCTGACCACCTTGAGCAGTTTCGAATTGCAGGGGAAAGCCTTTGATTTCCGGGTAATTGTTATTGAGCGGGGAGGTTCCGGCGATTTCTTCGCTGTAGTAGACCTCAATGGTTCCTCCTTCGGTCTTGATCAATGCTCGTTTACAATCGTAGTCGGCAATTTCCTTGATATCGTCTTTGAGGATGATTTCGTACTCAATGTTGGCACCTTCTTTAGCTTTATAGTCTTCCATGTTCATGTTCATATGGATCTTGTTACCCATCATGTCCATCAGCACGTCAACTTCATCTGAGTTTGAGTCAAGGTAAGTGCTATTGCTAATAAATGGGTTTTCGACCTTCATGACGGACTTGGTGTCTTCGAAGATCATGGTCATTTCCATATCTCCCATCATGGCTTTGTCACTATCACTGAGACCCTTCATATCCATCTCATAGGTGATGATACCTGCGCTTTGTGCTGCGGCAGTTAAGGAGAATGTGCAAAGGGCGAAAAAGAGGATTAGGTATTTCATGTTTTTATTTTCTGGTTTAACGGGTTTAAGACTTCAGTTTGGCTAGAAGGATTAAGCTCCACAACTATTATACAATCAACTCTGCAAAAAGGTCGAAATCGGTGGCGTCTACAATCCTGACTTCTGCGAAGTCTCCGAGGCGAATATAGTTATCCTTAGCAGGTAGCAAGACTTCATTGTCTACCTCAGGAGAGTCGCCTTCTGTTCTACCTACAAAGTACTCACTGTCTTTTCTATCAAAGAGGACTTTGAGCGTCTTGCCGATTTTCTGGCTATTGATGTCAGCGGAGATTTCTTGTTGCACCTGCATGATTCGATTGCATCGTTGAACCTTGGTTTCTGCTGTAACATCGTCCTCCAGCTCGAAGCCAGAGGTATTCTCTTCATGACTGTATTGGAATACGCCTAATCGATCGAAGCGCGCCCATTCGATGAATTCCTGCAGTTCCTGTATATCAGCCTCGGTCTCCCCTGGGAAACCGACCAACATGGTGGTGCGCAAGGTGATATCGGGAATAATCTCGCGAATGTCCTTTATCAGCTGCACCGTTCCTGCTTTGTCAATTTTTCGGTCCATCGCTTTGAGCACAGGATCACTCACGTGCTGCAGAGGAATATCGAGATAGTTGCAGATATTATCGTGCTTCCTCATGACCTCGATGATTTCCAATGGAAACTGATGTGGGTATGCATAGTGCAGTCGAATCCACTCCAGGCCTTCTACAGCAGCCAGCTTTTCCAGCAGTTCGGGCAGCATTCTTGTTTTATAGATATCCAGACCGTAGTAGGTCAGTTCTTGCGCAATGAGCATGATTTCCTTGACACCGGACTTGACCAGACTTTCAGCTTCAGAGATGATCCGCTCCATGGTTTTGGAGACATGCTTACCTCTCATCAGTGGAATTGCACAGAAGGAGCAGGTACGATTACATCCTTCTGAGATTTTCAGATAGGCGTAGTGATTTGGCGTACTTAGATTTGTTCGTTCTCCGATCAATTCGTGCTTATAATCTGCACCAAGTCTTTCCAACAAAAAGGGAAGTTCCAAGGTGCCAAAATAAGCATCGACTTGAGGAATCTCTTTTTCGAGATCTTTTTTATAGCGTTCCGATAGGCAACCTGTCACGTATAGCTTCTCAATATCGCCTTGTTGCTTTCTTTCTGCGTAATGCAAGATACTGTCAATGGATTCCTGCTTGGCGACGTCGATAAAGCCGCAGGTATTAATCACAACTATGTTTGCATCTTCATCCGTCTCATGCTGGGCGGATATCTGGTTTCCTTTGAGTTGATCCAGTAAGAGTTCCGAATCTACTGTATTCTTAGAGCAACCCAGGGTTACGATATTGACCTTATCAGGTTTGAGGCTTTTAGTTTTCAAATGGCGCTATTGGCTGAGGTAAAAAATTACTCTTCGAAGAGGCTGTTGACAAAGTCTGCCTTATTGAAGACATGAAGATGCTCCAGCTTCTCTCCCACTCCAATGTATCTGATCGGCACTTTGAGCTGGTCAGCGATTCCAAGGACTACTCCGCCTTTCGCTGTTCCATCCAGTTTGGTTATAGCAAGGCAAGTTACTTCTGTTACTTTGGAAAACTGTTTGGCTTGTTCGAGTGCATTTTGCCCGGTCGAACCATCGAGGACCAGCATTACATCATGCGGTACTTCCGGTACTACTTTTTGCATGACTCTTTTGATCTTACCAAGCTCTTCCATTAGCCCCTTCTTATTGTGCAATCTTCCGGCAGTATCTACCATTACTACGTCCGCTTTTCTGGCAAATGCGGATTCCACGGTATCAAATGCTACTGCGGCAGGGTCGGAGCCCATGCCTTGTTTGACGATGGGTACATCCACTCTGTCAGCCCAAACTTGTAATTGATCTACGGCGGCTGCTCTGAAGGTATCAGCTGCACCCAAGACTACTGATTTGCCACTCTTCTTGAAGTGATAGGCCAGCTTTCCGATTGTAGTGGTTTTTCCTACACCATTGACCCCTACGATCATCATCACATAAGGATAAGGTTTGGTGTCTGGCACTACAAAGTCATCGTGATCTTTGGTATTGTTTTCCGTCAGTAGATCAACGATTTCCTCTTTTAGAATGCTGTAGAGTTCAGCAGTGTTCAAGTACTTGTCTTTGGCGACACGAGCTTCAAGTCTGTCAATTATTTTGATTGTTGTATCTACTCCTACGTCGGACTCGATCAGTGCTTGTTCGATGTCATCCAGTACATCAACATCCACTGTAGCCTTACCGGCAACTGCTCTGGAAAGACGATCAAAAATCCCTCGTTTCGTTTTCTTCAGCCCTTGGTCAAGTTCTTGCTTCTTGGTCTCTTGCCTGGGAGGGTCCTTGGTTATGATTGGAGCAGTTTCGAGATACTTCTCTTCCGGTGCTTTCTTCTTTTTTGGCTCCTGCTGTTTTGCTGGCTCTTTCTTGGGTTCTTCTTTTTTTGGCTCTTCCTTTACCGGCTCCTGTTGCTTGGCAGGCTCTTTTTTGGGTTCTTCTTTTGTTTCTGGTTTCTGAGGAGCTTGTGGAAGCTGTTCTTTCTGGACCGGAGCTGTCTCTGGTTCTTGTATTGTGGGCTTCTCAGGCTCTTGCTTTGAAGGAGCTTTTTCCACAGTACTCTGCTCTTGCTTAGGCGGGCTTTCTATTGGAGGGAGGACAGTACTGGCAAGGCCAGTATCGCTAGTCAGCTCTTCTTTGGCTTTTGCGAAGTCAGTGTTTTCAACAACTGAGGTCTTTTTGACCACCTCTGCTGGTTCTGCTTTTGTGCTGTCCATCTCCACCGAATCAGCAATAGGCTGCTTTGGCACGACCTGCTCCGGCTCCTTTTTAAGTGGAGCGTGTTCGACAGAGGCTTCGGTTGGACTCTCATGTCTGCTTTCGGAAGACTGCTTTAGAGGCTCAGTTGGTTTCGATTCAGTAGAGGGTTGAGTCGGTGTCGGTTCAGGATCCGCAAGAAACTGCTTTTCGCCTTCCAGAGGAACGTAAGTACCTTCTTCTTTTTGCTTCTGGTATTTGGCGAGCAATTCTTCAAAACTTTCCTCTTCTTGTTCGGCGGTATGCTCTTCAAGAGGCTGAATCGGCTCTTGAATTGGTTTTTCTTCTGCCTTTTCCTCCTTGCCTCCAAAAATCTTATCAAAAAGTCCCATAGTATAGAATGCCGTAAAGGTTAGCGAAAAAATTCTTTCCAAATATAAAAACAAAAAGCCTCTCTTTACGACAAGGAAAGAGAAGCTTTGTTTTTGTTTGTCTAGCTTAAAGATTGGATTACTTACCCATATCCTTGAGGTACTGCTGCACATTGTCTTTGTGAACCATTACTTCTTTGTAGGTGTACTTGCCAGTTTCAGGATTCTTTTCACTGATTACCAGCTTGACGAAGGCTCTACTGTCCTTATTGGTCGCTCTTCCACCACCAGATACCCTGGCGTTCTTACTTACTTTTCCCATTTTGTAAAGCTTTTAAAAATTACTTAATCTCCCTATGAAGCGTATACTTTCTCAGGATAGGGTTATACTTTTTCAATTCGATGCGACCTGGGGTATTCTTTCTATTCTTCATAGAGATATAGCGAGAAGTTCCTGGTTGGCCACTTTCTTTGTGTTCGGTACATTCCAGAATAACCTGGATTCTGTTTCCTTTACCTTTCTTTGCCATCTTTCAATTACCATTTTACGGTTACACCATACTTAGCTTCCGCATCTTTCAAGTATTGGTAGATTCCCTTTTTGTCAATTGTGCGAATTTCTGAAGCAGCGATCTTCAGCGTGACCCACTTACCCGTTTCCGGAACGAAGAATCGTTTGGTATGCAGGTTAGGTAAGAACCTTCTTTTTGTCTTTTTCTTAGAGTGGGGCACATTGTTGCCACTCATTGGACGCTTACCCGTAATATCACAAACTCTTGCCATTATTTTGTCTTATGCTTAATCTAAATTCAGTGTGCGAATTTCTGCTTTTTTTTTGGCTTTTCAAAATCATTGCTCTTCGACTTGCCACATGGCTCCATAGGTTTCGACCAAAATATTGTCATAATGGTCTGATTTTCTGAACAGTTCCTGTAGTACGGCCTTAGCATTGTCCATGGTAAAATAGTTTTCATAAATTACGCAGGTTAAGACCACGTCTTGCTTGTTCACGCTAAAGACCAGATCTTTAAGATCGTAATTTTGTGCTAGCAGATAAGCATAAATCTCGCGAATATTGGTTTTGGGTAATCTGCACAAATGTGCATCGCCAACAATGATACCAGAATGTTCGGAGTAGTTGAGTCGAATTGTGGCACTTCCTTCTTTGATTTGCCAACTGTTCGGTCCTCTTCTGGCAAGAATTGGGTCCTTCCCCAGTTCAGTAATAAGGGCTTCTATTTTGCCGGACATGCCAATGGGCTGGATATATTCGATTTTTTCCGGAAATTCGATCACAGAGCCACAGTGTGGGCAGTAAGTTCCCTTTGCTTCGTAGCGGGTCACAATATTGGCACAGGAGGCGCATCTGATGGCATCCACTTCATCACCTTTATGTCGATAATCCTGAATTGACTCTGAGAGATAATTGACAGGTAAGGCAAATCCAAGGCTTTCTCCCTGCAACATCGACAAGGAGTTGACTCCGACCACTTCCCCTTCCCGATTGATAAGGGGTCCCCCACTATTGCCTGGGTTGATGGCGGCATCGATCTGGATGTAATTCACATTTCCATGTAGGCGGCTTGCTTTTGAGACGATTCCCTGCGTAGCAGTGAATCGCAGGCCATAAGGGTGCCCTAGGGCTAGCACCTTGTCTCCTGCCTTGGGAAGGCTGCTAGCAAGCGTAATTTCGGGTAGCTGGCGATCTTGCGCAAATCTGATGAATGCGAGGTCGTACAAGGGATCTTTGTAGATAACCGGGGCAAGAAGCGATTCGCTGGAACCAATCGTTATCACAACCATGGCAAAATTTCCGACCACATGATTATTGGTAACGATCATATTCTCGGCAGCAAGAAAGAAACCTGTTCCTGTACTGCGAGGTGTAGAGATCTGTATTACTGCTTCCTTGAATCTTTCGATAATGTCAATCATAGGGCAAGGCTAGCTCAAAAAGTAATCTAATTTTTCGATTGATTCTATCAGCGAGAAGAGGAATTTGTCCTGTGAATCATAGTTCAGCTCACCAGCATTGATCTTGAAGCGCGGGTACTGTTCTCGTGCTTCTGCTTCGATCTGATCCAGTTTCTTGATCAGAAAACGTTTGTTGATGGCTCCCTTTCTTGTATCAAGATGGTTGAGTTCAAAACCCAGATCCATGAAATAATCGGGATTGAGGAATTCCATGATGACATGGATCAATTGTCTAGTCGGCGGATTGACGCCGAAATTGAACAGGATGTACAGCACCACATATTCAATTATCGCTGAGGCAATTGCCGTTTCTCCTTTCTCGTGATACCATTTTAGATTGTCCTTCTCTTGACGGATGAAGTCAGCCAGAATAGCATGTGAAGTAGGGCGAGTAACACCAAAAGTTCCCTTGACATGGTACAATTCCTCAAATACTTGCTCGCGGCTCAGTTTTTCAATGTCTCTGAAATATTTCATCATCGCACCACATTTCTCTTCAACCGTGAGGTTTTCAGGAGCGAAGTATGATGCATGCATCTTCTCGACCAGATCCATCAACCTTCCCTCAGGCGCAATCAAATAGTCAATTCGGTAGGCAAAACTAAGAAGCAGGTAAGGAATCGGTTGAAAATGTGTATTCCCGGCATGTAGATTAACTTGATCTTTTACCGCCTTGATCCAGATTTGAAGATGCTTAAACTTAGCTTCCTTTTGTTCCTCAGAAATCTCGACCAGGTGATCTGTGTCTGTAGCCATCAATGGATCAAATTCTTCTACGAATAGATCATCAAACTTGTCTGCCCTTGTGGCTAATTCTCGTAAACCGTAGTAGAGTTTTTCGGGATTAGCGCTAGTGCTTCTGGACTGAAATCTCACAACAATCAAATCGTCGATAATCGCAAAGCTTGAATATCGCATGCTAAAATTCAACTCCATAAGCTTTCGCATGTAGTTGACCGATGGTTCTTTGAATCGCGCAAATTTTGCCTCTGCAACAACTGAATCATTGGTGGCGGTTCCTTTTATTCTCTTTGAGCCTTGAAAAAACTCAAAATCTATCAAATCATCCTTCCTCGTGTAGTTTAGGTTTTTTTCCTTTTCGTCATAGATGTATTTCAGAAAAGTCTCAAAGTAGGCCAGAAAGTCACCTTTGCTATACAAGGCCTCTGTCCTTTCCCATTCCGCATGCTTGTGACGATACTTGAAGGAGTCGCTGTAGCGCCCAAATCTTATCTGTGGATTATCAGGGGACTCGGAAGAGCCAAACAATGTCATCAGTCGTTCAAAAATCATCTGCATGGTCATGGCGTCCACAAATACATCTGGACTCAGGTTATTTCAATCATCTCATATATCAAGCGCTCGCCAATGAAACTCGAACACGTGGCAAAATTACCGATTAGCGCAGAAATCTATTGCTAATTTAGAAATTTCAGTCAAAAAAAATCCCGGGCCATTCCAGCCCGGGATTCTCATTTATCTGAGCAACAGCTTATTCCTTAATCAACTTTTCAGTTGTTCTGCTGTCATCATTCACCAAGCTGATGAAGTAGACACCAACAGGATAATTTACAAGATCTAAGCTTACATTATTGTAGCCTCGTTGTACTTCGACATCAAAGGCAGCTACTTGTCTACCCACAATATCAATCAGCTCAATCTGCAGCCGTCCTGTAGACGAAGCCACAAAGTCTAGATTGACCATGTTAGATGCTGGGTTCGGCGTTATGCTAACAATTGCATCTGATAGTTTGGTACTTAGAACCACTACATTAGACTTAACCTGAGAGCCGTCCAAATCGGTTATCAGCAACTGATAGTAGTACTTGTCTGCTGCCAACTGCCCATCTATGAAGTCGTAGTGCTGAGCGCTACTGCTATTACCTCTGCTTGGAATCGTCGCAATTGCCTCGAAAGTCACGCCATCTTCTGATCTAGTCAATGTGAAGCTGTCATTGTCAACTTCATTGGCTGTCATCCACATCAGGTGATTTCCAGCTGCGGTAGCAGTTCCATCAAACTTAAGCAATTCTACTGCATTTGGAGCCACACATGGGTCTGGCAAGAGCTCATAGGAGGTCTCACATCCGGCGTTATCCGTCACAGTAAGGGACAATGTTGAGTCGTAAGAGAGTGACTCCAAGACAAATTCATTACCCACTTCTCCTTCAAAGCTACCAGTAACAGTATAGGAGTCACCATTGTGAATTGGGTAGCCTCCATCAATTGAAACTGTTGCATCGTAGGTTTGTAGATTGTCGTTACAAATTACATTTACATCAATTGTGATTGGCACATTACAATCCAGCGGTACAGCAGGGTAATCCACTGTGATTACGGTTCCTTCCAGAACTTCAATAGTCACAATCGTGCTGCTGAAGGGCTCTGGAGTGTTAATCTGAAGATCTCCATCTCCGAAGTTCAGTGTCTCAAAACTGTAGTTACCGTCTTCATCAGTTGTAGTCTGCGTTTCAATATCATCGGTTGTCCCCAGAATTCCATCGGGTCCTGCGACAGTAAAGGAAACCAAAGCCCCTTCAATACCAAACTCATCCTCATCACGAATTTCGTTTCCATTGGCGTCATTGAACACGTTTCCGCCTACTGTTGTGACTTCCGGACCAGAACAATCCGTAACACTAACTGTAAACTCAGCAATGGCATCTCCGCATTCTTCTGAACCGGTAACAGTGTAGGTAAACAGATAGTCTCCTAAATCTAAACCTTCAGCATCGAATACTGATCCGTTGATACTGCCTTCTGGAGCAGCTGAAAGATTCCATTCACCATTTTCCACACCTGACTCTAGCAATGTAGCCAAATCCACTGTCGTTGTTCCATCTTCACTATTCGAGCAAACTGATACATCTTGACCTGCGCCGGCAGAAACAACCTCAAATAATTCGTAAGCTGCTCCGTCGACCAATAGAGATGCACAGAGATTGTTTTCCGTAACTATATTCAACACATCAACACCAGTGGTTTCCCCTGGTACGACAATCGACAAATCCAAGGTAGCAGGATCATAGACTAATGTGTGAATGGTGTATATCCCTATTGATGAAACTTCGAAGCCAGGCATATCTGCAACTTGCTCGATCACCAGGTCTTCACCAGAAGTCAACACGTAAATAGTTTCGTAACCTTCCGGAACGACAGAACCGGTACTTAAGGCACTCAAAGTGGCTGAAGAGCCACAGATGGTGGTTTCTCCTTCCGCTTCCAAAGCCCCCGCCTCTGCAAGACATTCTACCGTACAGTCAGCAACTGTTACAGTAAATGTAGCTGTCGCAGCGGGGCAAGCATCATTGGCCGCGACTGTGTAAGTAAACTCATAGTTTGATCCAAGCTCAAGACCTTCTCCACTAAAGATGGAGCCATCTAGAGATCCTTCAGGTGCTGCGCTCAGGTCCCATTCGCCCTCAGCGACCCCTTCAGTCAATAGAGACATTAGGTCAATTGTGGTATCTCCATTGTCGCTATTTGCGCACACGGCTACACTTTGACCGTCCCCAGCAGAAACGACAGGTAAGACCTCAAAAGCTGCACCATCAACTAATAGAGATGCACATAGGTTGTTTTCTGTAACGAGATTAAGAACATCTACACCAGTCGTTTCACCAGGCACAACTACGGAGAGATCCAAAGTTGCAGGATCGTACACAAGTGTGTGAATGGTGTAGCTTCCCGACTCAGTGACGGTAAAGCTTGGAGCATCAGCCACTTGCTCAATGACTAGATCATCACCGGAAGTCAATACATAGATTGTTGCCGATCCTTCAGGAACATTGCTTCCTTCGCTGATAGCAGTCAAAGTTGCTGCATCTTCGCAGAGACTAGTTTCTCCTTCAATTGTCAATGTACCTGCTTCAGCTAGACACTCAACTGCACAGTCGACGACTGTAATGGTAAATGTTGCTGATGCAGCAGGACAAACAGCATTTGAGGCTACTGTGTAGATGAAATCGTATGATGAGCCTGCCTCAAGGCCCTCTCCGCTGAATACAGCGCCATCCAGAGAACCCTCTGGAGCGGCACTTAGATCCCATTCTCCACCTTCAACTGATGGCAATGCCGATAGATCCACTGTGGCTTCGCCCTCCTCAGCACTATTACAAACTGAAGCGCTGCTGCCTTCGCCTGCATTGTTGAGCTCATAGGATACGTAGGAAGGACCAGCAACCAACAGATCTGCACAGATATCATTATCAGATATAATTGCAAGAACCTCAGCTCCTGTCGTGACACCCGGCTCTACCACACTTAGATCAAGTGTTGCAGGATTATATACCAAAGTGTGAATGGTATGAAGTCCAAGCAATTCAAGTTCAAACTCTGGTGTAGAGGAGGTAGCAACAATCACAAGATCCTCTGTATTGGTCAATACATATAGTATTTGGCTACCTGCAGGTACAACTGGCTCTTCACCAGTCACTGCAGAAACCATCGATCCCATACAAACATCTGTACTACTGTTGGCCTCAAGCGTACCTGCAGATACTTCACATGGAATCGAACAATCAATGATGGTAATGGTGATCGTTGCTGAAGCTGGATCACAGCCTTCCGCGCCATCAACAGTGTAAATGAAGTCATAAGTGGCACCGATCTCTAAGCCGTTTCCATTGAAAACAGACCCATCAACTGATCCTTCTGGAGCTGAGGACAAATCCCATGTTCCATCTCCGGATACAAGGCTTGCAAGATCAACAGTGGTTCCCCCGTCTTCTTCATTGTTACATACTGAAGCAGAAGCACCTGGCCCTGCATCAGGAGCTGCATTAACATCAATAGCTGCTCCAGCAACATCCAGTGCCGCGCAGATTTCACCTCCGCCTTGCAATAAGAGTGCATTAACATCAAAGCCCGTCGTTTCTCCCGGAACAATTATGCCGAGATCCAGAGTGCTTGGATCGTATACAAGTGTATGTATTGTGTAAGAACCTGCTGCCAAACCACTGAATTCTGCTTCAGCACCCGAATCTTGAATCACGAGCTCAGCTCCGGAGGTCAAAACATAGGCTACTTGATAACCATCAGGCACAGTTGGATCTGTACTTGCTGTGGCACTGATTGTTCCGTCGGTATCACATACCGCTGCTGCTGTTGCCACCAAAGTTCCAGCCGCAACATCGCAAGTGGCGATGCAGCCTTCAACCGTAATCGAAATCAATGCAAAGTCATCTTCGCAACCTGCGTTCCCACTAACTATGTAAGGGAAAAGGTAGTCACTACCAGCAGGCAAGCCACTTGCAGTGAATACAGAGCCAAGCACTGATCCTGCTGGGGCAGCGCCAAGATCCCAAACACCATCTTCTGCGGCAGGATCGACTAATGTGGCAAGATCAATTGACTCGGGGTTGTCCCCATCTGGGCCGTTGCAAAGAACAGCACTGTTGTCTGCTCCTGCGCTTACCGGGTCATAAATCGTGACTTCCGCTCCAGCTACAAGAAGAGCCGCACAAATATCGCCGCCACCTTGTTCCAGCAAGGCGTTCACGTCAAAGCCAGTTGTCACGCCAGGCTCAACAATGCTAAGGTCAAGTGTAGCGGGATCATAGACCAAAGTATGAATGGTATAAGATCCAACACCCAATCCATCAAAGTTTGCATTTTCACTTGTAGCTTGAATCACCAGGTCATCACCCGATGTCAAGACATATATCACTTGGTATCCGTCAGGCACCAATGGCGGTACGTCAACGGTGGCACCAATACTGGTCTCGTTTGAGCATACATCTGAATCATTTGCTTTTAATGTACCAGCTGTAGCTGCACAGCCTCCGCAGTCAACCACACCAGCTGCAACGCAGCTGCTAATGGCGAAGCAGTCTCCGCTGGTTTCTGTCGGAGCTCCATCACCTATTGCTAAGCTATAACTTCCGTCGTGAGACACGCCGTGAACACAGTAGGTTCCTTCTGCCAAGACATCAGAAATCTCAGCTGTTGGGCCAAATGAAATAACCAGACCGGTTGCATTATCTACAATTATAAAATCATATTGACCTCCATCTGGAACAGTTTGTCCTTCGGCACTGAAAGTGATGACTTCATCTGTACCCAAACAAACACTCTGAGCTCCCGACGAAGTAACTGTACCTGCATTCGCATTACAGCTCAATGGACAATCATATTCAACAGACAACGAGGTGGGATAACCGCAATCGATAGCATAGGTATAAGCAATAGCATATTCGTGTAGCCCAGATGTACCTTCAGGACCATCTTGTAATGCAGGGCTTACCGATATGAATGCCGCACATTCTTCCATGACGGCCACCGAGGTAGTACAATCCAGGACATCTTCCACCATAATAAATTGCTCTACGCTTTCAGGATAGCTACTAACCATAACAGATCCTTCCGCTAACACTGAGCCGTCCTCGTCACAAGTTATGGTATAAGCATATGACTGATCGATCGGGGCACAGCTGGTCGTATTGGAAGCCACAACATCCAAGCTATTTCCCTGGACAGAGGAGCCGTCTGGTGTAGTCCAAACAATAGACCCTCCATCACCGACAATTGCCTCCAAAGTGACGGTCTCACCACTACATGCTGAAACTGAGGACGGGGTCCCTAAAACGGCAGGGCAATTGGCTTGACAGTTGAAACCTTGGGAGAAGCTGGCCGAAGCACATCCCGCCGGAGCCCCGGTATTTGTAACTACAAAACTCACTGTACCAGATTGTCCAAAGGAAGCGGAGAAAGCAAATCCATCACCGGATTCAGCACCATCTGTAGTCCAACTGGCTTCAAATTCCGGGCAATCTTGTGTGGCCGAAACAGAACATCCTGTACCTGACAAGGAAGCTGTCGGATTCCCGTAAACCAATACTTCAATGGAGCCATTGGAGAGTAGTTCTCCAGTATTTGCACAGGAAACTGTATACCCGTAAGTCAATGTTTCATTGCATCCTGAACTACTTTCTGCAACAGTAATCACTGAAAAATCATTAACCAATATCCCTCCTGGTAAAGTCCAGGTAGCAGTTGCATTTCCATTATTAGTTGTTGCAAGGCTAAGATTGATCTCGTCGCCGCTGCAAACTGCATTTGAAGAAGAATTTGCTTCAACAAATAGAGGACAAGCAGTTGGGCAATCATAGTTCGCATTGTACATCATTTGACCACAATCAGAACTCACGGTAAAGGTTACCTGACCAGACAATCCAGCAGCAGCTGCATAAGTAAAGCCAGTTCCTTCTTGCACACCGTCATTCCATATCGCAGTGTACTCAGGACAAACTTGTGCAATTGACACAGTGCATGCAGCACCACTAATCTCAGCTGTAGCCGGCAAGGTACCTGCAACTTGCACAGAGAACGAATTTGTTTCTATCACATCACCTGTTTCTGTACAAGCTATGCTGACTGAATAAGTTACCGTTTCACTACATGCATTAGCATTTACTGGGTTGTCAACAAGGCTTGGTCCTTCTTGTGTGCTTCCGTCCGGCAGTGTCCAGGTAACTGTCGCAGCCCCACCTTCTAATTCATAGCTAAAGCTTACTTCTTCTCCAGAGCAAACACCTGTTGCACTTTGGTTGGAAGAGACAACTGAAGGACAGCCCGCACTGCACGCGTATGTAGCTGTGTAGGAAGCATTGGAGCAATCCGCGGGAGCGCTATCGCTTGAAACCGTAAACACTACCTCTCCTGATTCTCCCGCTAAAGCTGTATATGTATTTCCTGTTCCTGATTCAGCACCTGCAATCCAAGAAACCAGATAATCAGGGCATGAAGGTGTGACACTTGCCGTGCAGCCTCCGTTTATCACAGTGGCATCGATAGGTCCGAAGACCTCCACCTCAACACTACCTTCCCCTAATAAAGATCCATCGGCCGCGCAGAATACGCTATACCCATAGCTCAAGATTTCAGAGCATGCAGTCGTACTAGCCACTACTTCCACCTCAAGCGCATCTGAATTAGCACCTCCTCCTAATGACCAGGAGATCGTCGTATTTGCAGGATCAGTAACAACTGCGGTCAATGTCACATTGTCACCGCTACAGACTGCAGAAGCACTAGCTGAAACACTAGTCAAAGATGGACAATCGACAGTACAGTCATAGCTGGCTTCATAGCTGGCTGCGGCACAATTTGGTGAACCAGGATTGCTTACAGTAAAGGAAACAGTCCCACTTGTTCCGGTTGCTGCGTTGTACGTAGCGCCTGTTCCTGTTGTATTTCCATCATCCCAGCTAGTTGTATATTCCGTACATGCGGGACTAACGAAGGCAGCGCAGCCGCCGTTGGTCACCGTAGCACTTGGATTTCCAAAGACTTCAACTTCGACCGAACCAGAGGCTACTAAGTCTCCTGTTTGCTCACAGTACAGCTCATAAGCATAACTTAGGGTTGCATTACAACCATCTGGCGATTCTGCAGTTGTGTTGAGGGACAAAGATCCTTGAGCACTACCATCAGGTAGGGTCCAAACAACCACAGGTACACCGAGGTCTGTTACTGCAAGATCAATACTCAGGGCATCACCATCACAGAGTTCTGTTGCAGATGCCGTGGCACCAACAAATGAAGGGCAGTCCGCTTGACAGTCATATGCAGCTGGGAAACTTGCAGAAGCACACCCTTCTGGTGCCCCTGAATTGTTTATTGTAAAAGTCACCTCACCAGATGTGTTGCTAGCTGCTGTATAGCTGGCACCGTCGCCGGTATTTGTTCCATCAGCCCAAGAAACAAAGTAGTTTGGACAATCTACTGTTACTGAAGCCGAACAACCACCCTCAGTCACCGTTCCTGTGACAGGTGCATAAACGGCTATTTCGAATGAACCGGAACTCAAAGTTGAGCCATCTTCATTACATGTGATTAAGTAAGAAACTGTTTGCGTTTCCGTACAGCTTGCAGATGTCATCGTAAGGTCGAGACTTGCTCCTGTACTTGTTGAATTGTCTGGCGTTGTCCAGGTGACGGTTGCCAAGGTAATATCGCTTAGTGTGGCTGAGAAACTCACTGTGCCTCCACTACATACGCTAGTCGAACTTGCATCGACAGATTGCACTGCCGGACAATTAGCCGCACAATCATAGTTTGCAGAAACAACCGTGCTTGCACAAGCTGCAGGAGCGCCTGGATTAGTTACTGTAAACTGTACCGTTCCAGAAGTGCCGGAAGAAGCTCCATAGTTAAATCCAGATCCAGAACCAAAATCGGAATCTGTCCATTCAGCTGTAAACTCAGGGCAATCCTGACTGATAAAAGCTGCGCAAGCTCCACTTGTAGGAGTGGTCGTAACATCAGCGTAAATCTGAACAGGAATACTTCCGGATGCTACTTCACTACCATCACCATCACAAACTACTACGTAGGCAAGTTGGACTTGTTGACCACAACCAGAAGTTGAGGTCAATGTCGGATTTATGTTTGTTCCTTGCAGAGTAGAGCCATCTGGCAGTGTCCATGTAACGGTGGCTAGCGTCGCATCGCTTAAATTCACGCTTGCATTTACTGATCCCCCATCACAGACACTACCAGTGTCAACAGTCGTGTCTATAAAGCTTGGACAATCTGCTGCACAAGCATAGGTAGCTTGCGCAGTGGCGGAATTACAGCCTGCAGGAGCACCCGGATTGGTGACAGTAAAATCTACCGTTCCAGCGGTACCTGCTGCAGCGGTGTATGTAGATCCTGAGTCGCTATTCGTTCCATTGTCCCAGGTAAACACAAACTCTGGACAATCTTGCGAGATTGAGGCCTGACAGCCCCCGTCAAAAGTGGTATAAGTTATGTTCGGATAAATCGCAACAAAAAGATTGCCGGATGAGATTAAGGAGCCATCATCATTACAAATCACCTCGTAGCTAATAGCAGCATCCTCAGTACATCCAGATGTCGATATTAAGGTAACATCAGTGCTAAATCCACTTTCCGAACTGCCATCTGGAAGTGTCCAGTTTACGGTAGCCAGACTCTCGTCGCTGACAGAAACTGTTGCAGAAACTGTAGACCCATCGCAAACACTATCAAGATTTGTGCTGGCTCCATTAAATGCTGGGCAATCGGCTGCACAATCATATGTCGTAGTCTGATTTGCGGTCTGGCAGTTTGCAGGAGCTCCTGGGTTTGTAATGACCCAATTCACAGTTCCAGATTCGCCAGAACCTGCAGTGTAGGAAAATCCGCTTCCGCTATCAGTACCATCACTCCAAGTTGCCGTAAAGTCATCGCAGTCCTGAGAGATTGAGGTGGAACAAGCTCCGTTATTTTGTGTGCTTGTGACCTGAGCATATACATTCACTGTCAGGTCGCCAGCAGCAAGTTGAGATCCATCATCCGTACAAAGAATGACATAGGAATAATTTTGAGATTCGTTGCAGCCTCCAATTGAAGTGGCTGTTGTGCTAAGGGAGAATGAGGAACTCGTAGAACCATCTGGTAGCGTCCATGTAATACTGGCAAGAGACTCATCAGAGACAATTGCACTCAGGGTAAGAGAACCGCCATCACAAACATCAGCCACACTTGAAGATGCTTCTGTAAATGAAGGACAATTTGCCGCGCAATCATAAGTGGCCTGAACATTTGCACTAGCACAAGCAGCAGGAGCTCCGGGAGAAGCGATGGTGAAGGTCACTGTACCTGATTCATTTGATCCAGCGTTGAAGCTAAATCCTGCACCTGTTCCTCCGTTGCCATCGTCCCAGGTAGCCGTGAATTCAGGGCAATCCTGTGAAACGCTTGCTGCACATCCACCATTACTGGCAGTTCCGGTAACTTGCGGATAGACCTCTACTTCTACTGCGCCAGCGGCCAGTTGTGAGCCATCGTCCGAACAAGTGACTACATATGAATAAGTTAAAGTTTCCTGACAGCCGCTTGTGCTGGCAGTTGTATTTAAGGTAAATGCAGTAGATGTACTTGCATCTGGCAAGGTCCATTCGATGGTTGCCAGCGATTCGTCGCTAACATTTGCCGTCAGCACTACTGCTGATCCTGAACACACAGTTGAAAGATCAGCGGATGCACCATTAAAGGCGGGACAATCTGCTGCGCAATCGTAGGCGACCGGCACCTCTATACTGGTACATCCTGAAGGAGCTCCAGCCCCTCCAGTAACAGTAAAGGTTACTGTGCCTGACTCATTGGTACCCGCATTAAAGCTAAATCCTGCTCCAGAATTTCCTCCACCTGCATCCCAGGTAGCTGTGAATTCGGGACAGTCTTGAGACACAGAAGCAGCACAGCCGCCCGGTGTGCCTGTTGCGGTGACCTCTGGATAGACTTCTACTTCCACAGTGCCTGTGGCTATTTCACTATCGTCGTCATTACAAACGACCGTATACGCATAGGACAAAGTTTCCTGACATCCGGTGATGCCAATTGGCGTTGCCGTTTCTTCAATACTTGATCCAGTTGCAGAAGCGCCGCCTGGCAATGTCCAATTTACTGTAACTGCTGAATCATCAGAGGTAATAACAGTTATTGTTACTTGATCACCTGAACATGCTGCACTAACTGAGGCTGCAGCAGAAGTGAAAGTAGGACACTCGATCACTGGACAAGCAAGAGGCCCATTGTAAGCTTCACCATCAGGGAAGTTATTTGTGGGCACAATTGACTGATTGTTGCTTCCATCAACTGTATTAACTCCTACGAAACCCGGAATATTCAAGAAAGCAATATTTGGGTCTCCTACAGTTATTACATCGAAACAAATCACTCCGACGGTCAACCATCCACCAGCAGGTACCGTCTCAGCGGCAGCACCGGTATACTCAACGGTCACGTTGAAATTTGGTCCGGTAACCTGAGGTGGGTTTGTGCTGTAGTCGCTGCCGGGAACCGAAGTCGTCCAGGAAGCATAGCTTACTACAGCGTCGTCAAACTGTATGAAGTAGCTACTAGTACCTAGCAAAAAGTCTGAACCTTCTGTTGAGGCACTCACTTGCAAGTCCAGACAAACCGTTTCCGGTGGATCTGGACAGCCCGTAAATACTGGATTTGACAATCGTATGTCCACATCATTCTGAGCAGAAAGATCGAAGGTGCAGAAGGTGAACAATACGACTAGAAGAAGCGGTAGAAATGTTCTTTCTAAGTACATAAGGTGTTTTATTAGAATTTAAATTATAATTTTCCAGATATCATTACCCGTTTTTGCATAAGGTAAAGTCCCACATATCTGAAAAATTAGGGAGTGATTGAAATAAAGTCGCCAAATGTTGGCGTATTAGCTGACCAAATGTTGTAGTCAAATACATTGACATTTCCATTCAGGTCTATATCACTGTCGTAGTACTGGCCAAAGTTTGGTGTTTCGCCAGCCCATACGTTGTAATCGTTTACATTGATATTGATCTGTCCGGGAGCGCTTTGGATATCGCCACCGTACATAACGAAGACTCCTCCTACGGACTTCAAATGAGGAAAACCGCCGGAAGTAGCAGGACCTGCACTTGTGAAATCATGTGAATAGACGCCCGAGCTAGGTCCTGCAAGAGGCGAAACTATGTCCATGTGGTTTCTATGCCGAACTATGAAACTGTATGAATTTCCAGAAGTCAAGCTAGAGAAGTTCAAACGCGTGCCGCCTGTGTGATCTACTACATCTCCATTGGACAGTAAAACAGCAGCAATCGTTTCCACTACCCCAGCTGTCGTTCCATCTGTTGTTGCAGATACCAATACCCAGTCGACCATGTCAGCTGGAATGGTGCCAAGCATCTCAGTACCGGCATAATTGTATGGAGAAACGTTGTAAGGCTGCGCCGTTGGGATTAGTTGTCCAAACACCGATGGATTTAGATCAATACACTGAGCTCCAGGTGCTGAGTTGATACAAGTGGCCGTATAAGGACCTTCCAAATAAACACGTAGTTCTACCGGAACACACCTTGCTGGATCATTCAAACCAGCAAGAACACCAATATCCTGCAAGTCAACTGGTTCGTTAGCCGCTGGTGGCTCATTGTCTGTATCATTGAAGTTGGTAATATTGGGATCAAACTGCAAATCTGAATCTCCGGCTCCATTTGGATCTACTGTGAAACAGAACTCCACAACATCCTGCCAGGAAGTCGTCACATCTACAGCACTAGTTGCTGGGCCTGAAGGTCCACCACCAGTGGCTGTTCCGCTTCCTAAGACAATGGCGTAATTACCCAGACCATTGGGCTGATTGAAAGTGAAGCTTGTTGCTTCGTAATCAGCATTCACATCATCAAAATTGAGTGGGTTGGCCACCGGGTTCGACAAGAGGCCGTTGTTGTAGGAAAAAAAGATGGTACTGTTGGCAATCTTCGTTGTTGCATCGGCCTTGATCTGCACCGTAGCACAGAACTGATTATTGTCACAATCCAGAGAGCTCGTTACCCACTGAAGATCTATGGTAGCTCCGGCCGCAGAAAAGCTTGTTGCGAGGGCAAAACAAGCGATTGACACTACCCTAAAAATGATGGAAGTCAAATTCATTTTTTGTGCTTTGGTTTTCAATCAAAAGTCAGTAAAAATAGGAAAATTGTGACCAATTCTCAGGTAAGGGACAAATAAATCAAGCGTCTGTCGGATTACAGTCCTCTAGGTGTATCCCTGCTGAATATCAAGCAATAAGGCAGGGAAAGTCGAATTTTGCTTGAAGTCAAAATCAAGCGATTCAATTTCAGTACTTTTGCAAGCCACATTTTGCCAATTCCAGCCTAGATTGCTATATGAAATCCTACAACTACTACCGGCATCTGTTTCAGGACACCCCAAAGCCTTTTGCCTTCGTCGATATCGATCTCTTCCATCGAAATGTTAGAGATATCATCAGTCGCGCAGGAAGCAAGAAGATCAGAATAGCTTCTAAGTCAATTCGTTGCAATCATTTGCTAAAGTTATTGCTTAATTCATCCGTGCAGATTCAGGGGCTCATGTGTTACAGCCCTCGTGAAGCGGTATACCTGAGCAAGGCCGGTTTCGATGATCTTTTGGTAGCCTACCCTGCCATGAATGAAGCTGATATAGATGCCGTCATCCAGCAAACACTGCTAGGCAAAAAGATCTACTTAATGACAGATCATGAGCAGCATCTCCTGAAAATTCACAAGCGAGCACAATTGCATGGTATTTCACAGCCGGTTTGTCTGGACCTCGACCTATCGGTAGAATATCCAGGTCTGCACTTCGGGGTTTTGCGCTCCAGAGTGAATAGCAAGAAAAGCGCCAAGACCTATTTGAATAGCCTATCAAAGTATCCTGGCGTAACACTAAAAGGACTGATGGGTTATGAGGCTCAGATTGCTGGTCTCGGAGATTCAGGAAGCGGAAATGGTCTCAAAAATGGCTTGATCCGAAGATTGAAGAAAAGAGCTATTCCCGCTGTCGCAAAGCGTAGACAGGTCGTCTATGATCAGATCAAAGCAGCGGGGCATGTACTGGACTTCGTAAACGGCGGCGGAACGGGCTCTATGGAAAGTACAAGAACCGAGAAATGTGTGACAGAAATTGCAGTGGGCTCCGGATTCTACTCTCCGACCCTCTTTGATCACTACGACAATTTCAAGCATCAGCCAGCCTGTGCTTATGGCATCGAAATCGTCAGGAAGCCAAACAAATACACCTATACTTGTGCCGGTGGGGGATATCCTGCCTCTGGTTCACCCGGAGCAGACAAGGCTCCTTCGGTCTACCTGCCTGTTGGTGCCAAACTTACCGAGAACGAGGGGGCTGGAGAGGTGCAAACACCAGTAAGTTACAAGGGTCCTCAGGAACTATTCCTCGGTGATCCTATTTTCCTCAGACATAGCAAGGCTGGGGAACTCTGTGAACGCTTCAATGAATTACACCTCGTGTCGAAGGGCAAGATCATTGATATCGTGAAGACTTATCGGGGAGAGGGGCATTGTTTTCTTTAACCACCTACGAAGCAGCATCAAAGCATGGCAGGAAATACCTATGGAAAACTTTTTCGATTGACCACCTTTGGGGAATCGCACGGCATCGCCATTGGCGCCACTATAGATGGTTGCCCGGCGGGATTGGAGATCGATGAAAGCCTGATTACTCTGGATATGCAAAGACGAAAGCCAGGCCAATCCAAGATCACCACGCAGCGAAAAGAAGAAGATGAGGTGCAAATCTTGTCCGGTATCTTTGAAGGTAAGACGACTGGCACTCCCATTCACTTGTTGATCAAGAATAAGGATCAGAGAAGTCGGGATTACAGCCATATCAAAGACAAGTATCGCCCTTCTCATGCGGACTTTACCTATGATGCTAAATATGGTCACCGTGATTATCGAGGTGGTGGTCGATCCTCGGCAAGAGAAACTGCAGCTCGTGTTGCAGCCGGTGCGATTGCCAAAATGTTGCTTCGTACCACGGGAATGCAGATACAAGCATATGTATGCCAAGTAGGTGATATTCAATTAGATATAGCCCCGAATCTACTCGACCTTTCAAAGATAGAATCCAATATCATTCGCTGTCCGGATTCCGACACTGCAGAAAAGATGATCAATCTAGTCGAAAAAGTTCGGAAGTCTGGAGACACCATTGGCGGTGTGATTTCTTGTCTGGTGCAAGGCTGTCCGCCCGGACTGGGAGAACCTGTTTTCGACAAGTTACATGCGGATCTTGGCAAAGCGATGTTGTCCATAAATGCCGTCAAGGGTTTCGAAATCGGTAGCGGCTTCTCTGCCAGCCGGATGCTGGGCTCCGAACACAACGATGCCTTTTATAGGGAGGGCGGGCAAATCAAAACCAAAACGAATTACAGTGGTGGCATTCAGGGCGGCCTTAGCAATGGCATGGATATTCACTTCAAAGTTGGCTTCAAACCTGTAGCCACCATCGTTCATGCGCAAGCATCTGTAGACCGATCAGGAGAAGAAACAAAAGTCGAGGGCAAGGGTCGCCATGATCCTTGTGTCCTACCGCGCGCTGTGCCAATCGTCGAGGCCATGGCTGCCCTTACGCTTGCAGACCATTACTTGCGCAACCGGAGTAGCCGTATCAAATAGGCTTCTCATGCTTTAGTTTTCGCCTGCTAAATGTGTAGCTTTGCGGCTCACAAAATATAGAAAACCATGAGTATCGCTATAGGTCAACAAGCTCCTGATTTCAAACTTAGAAACACAGCAAAAGAAGAAGTCTCGCTTAGCTCTTATGCCGGCAAGAAAGTACTACTGTTGTTTTTTCCGCTGGCTTTCACCGGTGTTTGCACTACCGAACTTTGCACGATCCGCGATGATATCGGTCGTTACAACGATGCTGCTGTTACAGTGCTAGGCATTTCTGTCGATTCCCTCTTTACCTTAGAAAAGTTCAAGGAGGAACAAAAGCTAAATTTCTCTTTGCTTTCTGACTTCAACCGTGAGGTCTGCACAGCCTACGGTGCCAAGTACGATGAATTTGTGCTGGACATGAAGGGAGTTGCCAAAAGAGCAGCATT
>JAHDDV010000046.1 GCA_020629205.1 Chitinophagales bacterium | reverse complement strand
GGGCAGCCAGACTGAGGCGTGCTGGTAGGGGGCTGTGAGGAACGAGCAGACCACTAACAGTACTAGCCGAAGCTGGCTGCACAAGCTGAGTATTAGCGGATCACCCGGTGCTATATAGGGCATATATGACCATTGCTATTATCATGAAAATTCCTGCCCTATATAGCACTCGCCCAAATAGATTTCTGGTTATTCGCGCCAAACTTGTCGAAAGGCAAAATTTAGCTGGGTCAAGCTCCCAAGACCCTGTAAACAGTGTAAAATGCTGCCTTTGTTTGTCTAAAATTGACATGCAGCGTAAGAGTGGTAACATCGCAGCTACTAAATGGCGCATTTCTTACAGAATTTCACCCAAAACTATTGGGCTTTTACTTATCTTATAGGTGGAACCGAAACGTAATGTGATACGTATTATGTATTTTTATGTTTTGAGTTTTTGAACTCGCGGATTGTGGGCTCCTTAGACTTTCCTTTACTCCTCCTTCTGCTGAATTGGCAAGTACTGGATTAGTCGGTCAATTTTATCCTTTTAATGCCTGTTGACCAACCAGGCATATGAAAATCTATCTGAAAATGAAGCAACCTTTACAAAGATTTGCTGCCTTAGTGCTGTGCATGATTTCTCTGCTGTTATTTCATCAAGCAGATGTACTGGCCCAAGGGGCCAATTGTGCTGATCCATTTGTAGTGAATTCCAATTCCATTTCTTATAGCGGTACAACTTGTGGCTTTGGGGATGATTATGATTCTGGCAATATGACGCTATGTGACCCCTTGAATTTCAACTTCTACTGGAACGAGGATTTTCTGATAGAATTTACTGCCACAGAGACAGGTTGTTACAGCTTTAGCTCGACAGGTGGCGTTACAGTCACCTTTTTTGATGGCTGCCCAGATACTGGCAATTGTATATGGGAGGACAATTTTAGTAGTGAGTATGGGATGGTTGCTGGAGAGACGGTTTACATTTTGATTGATGACGAAGGCCTATTTAATAGCTGCACTTCCTTCTCTTTCGATATGAGTATTGCTTCTTCTACCGTTCCCAATGATCTTTGTGCAGGAGCAACGACACTAAGTGGTGATGGTACGAATTATGGTGCCACTTGTGAGCCAAATGCCTGGGCTCCGGATAACGGAAATACTGGTGCGAACATTTGTGATAATGCCCAGATATGGAGTAGTAATGAGAATGGTGTTTGGTATGAGTTTACCAATGATGCTACCCAAACTGTTGATATTACGATTCAGAATATTGTTTGTAATGGAACAGTTGGGGGAACCTTGCAGATAGGGGTTTGGACCAACTCTGGAAGTTGTAACCTGGATTCGGAGACTTTGGTAGATTGTATCGTTGCTAATGGAACCTCGACACTTAGTTTGACAAATCTTCCTGCGGGAGATTATTATCTGTTTGCAGATGGAACGGCAGGGGATCAATGCGAATGGCAGTTTATCAGCGATGAAGTAATTGATCCACCGGAGTGTGGGGCCTGTGGCGGTAATCCGCCTCCAGCTGATGACGAATGCGTCGACGCCAATGTCCTGAGTCCGATGAACCCTCCTGATTGTGATTCCGGCAATGCCGGTGATCCAGTTTCGCAGACGGTGCAGGGTTCCAATATTTGTGCGACTCCTGAGGATCCTTATGCCTATATTACTGGCTGTACGAATGGTGGCGATATGGCTGCACCAGCTGCGAGCGTCTGGTATCAAGTGAATGTCACTGGCACTTCCCTCACCATTGATATCGGTCCTTCGACTGGTGGGGAGCAATTGGCTAATCCGAATGTGGGCTTGTGGTTGGACAGTGGTGCGGGCTGTGGTGCGCTGCAGGCAGCAGGATGCCAAACAGGTACGGGAGGTTCGCTTAGTGCACAGTTTACTCCGATTAATCCTGGGACATATTATATTCAAGTATCGGGTGGAGACGAAAATGATCAATGTGATTTTTCGATGACCTTGACCAATAATTTCAATTGCGACCTATGCTTGACTGACCAGACTTTTGTGGCCAATCCGCCACCAGTAAATGGATTTTACAATGGTAATGCTGGAGCTGTAACAGTTGAGTTTTGTTACACGGTTTCTGAGTATAATCCCACAGATGTTAACTGGATACATGGAGTCGTGCCAACACTTGGAAGTGGATGGAACGCCAGTACTTTGACACCATCATCTACTCCAGCTAGTTGTGATGGGGCTGGTGACTGGGGATGGTACACAGGCACTGTGACGGGACTTGGAACAGGATCAGCTGGTGCGGTTGGTCCAGGGTTTTTTTATGAGAGACCAGAAGGAGATCCACTATGTGGAGTATTTTTACCGGCTCCTTGTGGTGATCCAGATGATCCTGGAGATAACTGGGGAGATGCTGATGTAGGGCCTAGCTGCCCATTGACCTTTTGCTGGGAAGTATCCAGCTTAGCAGCCTGCAATGAAGGGGCTGACTTATCCGTTTCTGTTGATACCTATTCAGATTCTGAGACGGGAGGTTACGGTGTGCTAGGTTGTGAAACGGATCCCTTCTTTATTGCCGGAGCGCAGCAAACCTGCTGTACTGATCCGACCGTTGCGCTGAACGGGGATGCATCCATTTGCGCAGGTGATGACACTCCAGCAACACTTACAGCCACTGCGACGGGAACGCCTGCCCCAAGTTACGAGTGGACGGCCGATGGTGTGGTAATTCCTGGGGAAACAGGTAGCAGTCTTTTTGTTTTACCGAGTGTCACCACCTTGTATTCTGTTACAGTAGCGAATAATTGTAATTCGGCAGAGGAGTTCTTTACTGTGGTAGTAGAAGAGTTGCCGACCATCATTCCAACTTTGGTTCCTGTTGATTGTGCTGGTGCAGATAACGGAGAGATCAGTCTTGCAGTAAGCGGAGGATCTGGATCGTACAGCTATACATGGACTGGTCCAACAGACCCTGGCAATGTGGCATCTGCCACCAGCCTTCCTCCGGGGAATTATATGATTACCATAGATGATGGTTTTTGTCCGCAGACAATAGATGTACCGGTGCCTGATGGAGAGCCATCGGAGAATTTCGATTTTACTATTTCTGCTATGGAGTGTAATATCGGAACGGTTTCTCCAGTGCTTGATCCTTTGGCTGTGACGGATGGTGAGTGGACGGCTGATTCAGGTGTAGTGATTGATGCCACTACTGGTGAAATTGATTTGGCTGCCAGTACGGCTGGCGGTCCTTATAATATAACTTATGGTCCAGCAGGTGGAGCTACAGCATGTAGTACACCGGTATCCCAACCTATTACGATTTCTGCCTGCCAATGTCCTACTTCGACCGCGCCATCGACACCGGAGCAGTTTTGCGATGATGGGGTAGCGGCAATCACACCGACCTTGCCAGACAATGCGACTTTGACAGGTACTATTACGGATGCGGGATTTGCATTGGATGTAGATGGTGATACCGAACCTGATATTTCCTGGTGGAGTGATGCTGGATATACTACTGCCTATGGTGGAGCAGATCTGACTTATGGAGGCGATGGTTGTGCTCCGGAGGTGCAGACTTTCTATGCTACGATTCTTTGTGATCTGGATGGTGATGATGTGGGTGATGATACAGATTCAAGCGGTTCAGTGGACGAGGGAGATTATATCCTTGTGGGTACCTACGAGGCTACAATTTATCCGAATCCCCAGGAGCCAACAATAAATATTGATGATTCGGTTTGTAATTTCAGTTTGTCTTTTGCTTGTGCAGGGGATAGTGATACGGCCAATGATTTTGGAATGTTGAGTAGCCCTGGTGATGCTGCTGGTACTGCTAGTGTCACGGTGGAGAATGCAGGAGGATGCTCGGTCAATTTTCCGGCAGTACCTTATGATGCCTGTGCTGGCTGTCCAACTGTTACTGGCACCGCTACAGGTAGCTTCCCTCTCTGTGACAATGATGGATTGATGGACATGGCCACAGATATCGAACCACTCGTGAGCTGGGATGCACCAACAGCTCCAGTGACCATTACCGGTGTGGAATATTATCTAACACAAGGCACGCCACCGACTGATCCCTATGTTCCGGGATCGGTTTCAGCTGACTTGACTACCTCTTGTGATCCGGTGACGGAGACGGTGTATGTGTATGCTGTCTGTGATATCGATGGGACTGGGACGACATTGACTTATCTGGATGCAGGAAGCTTTGATGTTGTGATTTATCCAGATTTGACCAATCTCAATATTACTGTTGACGGTGATGGCACCTGCGGTCCTTCGGTCAGTGCATGGGACTGCGATGCAGCGACGGGATATAGCATTGCCAATGACTATGATGCCAATGGTGTGAGTCCCGATTTTGGCTCTGCTACTGATACAGGGAACGTGACCTTCACTGTCACTAATAGTGCTGCTCCTGCCGCCTGCCAAACCGTAACAGCAACAGCTGCATATAACTGTACCACTTGTCCTGATGTGACTGCTTTGGCATCTGGCTCATTTGATTTTTGCGGAGATGATTCATCACTGGATCTGTTAGCTATTGAAGGTAGTATCGCCGTAGATCCTCCAGTGGCTCCAATACAAAATGACGGAATTGAATTCTATACGACAGCTGGTAATCCACCAAGTGATGCTTATTCGGTGGGTAACCTGAGTGCCGATCTGGCTACTAGCTGCGATCCAGTGACACAGACCGTTTATGCCTACTACCTATGTGACGTCAATGGAGATGATTCTGTGATCGATTACGTAGCTGCAGGTAGTTTTGATATCATTGTTTATCCGGACCTTTCTACGCTTAGCATTACAACACAGGATGATGGAGATTGCGGTCCAAGTGCGCCAACTTACGACTGTCAAGGTTCAGCAGGCTATAGCATTGCCAATGACTATGACGGAAATGCGGCAACGCCAGATTTTTCTGCTGAAACGATGACGGGAACGGTCAACTTTACCGTAAGCAATAGTAATGCTCCAGCGGGATGCAACACTTCAACACCAACAGGTGCTGCCTATAACTGTGCAGCTTGTCCATCCGTAACTGCGACTGCAAGTGGAAGCTATGATTTCTGCGACAATGATGGGGCAATGGACTTGACAACAATCGATGGCCAGATCACCTATGATACACCCATATCTCCTGTGGCTATTAGCGGTATTGAGTATTATCTGACGCAAGGAACACCTCCAACAGATGCTTACACACCTGGAGCTGTGTCCACTGCATTGATAGATGGTTGCGACCCTGTTACGACAACTATTTATCCTTATGTAGTTTGTGATCTTTTGGGAGATGGTACTCAGCTTGAATACATCGAGGCAGGAAGCTTTGATGTGGTGGTTTATCCGGACTTGAGTAGCATGAGCATCACAGTAGATGATGATGGTGGCTGTGGGCCAAGTGTCAGTGCATTTGAATGTGAGGCTGATGCAGACTATGTGGTTTCTAACGACTATGATGCAAACGGTGATAGCCCGGACTTCAGCGCAGAAACCAGTGCAGGTAATGTCACCTTTACCGTTACGAATTCAGCTGCACCAGCTGCTTGTCAGACGGTTACGGCCAATGCAGGCTTCAATTGTACAACATGTCCTTCCGTGACCACACCTGCTACAGGAAGCTTTGACTTCTGTCTGGATGACAGCGGCATGGACGTAACAACAGTTGCAGCAGCCATCGTGATAGATGCTGCGATTCCGCCAATACAAAATGATGGAATAGAATTCTTTACAACGGCAGGAACACCTCCAAGCGACCCTTATGTTCCAGGCAGTTTAGCTGCCGATTTGGCGACTAGTTGTGATCCGGTTATGCAGACGGTCTTTGCCTACTATCTATGCGATGTCAATGGCGATGATTCAGTGATTGATTATGTAGCAGCTGGTAGCTTTGATATCACGGTCTACCCGGACCTTTCTACCCTCACTATTACGACACAGGATGATGGAGCTTGCGGTCCTGGTGCACCGACTTATGATTGTCAGGGCTCAGCTGGATATAGTATTGACAACGACTATGACGCCGGTGGTGCTAACCCCGATTTTTCATCGGAAACACTCACTGGAACGGTAAACTTCACAGTAAGCAATAGCAATGCTCCGGCAGGTTGTAATAGTTCAATGCCACAGCCAGCTGCCTACAATTGTACGACTTGTCCTGCAGTGACTTCCTTTGCTTCAGGAACATATGACTTCTGTGACAATGATGGTGCTATGGACTTGACCACAATAGATGCTCAGATAGCGGTTGATCCTGCTTCAGCACCAGTTACCATTGACGGAGTTGAGTATTATCTGACACAGGGAACACCACCGAGTGATCCTTATACACCGGGAGCGGTGGCTACTACATTGGGCGATGGCTGCGATCCATTGACTGTGACGGTATATCCATATGTGATTTGTGATTTGCTAGGCGACGATAGCCTCTTGGAATATATCGAGGCGGGAAGCTTTGATGTAACGGTCTATCCGGATTTATCTGCGATGAACGTCACCGTAGATGACGATGGCGCATGCGGTCCATCGGTCAGTGCTTTTGATTGCGATAGCAACCCTAATTATGTGGTGACGAATGACTATGATGCGGGTGGATCGCTGCCGGACTTCAGTGCTGAAACAACTGCCGGCAATGTCACCTTTACCATTACAAATAGCAATGCTCCGGCGGCTTGTCAGACGGTGACCGCCAATGCAGCATACAACTGTACGGTTTGTCCAGCTGTGACAACGCCAGCTGGAGGTACCTTTGATTTCTGTAGCAGTGATTTAGGAATGGATGTTACAGCTGTGGAAGGCTTAATGGTCATCGAGCCAGCGGTTGCACCAATAGAAAATGATGGTATCGAATTTTATACCACTGCGGGTAATCCTCCCAGTGACCCGTACGTGGCTGGAAGTTTGGTGGCAGATCTTGGTACTAGCTGTGATCCTGTTACGCAAACGGTTTTTGCCTACTACCTCTGTGATATTAACGGTGATGATTCAGTGATTGACTACGTTGCTGCGGGAAGCTTTGATATTACGGTTTATCCAGATTTGAGTGTTCTCAACATCACGGTTCAGGATGATGGTGCTTGTGGTCCCAGTGCACCTACCTATGATTGCCAGGGTTCTACTGGGTACAGCATATCAAATGATTATGATGGCAATGGTGCCAATCCCGATTTTTCTGCTGAGACGGTAACCGGCACAATGAACTTTACGGTAACAAATGCCAATGCTCCGGCAGGCTGTGACTCTTCGCTGCCTCAAGAAGCTAACTACAATTGTACTACTTGTCCTGCGGTAACAGCAATGGCTAGCGGAAACTATGACTTCTGCGATAATGATGGAGCCATGGACCTTGCTTTGGTGGAAGCACAGATCAGTTACGATACCCCAAGCAGTCCAGTGGCCATCAATGGTATTGAATATTATTTGGCATTAGGTAACCCGCCAACTGGTCCATATACCCCTGGAGCTGTTACTGCAGATTTGTCATTAAGTTGTGATCCGGTGTCGCAGACCATTTACCCTTATGTTGTTTGTGATCTGCTTGGGGATGGGTCCATGTTGGAATACATTGAAGCGGGTAGCTTTGACGTAACCATTTATCCGGACTTGACCAGTATGATCATAGATGTAAATGATGATGGTGCTTGCGGCCCATCAGTGCCGAGCTTTGAATGTGATGCAGCTCCAGGATATGAGGTGAGTAATGACTATGATGCCAATGGTGCTAGCCCTGATTTCTCGTCAGAAATGACAGCTGGAAACGTAACCTTTACGGTAACAAATACCAATGCTCCAGCAGCTTGTCAGACCGTGACTGCTAATGCAGCTTACAACTGTACGGTATGTCCAAATGTTACGGCACCTGCTGCTGGTTCCTTTGATTTCTGTAGCAGCGATACTGATATGGATGTAAGTGCGGTAGAAAGCCTGATGGTAATTGAGGCTGCAGTGCCACCAATAGAAAACGATGGAATCGAATTTTATACAACAGCTGGAAATCCACCGACTGATCCCTACGTTGCTGGAAGTCTTGTGGCAGATATTGCCACTAGTTGTGATCCTGTGACACAGACGGTGTATGCCTATTATCTTTGTGATTTGAACGGTGATGATTCTGTGATAGACTATGTTGCTGCAGGTAGTTTTGATATCGTAGTATATCCGGATCTGAGCATCCTGACTATTCAAATAGATGATGATGGAGCCTGTGGTCCAAGTGCACCAACTTATGATTGTCAAGGGGCAACAGGGTACAGCATCTCCAATGATTACGATGGCAATGGAGCTAATCCTGATTTCGCTTCAGAGACTTTGACAGGCACGGTGAACTTCACGGTCACGAACGCCAACGCTCCAGCGGCTTGCAGCACTTCACCAGCGCAAGACGCGGCATTTAATTGTACCACCTGTCCGGATGTTACCGCACAGGCCAGTGGCAATTATGACTTCTGCGACAATGATGGAGCCATGGATTTGTCTCAGGTTGAAAGTCAAATCACCTATGATGCCCCTGCTTCGCCTGTGGCAATCAATGGTGTAGCGTATTTCCTCGCTCCAGGCAATCCACCAACAGGTCCCTATACACCGGGAGCAGTGACAGCAGATCTGGTTTTAGGATGTGATCCGATTGTGCAAACGGTTTATCCATACGTAGTTTGCGATCTTTTAGGGGATGGTAGTATGTTAGAGTATCTTGAAGCAGGTAACTTTGACGTAACAGTTTATCCCGATCTAACGGATATGTCCATTACTGTAGATGGAGACGGTACTTGTGGCCCAAGCGTCAGTACTTTCGAATGCGATAACGTGCTAGGATACTCGGTATCCAATGACTACGATGCCAATGGTGCAAACCCAGACTTCTCATCAGAGACAGCGGCTGGTAATGTCACCTTTACCATAACGAACAACAATTCTCCAGCTGCCTGTCAGACGGTGACAGCCAACGCTGGATACAACTGTACCGAGTGCCCTGCAGTTACAACTCCTGCTGCTGGGACTTTTGATTTCTGTAGTAGCGATACAGATATGGATATTGCTGCTGTAGAGGCAGCCATAATTATCGAAGCTGCAGAGGCTCCAATACAAAATGATGGAATCGAATTTTATACAACAGCTGGAAGCCCACCTTCAGACCCATATGTGGCTGGAAATCTGGTGGCGGATATCGCCTTTAGTTGCGAGCCAGTGACCCAAACTGTTTTTGCCTATTATCTCTGTGATTTAAATGGCGATGATTCCGTGATTGATTATGTAGCGGCAGGTAGCTTTGATCTGGTGATTTATCCTGATCTCAGCATCTTGACCATCAGCTTGGATGATGATGGGGCCTGCGGCCCAAGTGCACCCACTTTTGATTGTCAAGGAGCAGCAGGGTATAGCATCAGCAATGATTATGATGGCAACGGGGCCAATCCAGATTTTTCTGCTGAGACTTTGACCGGAACGATGAACTTTACAGTGAGTAATTCCAATGCACCGGCTGGTTGCGACTCTTCTTTGCCGCAAGAAGCTGCTTACAATTGTACAACTTGTCCTGATGTCACGGCTCTTGCCAGCGGCAATTATGACTTCTGCGACAATGATGGAGCAATGGATTTGACGCAAGTAGAAAGTCAGATAACATACGACTTACCTGCTTCACCTGTTGCCATAAGTGGTGTGCAGTATTTCCTTGCGCCGGGTAATCCACCAACAGGGCCCTACACACCAGGAGCGGTTACTGCAGACCTTGTACTGGGATGTGATCCTATGGTACAAACCGTCTACCCATATGTAGTTTGTGACCTGCTTGGTGATGGAAGCATGCTGGAGTATTTGGAAGCTGGAAACTTTGATGTGACAGTTTACCCTGATCTATCGGACATGGCCGTGACGCTGGATGGCGATGGTAGTTGTGGCCCTGCCCTAACGGCATTTGAGTGCGATAATGTACTTGGTTTCAGCATTACGAATGATTACGACACAGGAGGGGCGAACCCAGACTTTGGTGCTGAAACTGCTGCTGGAAATGTCACATTTACGATTACAAATACCAATGCGCCTGCAGCTTGCCAAACAGTGACCGTCAATGCAGGTTACAATTGCACGGTTTGCCCTAATGTAACAACGCCAGCGAATGGGTCATTTGATTTCTGCAGCAGTGACCTGGATATGGATTTAGCTGCAGTCGAAAGCCTCATGATCATTGAGGCAGCTATTCCACCAATTCAGAATGATGGAATTGAATTTTACACAACACCAGGAAATCCACCCTCCGACCCTTATGTTGCGGGAAGTTTGGTTGCCGATATTGCTTCCAGTTGCGATCCGGTGACGCAAACTGTATACGCATATTACGTGTGTGATGTGAATGGTGATGATACAGTAAGAGACTATGTAGCAGCAGGTAGTTTTGATATCATAGTTTACCCAGACCTAAGCATCCTCACCATACAGGTGGAAGACGACGGGGCCTGTGGCCCAAGTGCACCAACATTTGATTGTCAAGGTGCAGCTGGATATAGCATCAGCAATGATTACGATGGCACTGGTGCCACGCCTGATTTTTCCGCAGAGACAAGCAATGGAACCTTTAATTTTGTCGTCAGCAATTCCAATGCTCCGGCAGGCTGTAACGAATCCCTGCCACAGGAGGCGAGCTACGATTGTGCGGATTGTCCGACTTCCTCGGAGCCAGCAGAGCTAACCGCAATCTGTGATGGAGATATTCCAATGCTACCAGATGCTGCAATCCAAATTGGGGTATCAGATCCAAATGGAACAGCAGTCGGCGGTGCTAGCCCTACAGTGACTTGGTATAGGGATGTTGCATTGTCTATTGCCTATGAGGGCACAGGGATAAGCCACAGTGGTGTCGATAATTGTGCGGAGGAATCAGTGACTCTCTATGCAGCCATTGAATGTAGTTTGGATGCCTCGATCATAGCAGCTGGTACGCTGGAAATCATTGTTCATCCTGAGCCTCAAGCTCCAACCATCACAAAGCTTGATGATGAATGTACCTATAGCCTGAATCTGGCTTGTCCAGATACGGATAATGTAGTCTCCAATAGTTTCCCCCTGAGTTCTCTGCCTGGAGATCCATCTGGAATCGCAACAGTCGTGATTGATAATGGAGATGGCCTATGTACTGCATCATTCGATGTACCTTACGATCCCTGCAATGATTGTCCCTCATCGACTCAACCTTCCTTGACAGTGGATATATGTGATGCTGGTATTCCTCAGTTTCCAGATGATATTATACAAGCGTCTATAGATGATCCCGATGGTGTAGCGGTAGGGGCTCCAGATCCAGTTGTGGAATGGTGCCTGGATGCTGCATTGACGATACCATATCTGGGAGATCCATTGACACACAGCGGGGTCGATCCTTGTATTACTGAAACGACAATACTTTACGCAGCAATTGAATGCTCGATCGATGGGAGTTTGATCAATGCCGGAACTTTAACGGCCACATTGTATCCAGAACCTCAGGTTCCGACAATAACTCTAATAGATGATGTTTGTAATTATAGCTTATCACTAGCTTGCCCTGGCTTGGACAATGTAGTTTCCAATTCTTTTAACCTGACGACCAATCCCGGTGATCCTAGCGGTTCTGCAACAGTCGTGATTGATAATGGAGGCAATTGTGTGGAGACTTTTGAAGTACCTTACGATGGATGTACAGATTGTCCTACCTCTCTTGAACCTACGGAAGTTGCTACGATTTGTACCAGCGAATCCCCAGGCTTGCCAGATGCAGCGATGCAAGCAGGTGTCGTTGATCCTGGAGCTACTGCTGTTGGAGCCCCTAATCCTGTAATCAGCTGGTATACCGATGCTGGCCTGACTAGTACATATGATGGAACAGGACTTTCCCATAGTGGTGCTGATCCTTGCTCCAGTGAAGAGGTGATTCTCTACGCTGCCATCGAATGTACTATTGATGGTAGCATGATTCCGGCAGGACAATTGGTCGTGACCGTCTATCCAGAGCCTCAAGCACCTGGCATTACACTTGATGATTCAGTCTGTAACTATTCATTAGTGCTCGTTTGCCCGGCATTAGATAATGTAGTAAGCAATGATTTTGGGCTCACAAGTGCTCCTGGCTCTGGTGCAGGTCTTGCCAATATTGTTCTAGACAACATGGGTGGATGCAGTGAAACATTTGCTGTGCCCTACGAGGCATGTGGAGGCTGTCCGACTTCGACAGCACCTGCTGAAGTAGCAACGATTTGTACAGGTGATATTCCGACCTTACCGGATGCTGCCCTGCAAGCTGCGGTAAGTGATCCTTCCAGCACGGCAGTTGGTGCTCCAAACCCAACGATCACTTGGTTCACTGACGCCACTTTTACAAATGCCTACGATGGATCAGCCATTTCTCACAGTGGCGTAGATCTATGTGCTATAGAAACGGTAACACTATATGCAGCTATCGAGTGTGCCATTGATGCCTCCCTGATTGCTGCTGGTAGTCTCGAATTGACAGTCTATCCGCAACCTCAAGCACCAACAATCACAAAGGATGATGATGTGTGTAACTACACGCTCAATCTGGCCTGCCCTGCATTGGATAATGTAGTTAGCAACGACTTTGGTCTTGTTAGTGCACCGGGTGATGCTGCTGGAACAGCAAGCGTGGTTATTGATAACGGAGGCGGCATTTGCAGCGAGACCTTTACGGTCAATTATGATGCATGCAATGCATGTCCTTCTTCCTCACAACCTCAGGAGGTGGCGACGATCTGCACAGGTGAAACCCCAACATTGCCAACGGCAATAATTGAAGCAGCAGTAAACGATGCGAATGGAGAAGCCCTTGGCGCGCCGAATCCAACCATAACTTGGTATACAGATGATTTGCTGACCAGTGTCTATGATGGCTCAGCACTTAATCACAGCGGAGCGGACAACTGTTTAACTGAACAGGTAACACTCTATGCAACCATTCAATGTGCGATTGACAATTCGATCATCAACGCCGGTACATTAACAGTGACGGTTTATCCCAGCCCGCAGGCTCCAAGCATAGTAATAGACGATGCAGTCTGTAATTATACTTTGGTCCTGGCCTGTCCAGCGCTCGATCTCGTAGAATCCAATGACTTCGACCTAAACTCAGTTCCCGGTGACCCGGCTGGATCAGCTACAATACTCATAGAGAATATGGGCCTATGTGCGGAGACCTTTATCGTGCCCTACGAAGCATGCGGCGGCTGTCCTACTTCGACAGCACCTGCTGAAGCAGCTACGATCTGTACCGGAGATATTCCAACACTACCGGAGGCCACATTACAGACAGCGATCAGCGATCCGGCTGGAACTGCAGTTGGCGCGCCAAGCCCAACGATCACTTGGTTTACAGACGCCACTTTTACAAATGCCTATGATGGATCAGCCATTTCTCATAGTGGAGTAGATCCATGTGCAATAGAAACAGTGACCTTGTACGCAGCAATAGAATGTACCATTGATGCGTCATTGATTGCTGCCGGAAGTCTGGACTTGACTGTGTATCCACAGCCACAAGCACCAACAATCACCAAAGATGATGATGTTTGTAACTACACACTCAATCTGGCCTGCCCTGCATTGGATAATGTGGTGAGCAACGACTTTGGTCTTGTTAGTGCGGCAGGTGATGCTGCCGGAACAGCAACGATCGTCATCGACAATGGAGGCGGCATCTGTTCTGAGACTTTCACAGTCAACTACGATGCTTGTAATTCATGCCCATCTTCAACGCAACCACAGGAGCAGGCTACCATCTGTACTGGCGAAACACCAACATTGCCTACTGCAATAATTGAAGCAGCGATCAATGATCCGAATGGAGAGGCAGTTGGAACACCGACCCCAACGATCACCTGGTACACAGATGATGTGCTCACGAATGTCTATGATGGTTCGGCACTGAATCACAGTGGAGCGGACAATTGCCTGACGGAGCAGGTGACTTTATATGCCACGATCCAATGCGCCATCGACAATTCCATCATCAATGCTGGTACGGTGACGGTGACAGTGTATCCGAGCCCGCAGGCTCCAAGCATAGTAATCGACGATGCCCTTTGTAATTACACTTTGCTTCTTGCCTGTCCAGCACTCGATGTATTGGAGTCCAACGATTTCGACATGACATCGGATCCTGGTGATCCGGCTGGGACGGCTACAATAGTAATAGAAAATATGGGTCTCTGTGCCGAGACCTTTACGGTTCCTTACGAAGCATGTGCAGGTTGCCCGACTTCTACAGAACCGGAAGATGATCATGTTATCTGTACCGGAGATATTCCGGTGATTGATACGGCCATTCAGGAAGCAGCAATTTCTGACCCTGCGGGAACAGCCTTGCCGATCACCTGGTATCTTGATCCGGCCTTTAATACACCCTATGATGGAGGGCCATTAAATCATAGTGGAGTCGACAACTGTACCCTTGAAACCGTAGTTCTCTATGCTGCAGTAGGTTGTAGTATTGATGGAAGTTTAATCCCTGCGGGTACCATCGATGTGCTTATCTACCCATTCAGTCAGGCACCCACGATTACCAAAGATGACGACACTTGTAACTACACACTTAACCTGGCTTGTCCTGGTTTTGATGTGATTCTATCCAATAGTTTTGATCTGACAAGTGCACCTGGCGATGCAGCTGGTACAGCAACTATCGAGATTGACAACGGATCTGGCCTTTGCACAGAAATCTTTGAAGTGCCATATGATGCTTGTAACTCTTGCCCCTCCTCCTCTCAGCCCGCAGAAACTACCACGCTCTGCTCAGGGGAGGTACCCGCTATTCCTGCTGGGGTTTTCTTCGACGCAATTAACGATCCCAATGGAACGGCACTTGGTGCACCTACGCCAGTGGTTACTATGTTTGAAGATATCAACCTGACAGTACCATATCTAAGCACCCCATTGGTTCACAGTGGAGCGGATCTTTGTACTACCGAACAAGTGACCTTGTATGCGGCAATCGAATGTACCATTGATGGATCATTAATAAATGCCGGTACTTTGACAGCCACCGTTTATCCCGCACCACAAGCACCGACTTTGGTTCAGGATGATGCTGTCTGTAACTATACCTTGGTGCTGGCTTGTCCGGCACTAGATAATGTGCTGAGCAATGATTTTGGGCTGGTATCTGCTCCCGGCGATGCTGTCGGAACAGCCAATATAGAAATAGACAATGCAGCTGGATGCAGCGATACCTTTGTAGTGGATTATGCCGCATGTGGCGGTTGCCCTGGTTCTACTGAGCCGGAGCTGAATGCTACCATATGTACGGGAGATACACCAGTGCTCCCCGATACAGATATCCAGGCAGGAGTCAACGATCCCGATGGCAATGCAGTCGGTGCTCCTGCTCCTGTAATCACTTGGTATGAAGATGCTACACTGACAAGCACCTACGATGGTTCCGCTATCAATCACAGCGGAGTTGACCCTTGTACAACAGAAACTCAAACGCTATACGCTGCCATAGAATGTGCCATCGACGGTACCATCATTGCTGCAGGTAGCTTTGTAATTACGATATACCCTGATCCTCAGGCGCCAACGATTACCAAAGATGATGATGTATGTAATTACAGCTTAAACCTTGCCTGCCCCGCCATGGACAATGTTGTGTCTAATAGCTTTGATCTTACAAGCGATCCAGGAGAGGCAGCAGGTACTGCCACCATCGTCATCGATAATGGTGGAGGCATCTGCTCGGTCTCTTTCGAAGTGCCATACAATGCCTGTAATGCCTGTCCATCTTCCACTCAGCCGACAGAGGCGGTGGATCTTTGTGATGGCGATACTCCGGTGCTGCCAGATGCAGTTATGCAAGCAGCGGTGGATGATCCAAATGGGGAAGCAGTTGGTGCCCCTGATCCTGTAATCAGCTGGTTTGAGGATATCGACTTGACGATTC
This sequence comes from Chitinophagales bacterium, assembly GCA_020629205.1. GTDB lineage: Bacteria > Bacteroidota > Bacteroidia > Chitinophagales > UBA2359 > JAHDDV01. Next base: position 6,254 of record JAHDDV010000046.1, on the reverse strand, counting down.
CTTATGCAGGCACAGCACTGACACATAGTGGAGCAGATCCTTGTGCTACGGAGTCCATTACACTCTATGCAGCCGTAGAATGTGCCATTGATAATACGCTGATTAATGCAGGCACTTTGAATGCTACTGTATATCCTGCTCCGCAGGCTCCAACGATTGTGATCGATGATGAAGTCTGCAATTATACCTTGATACTAGCCTGCCCTGCATTGGATAATATTGTCAGCAACGACTTCGACCTTACAAGTGTGCCGGGTGATGCCGCAGGAACGGCTACAATCGTGATAGACAATGCCGGAGCTTGCTCAGAGAGTTTTGCCGTCGTCTATGATTCATGTGGCGGCTGTCCTACTTCAACGGAGCCGGGTGATGTGGCTACCATCTGTACTGGGGACTCTCCCGCGCTTCCAGATGCCCTGATGCAAGCTGCTGTCACAGATCTCAGTGGTACAGCGGCAGGAGGTGCCGTACCTACGATTACCTGGTTTACAGATGCTGGATTGACGAGCCCATATGATGGCTTAGGTTTGAGCCATAGTGGTGTCGACCAGTGCAACACAGAAACGCAGACACTCTATGCAGCAATCGAATGTACAATTGATGCTTCTCTGATAGCGGCGGGAACGCTGGATGTAACCATCTATCCAGATCCTCAAGCTCCAACGATTACAAAAGACGACGACCTCTGCAATTATACACTGAATCTCGCTTGTCCCGGATTTGATAATGTGCTTAACAATGACTTTAGCCTGAGTACTTCGCCGGGTGATCCGGCTGGAATTGCGACTATCGAATTGGATAATGCAGGTGGCTGTACACAATCCTTCGAGGTGCCCTACAATGCCTGTAATGATTGTCCATCTTCCACACAGCCAAACGAGCCGCTTACCATCTGTGATGGCGAGACGCCTCCTTTGCCGGAAGCAGTGATACAGGCAGCGGTTCAGGATCCGAATGGACAAGCATTAGGTGCGCCGACTCCTGTTGTCAGCTGGTTCGAAGATCTGAGCTTGACCATTCCTTATCTGGGTGGTCCGCTCAATCACAGTGCTGCGGACCCATGTGGAGTAGATAATGTCTCCCTCTATGCAGCCATCGAATGCGTGATCGATGGATCGCTAATCAATGCAGGTTCTTTGACGGTCACCGTCTATCCAAATCCACAAGCGCCAACGATCAGTATCGATGATGCAGCTTGTAACTACAGTTTGGTGCTAGCTTGTCCTGCCCTCGATAATGTAGTGTCCAATGACTTTGCAATGACCGCAGCTCCAGGTACGGATGCAGGTACAGCAAACATCACGCTTGATAATGCGGCCGGCTGTTCGGAAGACTTTGTGGTCAACTATGATGCCTGTGGAGGTTGCCCGGGTTCTACAGAGCCAGCCGAATCTAGCGATATCTGTAGTGGTGATGTACCTATTCTACCGGATGCGACCATTCAAGCGGCAGTCTCCGATCCAGGGGGCGTGGCTGTGGGCGCACCGACTCCAGTAGTCAGCTGGTACACGGATGCAGCCCTAACTACCGCCTACGATGGATCAGCACTGACACATTCGGGTCTCGATATCTGTCAGGCGGAAAGCATAGTCTTGTTCGCTGCGATTCAATGTACGATCGATGACTCATTTGTGCCAGCAGGTAGCCTCACGGTAAATGTCTGGCCAGATATTACGGCTACTGCTAGTAGTGCTGAGTGTAGTGCAAGCATCTCGCAAGACTGCCCAACTTACACCGCTACCTACAGCTTTGCAGGCGCCACAGATACTGGCTTTAGCTATGCAGCGCAAGCAGGTGAAGTCGGCACAGTAACTTTCACGGTCACGAATCCTAATGCGCCACTGGCGTGTAACACTGCTATCTTTACGGCAGAGATTGATTGCCCTGAACAGTGTACAGAAATCGATGCCAGCACCATCGCTCCTACAAGCGATCTATGTACGGACGAAGGCCCATTTGATCTGAGCAGTCTGCTGTCTGCAACCGCAAATACAGGTGGTACCTGGACCAGTGATGCCCCAGCCGGAACTCTGGCCGGCAGTGCCTTTAATCCGCAGGGATTGGAGGCTGGTACCTATGTTGTGACCTACACGGTAGATCCTCCGGCAGGCGATCCAGATTTCTGCTTGCCGGAAAGCAGCACACAATTGATAGAAGTACATGCACCTCCAATACTCAATCTATCTTCTGGGATTACTGTTTGCAATGTGGCGGTTGAAGGCTCTGTAGTCGATCTTAGCCAGCTGATCATCAATGGAGATTTGGGCGGTGTCTGGACAGATAATGATAACTCAGGTGCAAGCGGAACACTTCCTGTTCTGGATTTTGACGGGCTTGCTCCGGGTGCTTACACCTTCAGTTATACTACGACTTCAGCAGAAGCCCCCTGTGAAGATGTAAGTGCAAGCACATTGGTCATTGTCGAAGATTGTAGCATCAAGAATGTTTTAATCCCCAATGCTATGTCACCTAACAATGATGGAGTAAATGACCAATTTGTTGTCTATTCTAACCGCACACCAGCACAATTTGAATTGTATATCTACGACCGATGGGGGAAAAATCTCTTTGCCAGTACGGATATCAACGATAGCTGGGACGGTACCTATAAAGGAGAGGATGTAGAACTCGATGTCTATGTTTACTACTGCATCATCACTTTCCTTGATGGGGAGACCAGGCAGTGGCAAGGAAATGTAACCGTCCTTCGATAGAAAAAGGGCCATAGATCATATGAAGAAGTCTGATTTGAAGTGTAAGCTTCAAATCAGACTTTTCTTTTTTTGGAGCACAGCGGCAATCTATCTGGCACTACCCGTCTCGCTCTCCGCTAATATTCGGCACCCGCCTAGCTGTTCATGCTCAGCCCATCCAGTCTCTCCGCATGCGCTTCGAGCCAGGCTGGATCTGGCATTCACGACGCTATCCGGGCACCTCATTCCGCTGCGATCGAGGCTATTTTTCACCGTCTGTTGTTCTAAACAAAGTACGTGACACACTAAATTCAACAGTCTGCTTTATCAATGCTCCTACTCACAGTATTCGTTCAAATAGGACTCCTTTGTCACGGAGATCTCCGTGAGCACAACATCCTCGGAATCATACAGGTGGTATAAACAGTCCGTGTCGGCAAGTGTAGATTCTGAAATGCTGAGCTTGGCACTGTTGCAGCATTGTCCTACTGTACCCAGGCGTATGAGTGACCGCACAGTAGAACCATTGTGAGAGGAACTTCCTCCATGAGACAAAATCGTTCCATGAATGCTGTTTCGCAGATCATTCGACATGACAAAAATACCCTTCCATGCACCAGGGGCAGGCACTTCTCCGCGAAGCAAAACCGGATTGGCAGCAGTACCACTGACAGCCAGGTAGCCATTGGAGTTTATTCGCAGTGCTGCATCTGTCATGAAGTGAATTTCCGTACCTTCTTGGATACTAAGCGATCCCGGTTCGCTCCCGTAGCCGACATAGACGTCATTATTCATCAAGATCGGAATGCCAAAGTCCTTCCATACATGATCATTGGTTATGGTGCCACCGGGGTACACATAGATCTTGTTTTTCTGGTTGGCGTTATAGATCGAATTGGCGTCAATTTCCTGAAGTTGAGCCAGTGCAATCTCAATTGGATAGCTGCCACAGTTTTCGATAATATTTCCAGAGAAACCTGCTATGGCGTCATCCGGCGCCCATGATCCTACATGTATTCCCACACTGGGGCTATCTTTGATAATGCAGTTTTGAATGCGTAGTTTTCCCTCTACTTTGATCGGAGATTGGATGTCTGCACCATTGAATGAGCTACTACCAGCATTGCTAATATGCGTATGTCGCAGAGAATTCAAGGGATTGGTGCTCAACACACGAATACCCTTCCAATAGCCTTCTACGTCAGCTGTTCCCTTTAGGATTACAGGCTCAGCAGAGGTACCTTCTGCCATGATAGCGGCATTTACTGCTTCGGCAACGGATAGCCCTGCCTCATTAGCAAATTCAATGACTGTCCCGGCTTCAATGGTCAATGCCTCATTCACTGACACCAGGCAGTTTACAACGTAATCAACAGGTAGATCTGGATTGTTTTTCAGCGTCGTAGGGCTTGTGATACTACAATCTAGCTCCCTTGGCCCGCTTTGTTGCTGCTCATCTGGCTCCTCTTTTTCACAGGCAGAGAATACAAGGAATACGCTGATTATAAATAAGGAGATAATACGATTTGTCATTGGATGTAGTTTTATATTGGTTATCAATGCTTCAAATGTAGCGCCTCCTTAGTGTATTTTCAAAGACATTTTTTATGTTTGTGTATCCAGTTCTAAAAATATGAATTAGTGTAAAGTGAGATTTTGTGAAGACTAAAGAGTTGATTGCTTGCTTGAATAAGCAGGAGTACAATGCGGTATGTACCGCCATGGTGATTTCGGAAGTGCCCAGGTGGAAGTTGCTTTGTGATAGTTTGCGTCACGATGTTTTGCAGTCACAAAAGACTGATAAGCAAAGGCTTTGTCAAGTCGTTTATCATTCCAGCTATGACAAGAGTCTCGATCAGAAACTGCGAAATGACCTACGGAAAATCAACGCCACTATTCGAGATACTATCATAGCGGGACAAAGGCAAGATGAGCGTAGCTTTGCGAAGGGCGATCATCTCTTGTGGTTAGAATGGGTTCTAAGCAAGGAGCGGCCATCATTGTTTAAGAAGGAGCATTTGTTGCTGAAGAGAGAAAAGCAAAGAGCCTCAGACTATTCTGCACTTGCTCAGTTATGTGAACTGGAACTACAACATTTGAGGTCAACAGGGGAGATTTCAGTTCGGCATTCAAAAGTTGTCCGGGAGCTAATAGAGCAGGCCATTCAATTTAGGAAGTTAGAGGCGGCCGAGCACTTGCTCATATTGGAACTACAAAGGCAGCAAAATGACGCCACTATTAGAGCGTATTTGCCTGAGTATGCGGGGTCTTCCCAATGGGACTTTGGTATTGATGAGCGCCTGCTGAATCAGGAAGAAGTGCTTCGCTATCTTCTTCTACGGGCACGCGCCTACTCCTTACGAGGAGATGAAAAGATAGAGATTCTCAAGGAATTGCTGCAAAGCTATGAGCGCGTTGCAAAGCTTCGTGAAAGGCATGAGCAAGATATCTATGCCCTACTTGGCACAATTGCCATCGAACATTTTCTGCAATCCAGATTTGAAGATGCCAATCATTACTACGAAATCATCTTTGAGCGATACAGGAAACGGCAGATGAAACCACATTTGGAAATACTGTACAACTACGCTTCCAATCTATTCAAGGGCGGCCATTTTGAAAAGGTAGTTGAGTTGATCTTGAAGAACTATCGTAGGATCAAAAACAACAAGAGACTGCGGTATCGCATGGAGTTCTTTTTGGTCCTTTCTTACCTACGGCTGGGCGAAAGCGAGCAAGCATACAAAGAGCTGCATATCAATATCCATCATCGTCCCTCCAGCGAGTATCTGAACTTTCAATTCTGCTACCTCATTTACTATCACCAAACGGGAGATTTTGAGTCTTTTGAGCGGTCGGTACACAATTTGAGTCAGCATGTAAGGCGACATCCACCGTATGAAGAGGAGTACCTATACTCACTTGAGTTGGTAAAGCAAATGCTCAGTAGTGCCAATCTGATTTCTGAGAAGCATGCAAAGGAGCAGACCCAGAAACTGATAGCACGTCATGAAGCCAGCCTTCCTTCATTAAAGCACTTTTCTATTTACTCTTGCTTGAAGTCCATGACCTCGCAGTTTGGGACCGAATAGTTGTAGGGGCTGTTTGATCTTTTGTAGTATCTTGTCGAGGGCCCTTTGCTACTGGGATTAGTTTTTCTTCGAAACGCTGAAATTCGTCTTTTTATATCCTCCAGGGCCTGAAACTAATCGGTCTCTTGCCTATGCGAAGTTTGCTAAAGATTATCTTGTTGTTGGTGATGGTATTTGTGGGAATCCTGCTGTTGAGCACTGCCTGGTCAGTTGAGAACCAAGAAGACGCCCTTGTAAAATATCAACGCGCCTTAGCCTTCGTCAATGTATGCTTGATCGATGGAACAGGGAGTCCTGCAAAAGCAAATCAAACAGTCATTCTAACAGATGGGAATTTTGCAGCAGTTGGAAACAAGGGCGAAGTAGTGATTCCTTTGGGAATGGAAGTTATAGACCTGGAGGGCAAGACCATGATTCCGGGTATCGTTGGTCTGCATAACCATTTGCATATTCCGGGCTTTCCTTTTGT
>JAHDDV010000462.1:2227-3617 GCA_020629205.1 Chitinophagales bacterium | reverse complement strand
GTCGGCATTCTATTTGTTGACTGCACATCAACTTTAGTGGAAGAGAAAGCAAGCAATGTTTCTATTTCTTTGCTATTTTCAGTGACTAAATGGCATAAATCGGCTCTAAAACTGTGCGCAGAATGCTTTATCGTATCCGTTTATTCTACATTGTCTAATATTAAACTAAAACAAGATGTTACAAGATTTTAAAGATTTTATCAGCAAAGGCAACGTTGTTGATTTGGCAGTTGCAGTTGTCATAGCCGCAGCTTTCGGTAAAATTGTCGGTGCTTTCGTGGAAAAAGTATTGATGCCGCCAATTGGATTGGCAATGGGAGGTGTAGACTTCAATGACTTGAAATATGTACTGCAGGAAGCAAGCGCACCTGATGCCGCAACGAAAGTAGCAGAAGTAGCCATCGGATATGGCGCCTTTATTCAAACCATCATCGACTTCCTGATTATTGCCTTTGCAGTATTCATCGCAGTCAAGATGTATCAAAATATGAACCCGCCTGCACCAGAAGCAGATCCGGAGCCAACGCCATCAGAGGCACTTTTGGCAGAGATCCGAGATGAGCTAAGAAGAAGATAATTGGAATTGATCATAGCAATAATGGCCCTGAAGTATCGTACTCCAGGGCCATTTTATTTTGTATCAACTTATCAAAAGATCAAACTTATCTGTCTCTCGCCGTTGCATATAGTTTGCTGATGTATTCGATGTAGATCTCGTAATCCTTCACACCCATTTTTTTAATCTCCTCCGCATACTTCTTCCAGATTCCAGCCGGAGCGTAGCTGCTTGGCAGCACCAGCGAAAACTTCTGCTCTTTACTGCCGGAATCTCCAGTCAGCGAAGCAGCAGCCCGCTTGGCTCGATAATCAATTACAGTCGCGATAGGTAGCTTTTCAGTATCTCGGGTCACAGTGCTGGCCTTGAAGCTGTACTCCGCATCCTTCATCATATAGCTCACTTTCTTGGAATCAGACATCACTTCCTTGGAGGTGTATCCTTCTTTTGGGCCCTTGGTATGGAAGTCCTTAATGAGGTACTCATATTCTACCATCTTAATGGCTTCAGCTGGCTTTGGTGCTTCCTGCTTCTGGCAGGAGAGTAAGGAAAACAGCAAAAAGCACAAAAACAAGTATCGGATATTTACTAGCATATTTTATCTCTTTTACAATGAGGCTGAAGCGGGGCAAAAATAGGCAATATTATGATTCTCTGTTTGTAGCAATCCAGCACAAGGGTGGAGCATTTACACTCTATCTCTAACAATTGCTATTTTGTGCAATGCTGACCCACATTTACTTTTTCTGGGAGGTCTCCCCTTCGATGCAATCCTTCTTCAAAAACAAGCTTGGCAATTTAGGCGTTCAACTGATTTTTCCTAAAAAGCAAGAC
>JAHDDV010000462.1:0-2127 GCA_020629205.1 Chitinophagales bacterium | reverse complement strand
AGTCTTCCTCTGGCAAATGTGCCGATTGGTCTATTTGGCTATGGGGCCATCAATCAGGCGGTGGAGCGTATGCTAGCCCCTTTTGAACCCCGTTTTCTGATTTGCCGCAGATCCGAAATGCAGGGAGATCAATGCTTCACTGTAGCCCAGCGATTAAGGTTTCTGGAGCAGTCCCGGATTGTCATTCTTGCGATTCCACAGACGGAAGAGACCATAGACTTGATAGGGGAGCAGGAGCTAAATGCTCTAGGGCCTACGGGCATTCTCATCAATATTGCACGGGGACCAGTGGTCAATCAAAAAGCCTTGTACAATGCGCTCAGGGAGGGAGGAATAGCGGCTGCCGGACTGGACGTCTGGTATGACTACCAACCTGAACCAGACGAGCAGGGTCGTAAATATCCCTACGATCAGCCCTTTCACGAATTACCGAATGTATTGCTGTCTCCGCATCGAGCTGGACATCCTATAGACTATCCGCCCCGCTGGAGACAGGTCTTTGATAATATCAATCGCTTTGCTCAGGGAAAGATACTGACAAACATCGTTGATCTGGACAAAGGATATTAACAAAAAGATAAGCCCTCAAGCTCTCGCGTACTTGGTTGAGCAGCCCCAGGAATCTTGTAGCCTACTCCGCCAGATCAAGATCAAAGTGTACCAAGTCAACAAAGTCGTTGATTCTGTCTTCGATCTCCATGTCTTTTAGATCGAGTAGTCGTTCTGGGCCAAACTTACTGACACAGAAAGAAGCCATTGCAGAACCATGAATCACACCGCGCTTCATGTTATCGAAAGATAGGTTTCGGGTTTTGGTGATATAGCCCATAAATCCACCTGCGAAAGTGTCTCCGGCACCAGTTGGGTCGAAAACTTCTTCCAAAGGCAATGCTGGTGCAAAGAAGATATGATCCCGATCAAACAGCAGTGCTCCGTGCTCGCCTTTCTTGATGATGAGAAATCTAGGGCCCATATCCAGAATCTTCCGAGCCGCTTTGACCAAACTATACTCTCCAGTCAATTGACGAGCTTCTTCATCGTTGACGATGAGGATATCGACCATGGTCATGACCTTATGCAGACCTGGCAGGTTGATGTCCATCCAAAAGTTCATGGTATCCATCGCGATCAGGTGCGGACGACGCTCCATTTGGTCGATCACCTTGATTTGCAGCTCAGGATCGATGTTTCCAAGCATCAAAAAGTCGCTATTGCGGTATTCTTCAGGAATCTTAGGATCAAAATCAGCCAATACATTGAGATCAGTTACCAGCGTATCACGTGAGTTCATGTCGTGATGATACTTGCCACTCCAGAAGAAGGACTTTTCCCCTTTCATCACTTGTACACCAGCTGTATCAATACCTCTGGCATTAAAATCTTTGATCGTTTCCTGAGGAAAATCGTCACCTACCACCGATACCACACGGATTTCTTGCCCATAATAACTGGCAGATAGTCCCACATATGTAGCAGAGCCACCTATGATCTTGTCCACCTTGCCAAAAGGGGTTTCGATTGCATCAAACGCCACTGTACCTACGACTAATAAACTCATCTTGCTTTTTTTTGAAAAAACTTTGCGCAAAGATTGCACATAAATTGTTTATACGCTAATTTTGCGACTCATTATTTGACCGGGCTAACAAGCCTATGATTCTCAAGTAATTATTCCTCAGTAGCTCAGCTGGTTAGAGCGGCGGACTGTTAATCCGTAGGTCGTAGGTTCAAGTCCTACCTGGGGAGCCAAAAGGCCCGACAATTATTGTCGGGCCTTTTCTTGTTTTAGAGCACTGTCACCCGCGAGCCAGAGACGGTGATGCATAGCCCTGATAGAAGTGGAAATGGAAGTGCACTGAGCGCCTGCCTGCGCCGCTGATGGAGGCTCGCAGCGAAGGCGGAGAGACTCCAGCAGTGGATGCAGGCAGCAGCGAAGGGTGCTTCCATTGTAACGGATAGCAGGCAGATCATTGCCACGTCGATTTCTGCTGTGCTCCAAGAAAAGATCAAGGTTCAAAGCGCAAGGTTCAAAGATCAAGGTTGGATTGTCTACTAAACTGGGCCAATGTGCGAATAGGTTAAAATTAAAATAATTTTGTATTCAACAATCAACAATCAACAATCAAC
>JAHDDV010000461.1 GCA_020629205.1 Chitinophagales bacterium | reverse complement strand
GTGCGGGTGAAGAAAACGTCTTCGAGATTTGGTGGGATGCTTGCGAATCCATTTCCGGGATCTACTTCACTGAGCACATGTATCACCGGCTTTCCGCCGACCATCTTGTCTGAGATGACTTGATACTCTTGTTGGTATTGTTCCTTCTCACTACGTTCGATGGTCTTTCGCCATATTTTGCCTTCCAGTGCAGCAAGCGCATTAGAGGGACTGCCGCTGTAGACGATGGCGCCTGAGTTCATGATGGCCATATTGGTACATAGCTCTCGAACATCGTCCACGATATGGGTGGACAGTATGACAATAACTTTTTCGCCTACCTCTGCCAGCAAGTTGTGAAAGCGATTTCGCTCTCCTGGATCGAGGCCTGCTGTAGGCTCATCGACAATGATGAGCCTGGGTTCGCCGATCAGGGCCTGGGCGATGCCTACTCGTTGCTTCATTCCGCCAGAAAAGCCTTTGACGCTCTTTTTGCGTTTGTCGTATAGATTGACCTTATGTAGCAGGTATTCTACGAGTTGCTTTCGTTCCCCTTTGTTGCTTACGCCTTTGAGTATGGATACATGGTCGAGTAATTGCTCGGCTGTGATTCGGGGGTAAACTCCAAACTCCTGCGGTAGATATCCAAGAATTTCCCGGACTCTTTGTGGTTCATTCAAGATGTCTATGTCATCCAGAAAAGCGGAGCCAGAGTCTGCTTCCTGCAGGGTAGCCAGGGTTCTCATTAATGAGGACTTGCCTGCTCCATTTGGTCCCAGTAAGCCGAACATACCGGTGCCTAGTTCGAGGTTTACGTTCTTTAGTGCTTGTACGCCGTTGGGGTAGGTTTTGTTGAGGTCGCTGATCTTTAGGGTGCTCATATAGTTGGTTTGTCAAATTGATTGCCTATACTGGTCTAAGGGATAGAGAATCAATGACTGTCCATTTTGACTAGCTGGAAATGATTTATCCATCGTTATTTTTCTCCACCAGCCAACAAGGATGCTGTCAAAAAATGCCTTGTCTAAATCATTTCCAGCGGCGTCAAAATCAGACAGTTATTGATTCCCAATCCCTAAGATAGGCATTCGCGCCAATACTTTTTGCTATCATTATTGTCGGAAATTGCTTTTAACATTTGATTGCATCCTGGTGATACCGTGATTAGGGAGCAACGGAGCAATAGACTTGAATGCGTAAGCGATAGGAGCGGAACGAGCCGCCGGGGATAGCGAGTGAGGCGTGGCGGATGGGGGCTGCGACGAAGGAGCAGACCACAGCCGGCACATAGCCGAACCGCTAGCCACAAGGTGAGTATTAGCGGATAGCGCGGCCCGGAGTGAAAGCAGCCGAAGCAAAGCGGAGGCTGCTGGAACGGAGGGATACGCCCAAATAAATGTGTGGACTATGATTCACAATTTTGCTAGTCTAGGAATTTTTGCAAACTTGTAGCGATGAATATGAAGGGATTAATTGCACACATAAATGATCTGGTGGCTCTTTCAGAGGAGGAGCGGGATGCTGTTGCTTCGAAGGTAAAGGAACGCAAGTATTTGAAGGGGCAATATATTGTGCAAGAGGGCGATGTTTGTCGTTGGCAGACCTTTGTGCTATCGGGGAAGGTGCGGACTTTTTATCTGGATGAGAATGGGAATGAGCATATTGTGGCCTTCGGTTTTGAAGATTGGTGGGTAGGCGATATTTGTAGTTTTACGACGCAGACTCCTGCTGAGTTTAATACGCAATGCCTTGAAGACACGAGGGTGCTTCAAATTTCCTATCATGATATGGAGGATTTGTATCGGGAGGTGCCGAAGCTGGAGCGGTATTTTCGGCTGATCATTCAAAAGGCTTATGGGAATATGTCCAAGCGTATCGTACGCAATCACTCGATGTCGGCCAAGGATCGGTATTTGTTGTTTCTGGAGCATTATCCGGAGGTCTCGCAACGTGTACCGCAGTATATGATTGCTTCTTATCTAGGCATAACGAAGGAGTTTTTGAGTGCCATTCGGAAGAAGCTGAATGAAGAGGCCAAAAGTTAAACTAGCTTAATCTTTCCTGTTAAACTATCTTGTTTTTCTTGTGCGAAAAGTGGGCGAACTTTGTGTTGTCTTTCGGAGTATGCTGCCTACATGTTTGCGGTGTATGAGAAGGCAAAGAAAAGATAATTGTATTAAATACACAAAGAAAAAATCATGAAAAACAAAACAGTAAGGCAAGTTGTTGCTTCTCAGAAAGTCAATATGGGAGGGCATCTAATCGAACAACCCTTACCCAATCGTTTTATGGATCAATTGGATCCGTTTTTACTAGTCCATCATGCGGAATGGGAATTGAAGGGTCAGCAGCGCCAGCAGGAAGTCGGCATTGGTGGTCATCCACATCGCGGATTTTCGCCGGTTACCTTCGTATTTCAAGGTGATGTTAGGCATCAGGACAGCCGCGGCAATGATGCGGTGGTAAAGGCAGGAGGCACGCAGTGGATGCATGCAGGAAGGGGGATTACGCATAGCGAGCGACCCAGTGCCGAATTAGCAGAGTCAGGGGGTATGCAAGAGATTATTCAATTTTGGGTCAATACTCCGGCGAGCCACAAGATGACGCAGCCGTATTACCTGCCGCTGGCTAAAGAGGAGACGCCGACCATTACTGAAGCTGATTATGAAGTGCAGGTTGTAGCAGGAGAGTATAAAGGTTTGAAGGGCCCAGCAAAGACCTTTACACCTATGTTGCTGATGCGTGGAGAGATTAAGAGTGCTGGGCAAGCGAAATTTGAGATTCCAAAGCACTACAACAGTTTGCTGTATCTCCTGGATGGTGATTTGGAGGTGAATGGTACAAAGGCCAAGGCCAAAGACATGGTATGTTTTGAAATGGATGGAGAAGGGATTGAACTTTATGCTAGTGTTGATACCAGATTTATCCTCTTGTCCGGGGAGCCGATTAACGAAGAGGTGAGCCACTACGGTCCATTTGTGATGAATACGCAGACCGAGATTATGGAAGCTTTGAGAGATGCACAGATGGGTAAGATGGGGGTTTTGATTGAGAACTTTTAGTGGTTGATGCTGCATGGTTAATGGTGCATGGTGTAAAATCACCATGTACCATACATCATTAACCATCAACCAGACATTAGGCTGTATATTTTTTGACGATTTCTGGCTTCATGTAATCGCTAAAGCCATTGGCCATCAAGCCAGCAATATTGTCTATTGCGTGGTGTACTCCAGCAAGACTCCGGAACATGGCCCATGAGTAACCCATGTCCAGGATACGTTTGGTCTGCATCGGACTTAGATCAGGGAATTGGCAGATAAGAGCCGCCAAGCCTCCTGCAGCTGCACTGGCATGGCCTGCTGGAAAGCTTGGGTGATTAGGGCAGCCTTCTTCATAGGCAGTCAGCTTTGTGTCCTCCAGACCGGTCTTTTGCTGCCATACTTCTTCAGGTCGTGCAAGTCCAAAGAAATACTTCATTTCAAAGGCCTTGTCTAGGGAATCCTTTAAGCCCAGCGATATTTGATATTCTACATGGGGAATGGTTTCCAGAAAATTGATGTGATTGGCCGTCCAGTTTGCTACATTTTGCTCTTGCCCATACTTCTTATTCGTCAGCCATTTGAGGACCATTTGGGGCATATCTGC
>JAHDDV010000460.1 GCA_020629205.1 Chitinophagales bacterium | reverse complement strand
CGATCGAGGCTATTTTTCACCGCCTATCACACGTGGCAAGGAAGTTCATTCCTATGTCCATTAAAGTTCCGCCACTCGGTTCAGTGACATATCAATGTCACCAATTCTTGCTGTCTTCAGTGACCTCGCAGAGGTCGCAATAAAGTTGCATTAAGAAGCAAAGCAAAACCCAACCGCGCCGACCAGACCTCGCCCAATAGCCCGGATCGAAATGGAAATGCCAGCGCCAGAAAGCCGACTGACTGCCCAGCATTGCTGGCTCCAAAAAGAGACAGCAATGCTGGTGCAAGGAAGCGGCTGGCTGGTGCTGGCATTGTAGAGTAGAGCCGGACGGGTGTGACCTACGTGACGAAATTGCTGGGCTCCAAAAAAGGAATCTTGTCCAGCCACAAATTGTCAACACCTTCACCAGGATATGAGCGCTTATCCGATGTGACGAATAATATCAAATATTTGTAAATTGTGTCATGGCAAAAGCAAGCAAATTATTGTCCTGGACTACCGTCGAGACCGGGCTCCGCATCTGGGCAGCCTTTAATGTATGTGTCTATGGTTTCGGTAAAGTTGTCCAATTTGAAGGAGGCAAACTTAGTCATGTCACTATCCAGAATGCGACAGGATTTGAAATCATGTGGGGCTTCTTTGGAGCTACAAAAGCCTATCCGATTATGATTGGATGTGTTCAGGTTCTTGGTGCACTGTTGCTGATATTTGACCGCACAAAGCTGCTCGGGGCCCTATTGCTAAGCCCGATTTTTTTGAACATAATCGTGCTGGATATATTGTATGAGATATCACCTGGGGCACTCATGAATGCGGTGTTCTTTCAGTCGGTTTTTCTTTTTGTAATCATCAAAGATTGGCGACGTATCATGATTGCTGTCCAAGGGCTGATTATACCTTCCGCTGCCGGTTTCAGTTTTGTTGATGTTATGCTCAAGTATCTGATGGCATGTGGTCTGGCTGCCGGTCTTTTCTTTGGCTTTCGCGCTTTTACAAATTACTTCACTTTCTGGCGGTATTTCGAGTTTTAGAATCTAGGCGTATTGGAGCCAGTAGTGCATTGCTTTAGAAATCAACTGTGCTCTCTGAAACTCTATCAAGGTCGAATCGAATAGGCAGTCGCAGAAAAAAGGCCTCGCATTGTCTCCAACTGAGCCTTGTACAATTGCTCTCAGGATATCAAACACCAATCTATTTCTTCACAAATTTCGATTGATACACTCGACCAGCTATCTGCCATCTGATTAAATATAGCCCTTGCTGCAGCGTAGCAACATTCACCAAAGATCGGGAATGGCCTTCAAGCAAGCCTCTGCCACTAGGATCGAAGATCTCGTATTCGACCAGAGCGTCGGCATTGCTTAGTGGGAGATACAATTGTCCCTGGCTAGGATTGGGGAAGACGCTCACAGTCCCGTTATCCTCTTCTTCAATGGGCATGGCTTCATTGAGGAAATAACTAAGGTAGCTTCCGTCCTTGCTCCTAAATACGATGTCATCCAGTCCATCAGAATCGAGATCTTCAGCGTAGAGTATAGCCTCCCGATTGCTTTCCTTTAACAGTACTGGAGTTCCAAACCGCCCTTCCCCCTGATTTATCAAATAGCTCAACTGCCAGTTTGGAACCTGTGCATGTTTAAAGTATAGTGCGATATCTGAGAGGCCGTCCTTGTTGAGATGCAAGGAGACTAACTGTAGTTCTGGATCAGTCCCTAAATTCAAGCTGTCGGCAATCTGCCATTCATTTTCTATTTGTAGTAGAAACTTGATACTTCCCGAGGATCGGTCGAAGTGAATTAAATCCGCACTTGTGTCTTCATTGAGGTAGGCAGCTACTACGCTGTCTTTGGTCTCATAACTTATCGGCAGGAGCTCTTCTTTGTATTGCCCGCTCTCTTGTTTCAATGCGATGCTAATACTTGCAGGGTTCCGACACTCTTGCAGCAGATCGAAGGACAGGTTGCCATCGAAGTCAAACATTTGCTGTACCTGGAGACAAGAATCCATCGGATTTGTACTAGTCAGAGACTGCACGACAGGTCCATAACTGATCAAGTTATTGTTGATCTGATATTCCAGGACTCCATCCTGATTGATGTCGATGGCTTGCAGGTTTTGACAAAAGGAAGAGATGGTAAGATCAGATAAGAAAGCACCATTATCTTCATAATCTGGACCACGATAGAGGTAGAGTGAATTGTGTTTGTAGGCCATTAGGTCAATGGCACCCGTATTATTGAATACTACTGCGTAGACCTCATCGGCCTCAATTTCGGATACCAGCTGGCTTTGTTCATATCCAAATGGCTCCTCTGTTAACAGTCCATAGACTCGATTCGAAAGCTTGTCGAAGGTGATGATGTCCTTTTTTTGATCGCCGTTTATGTCAGCAAAGCTGAGACATTGAATCTTGCCAAGAGGCTGGTCTATGATCGAGAACTTTGTCAGAAGTGACTCGTTTGCTACCCTAAATGATTTTGTGATTGGGCCCGCGGTTGCGAGCAACAATTCTTTAGGCTCATCGAGGTAGCTCCTGTAATTGACCAAGCGGTAAGTACTGATCTCTTTGTCAATTTCTGGTCCCGACTCGAGATATCCTGTTCCTGTATTGATGAGACTCATCAGCTTGTCATTGTTACCCCGTTGCATTAGTAGGTCGGGAAAGCCATCCCCATTCACGTCCGCAACTTCAGTAATCGGTCTGGTGATACAGAAAATGCTACCCGAAGGTTCGTAAACAAGTACTTCTTGACTCATTCTTCCTGCTTGATTTCGCAGCAGGTATATCTTGGCGCAGCTTAGGCCCTCACGGTTTATGTTTAGCCAAATGTCAAGATCGCCGTCCATATCAACATCCTGCAAATGAAGGGTCGCTCGATGAAGCGAACCTGCCGCAACCATTGAGGTTAGCTCACTCCAATTGTAATTTCCCTGCGGATCTCCATAGCCGATGAATAGGTGTCCTTTCTTTGGCGCCTGGCCTATCCTTACAATC
The DNA here is from genome assembly GCA_020629205.1 of Chitinophagales bacterium. GTDB lineage: Bacteria > Bacteroidota > Bacteroidia > Chitinophagales > UBA2359 > JAHDDV01. Next base: position 630 of record JAHDDV010000460.1, on the reverse strand, counting down.
CTCTCATTGAAACCATCTGCGTTAAGATCTCTGTCAACAAGCACATGCTCAAAGTTGTACGGGCAACTGTGTTCGACGGGTTCAAAGTTGTCAAAACCACCCAGGTTTCTATACCAAATGTTTGGCTCAGAAGTTCCGATTAGATCGAGTTTGCCATCTTGATCCATATCATAAATCCCCGAAACAGTATGAGGTAATTGATGGAAAGTCAAGCTAAGGGCGCCGGTGCCGTCATTTTCAGCTACGAACAATAGGCTGGAGGATAGGAATAGTAGGTCCTGATCTCCGTCATTGTGATAGTCAGCTACGATGGAATGACGAAGATCATAAGAGCTATCAAAGTATCGCGGGGCTTCAAATCCGGAAGCACTGGAGAGTACAAGAAAGTCTGGGTCTGGTGCGGAGCTGTTAAAGAGGTAATCGGCTTTGGCGTCTCCATTGAAATCCGCTGCGAGCACAACTTCCCCATCGTGGTAGTATTCGCTGTTCCAAAGTACTTCCTCTTCCTGAAATTGCGCTTGCAGATTGAGGCAAGGAATGCCGAGAAGGACAACACATAAGATGTACTTCATACTTAGGGTGTTTAACCAAATATACACCATTGTTGTCGAAATATTTTGCAGTCAAGTC
>JAHDDV010000045.1 GCA_020629205.1 Chitinophagales bacterium | reverse complement strand
TCGACCAATATATTTGTTAACCAAAAAGGTCAACCAAATTCAGTGTAAGACAACCTTGCACCTTGCACCTTGCACTTTGCACTTTGCACTTTGATCCTTAAACCTTGATCATCCTTCAGTATGACCATTCATGGTGCAACGTCCAATTTAGACGCATGCAATGCGTCTCTACAAAAACAACACCTTGCACCTTGCACTTTGATCCTTGATCATGAATTGAGCAAAAGCGGCAGAGAAAAAAGAAAAGTCCCCTCCACATCTTTCGATATCGAGGGGACTGTTGGTGGAGTTGGCGAGAATCGAACTCGCGTCCAGATAAAACACTAATGAGCTTTCTACATGCTTAGTACTACATTGAATTTCGGAAATCTACATGGATGAGTACGATCCTCATAAATCCCTAGCTCTAGTGGTTTCGCTCATGCGGGCTAGAACAGCACCTACAATCACTATCCTGAGGGTTGGTTGATGCTCGGCGGCTGTCGGTCAGGAAACGACGATGCGGCGGAACAGTAGGCTCTAATTCCTTGAATTAGGCAGCCATACGGACACTTGGAGTGCCATCTAAAATATGGTTGAGTATTAGTTTTTACGAGCTAAGTACACAAATCTCGACATGCTGACACTTACTAATAACTTTACTGTCAATACCGGTCAACCCCGTATTACCATAGACAACAGCAAGTACTGGGCAAATGGTTCCCCAAGGAAGGGATTTTTTTCAGAAAAAGAAAGAAATTCTCTCGATAGACAGCGATAGTTGTGGATAATACGTTTGGGGAAATAGTGGCGTGAAATTTGATATATCATTAATGGGCCAAAAACTCAGTTCATGACAGCTATAAGGGCTTCTATTTCTGTCATCCTTCGTTGCTCGTCGGTTGCGTAGCTATGGCTATGCTTCCTGCTCGCACCTCGGCTGACAAAAAGATAAGCTCCTTATACGGTATCCTGAACTTAGCTTTTGAACCAATAGGTAAAACCGCTAAATTAGCCTTGAATGAAGAATTGGCTTATCTTCTTGTTTGCATGTCTTGCGCTTTCGCACTTGGCATGTGAAAAACCTGACCCACCTCCCCAGATCTACCAGGAGACTGCCTGGCAGTTCAATTATGGTGGTGCTGACAATGAACTGGCCCGAGCGGGAGTTTTTGCTGGTGGCCAGCTTTATGCACTTGGAACCTCCCGAAGCTTTGAGAATCCCAATGGCGCCATCTATTTGTTGCGCATAGATACTTCCGGTCTGCAAACTGGACAATATGAGTTTGGTTTCGACGCACCATATGAAGGCCATGATATTATTCTAAGTGCTGATGGACAACTTTTGATCTTAGGCAGTCGACAGGATCCAGCGACTGGAAACAAGGACCTCTACATTGTGAACTGTGATCTGAATGGAAACGAACTGTGGAGCAAACGTATCGAAACGGAAGGCTCGGAGCGCCCACGTGAAATGCTTTTGTTGGCCAATGGAAATCTTGTGGTATGCGGAGCTGTAGAACGAGAAGACAGTGGAGACCGCGATATACACTTGACCTGGCTTTCAGCAGAAGGAGATCTTATACAACATCGATACTTCGGTGGTGCCGCCTATGATGGGGCTCAAAACATCCTGGAGATTGAAGATCAGGAACTAATGCTCTCAGGCTATACGGACAGTTATGGGGCCGGTGATCGGGATCTCTACCTGATGAAGCTGTCCGCACAAGGAGACTCAATCTGGAGTGAAACCTATGGTGGTGAAGGCTATGAAGAGCCCGGTTCATTTGCTCGCACCTTAGAAGGCGGGTATATTACGGTAGCTCATACAGCCAGCACAGAACCGAATCACAACATGACTGCCCTGCGACTAGATGACCGTGGCGTAGTCGTTTGGCAGCAGGAGTTTGGCGGTAGTGAGCATGATGGAGGTCAGGCGGTTTATGTAAAGCCGGGAGGCGGTTTTGTGTTTATTGGACGGACCAATAGCAGGGGAGCTGGGCTGCAGGACATTCTGATGGCTGACGTGGATGATTACGGAACCTCGAGTCTGGAGCGGAGCTTCGGTGGAGCAGACACTGATCGCGCAGATGACATCCTGGCCTTCGGTAATTACTACTATATCATCGGCCAGTCAAGGTCCTATAATTTCGGTGATAATGATGTCTTTATCATTAAGCATGAAATAGATTGATTAGCGCTCTGCGCTGTCCATGATCTCCAGGACTGCGGGATAGATATAGTCTTTGACAAGTTCGTAGTTAGCTCTTTCGCTTTCTGCATCATTATAATTTCCAGCTGTCGTTAACACCATTAGCTGATTCTCTTGATCAAAGTAAATTCTTTGGCCTCCATTTCCTGAAGCAGCAGCTAAGTCCACTTTCGCATTCTTGACATAGTCAGACCAGGTCCAGAATTGGTAGCCGTATCCCCCTCTCCCGTCTGGACGTAGGACTTGCGTGTTCAAAGAGGCTTCTACCCATTCTTCGGGAAGTATCTGCTGACCATTAAATTTTCCTTTGTTGCTGTAGAGGATGGCAAACTTCAGGAGATCACGACTTCTGAGTCGTAGACCTGAAGCGGCAGCAGGAATGCCTGCATTTGGCAGGTCAATCCACTCATACTTCTTGATGCCAAGCGGCTGGAAGAGATGTTCATTGGCGAAGTCATCAATTGCCTGACCCGTGGCCTTTTGAAGAACTGCTGCCAGCAACTGGGTGGCTCCTCCATTGTAATTCCACTTTTCGCCCGGTTTTCCCACAACAGTTCGGCCAAGTACAAATGCGACAGGATCCTCGCTGAAGATCATCTGCATCTCAGTATTTTCCGGATTTTTATAGTCGAGGTCCTCATGCCAGTCGAGTCCGCAGGTCATGGTGAGCAAATTGCGAAGACTAATTTGGTCCTTTCCGTGCACGTTCAGGTAGCCATATTCGGGAAAAAATTCAAATAGCCGCTGATCAAGCGAGCTGATCTTACCCTCCATGAGCGCAATACCAATGCAAGCTGACACCACGCTCTTGGAAATGCTGCGCATATCGTGCAAGCTGGATACGCTGTGTCGTACGTTTGATTTCTTTTGACCCCAGTATTCATCATCACCAGTGAAGTACTGTTCATAGACCAGCTTATGGTCCTTCATGATCAGAAGACTGTGCAAATTTGAATATACACCTCCATTGATCTGGGCGGTGAGGCGATTGATCACCTTCTCGTCCATTCCGACATTCTGCAGATTACCTACAGCAATTCCTTCTTCCTGTGCTGAAACAGGATCATCTACCTGGGGGGCGCTGTGTCTACCACAGGCGCACAGCAGTGCGACTGCCATAAGTAGCGGTATAAACCTCGTCATTTCTTGTCTCTTCAGTTTCAGTTTCCTATCAACCTGCGACAAGCATAAAGCAAAAAATGGGGTGTTGATCGGTTCCACGGAAACCTGGAACCTTAGCAAATCGCTGGTGAAGTTGAGGAGCATCCGGTGCCATGCAAAAGAACTTTGTAACACCTTTGTTTATGTAACCGCAGTGCTCCGCAGCTGCCTCAAAAGTATCAATATATTCTCTAAGAGACAAATTGATTGCCGCCGTATGCTCGATTCAAGCTTCTCAATAATAGGTAAAATGGCCAAATGACAGTCCCACAAGAAGCTTGGAAAGCTCAAACCCATACACTAGACAACCAAACCATTACGCATGCAACACAAATTCACATTCAATCAATAGCCAATGCAATAACATTATTAAGAAGTTGTTTATCAAGCAGAAACACATGAAATACCGAGATCCCAATAAGAAAGGGAGCTTACCAGTTGGCAAACTCCCCTGAGGTGGAAAGAATTTTATTTTTCCAATATTATAATTGTGATGGAACAAATCGGCATCTGCGCTTTCCAGCACGGAAGTTGATAAAGGCCTCAACGAAGGGGCCACGAGGATAATAATGTCCATCGGCGGCGAACATGATGGAGGCTCCTGTTCCGATATTTGGATCAATATGCCCAAGTATTTTGACTCCCCAAGAAGTATATTCCTCATCGAGGACATACCACCCGGTTTGATAACTGCGTATATGCATCGCGGCACTTTCGGTCGCCATTCGTTGGAATTTGGCCTGCACAATCAGGTAGAAGAGATCTTGATAGTTGATGCCGGTTTCCAGATGCCCATAGTAGGCAAATCCGCTACGTTGAGAAGGACCAATGCCTCTAATGATGCCTCCTGTATAAGCTGAAAGGTGGATGAAATCACTTCGGGTATCAAAGAGCACGACCCCACCCAGACCAGTGCCTGGATACCCGCTACGCAAGCCGGTGACTTCATCATGAATAGCAGTAGGCAATTCTAAAACAAAACCAACACCTAAAGTGAATGGCGAGTAATAGGTAAGGTCCTTATTGATACCCAATTTGATGTTTCCCAGGGTACGCAGGCTTCCAGATTCAATTGGATCATCGATATCCGGGAGGTCCCAGTAACGGTTGCCGGTAAACAGAAGTTTGTAAGGCACTTCTACTGTGAAGGTCATATCAGGTGCTACTCCATACTTCCAATAGCCATAAACGGTCAGGTCTGTAACGGTCCTGGGTAGCTCATGAAATGGTTCAGACTTATGCAATAACCTATTGGCTCCCACGTATCTAAAGCCCATTTCGTTGTACAGTTCTCCCGGACAACAGAAGTAGGTATTCTGCGCAGATATGCTCTGTGGCAGGAATATCAAGCCGGTCAAAAACAGCATTGTTAAGATGACCTTGCCTGCAATATTGGCGAAATTGTTCATTATGAATGGATTAGCTGCCTCAAACAATTTATTGTTATCTAAGCAATTGTGCAAATATCACGCCAATTAAAAAGCAAACAGGGCAAAATGGGGCTGGTTGAGGGGATGAGAAAGCACCGTGAGTCGATGGAGCATCGTTGCCAGAACGAATGAAGGTGATGAATAGTCCGGATCGCAGCGGCTATGATCGGTGCAGATGCCGTGGCGGAAGCTCAGCAATGAGGGCTCGAAGCGAAGGCGTAGAGACCTCAGTGCTGAAGCTGTAGCAGGCAGCTGGATCGATCATAATAGCGGAGAGCCGGTGATTGATTGCCATAAGCGAATGCTGCTGCACTCCAAAAAATTACTCTCTCAAAATTCTCGATTGAATCGCTCTGTTTGATTTCTTTAATCGAATACCAAAACAATGAGGCCATCTGACTGCGATGGCCATGCGGGACAGTTTAGGGTACGTCCGTTGAAGGTCGTGGTGATGGTCTGTGATGCATCTCCTGCAAAGAACATGTCTACAGCATTTAGGAATTGTATACCACTGAAAGTAGGATCGGGATCAAGGCTGGTACTCCCGTCTCCATCATCATAGAGGAACATGGCAATGGTAGTTTGATCTGCGGAGGTAAAGTCAGGAATAGATAACTCCTCCGAATTAGTGAAGAGGTCATCGCGCCCGGATACAACTGCCTGACTGGAGGTAAACAATCCTACTACGGCCTGGGCATCATCGCTTGGCAAATTGGCCAGTAACAGACCTGCGATTGACGTGGCTGGCGGAAGCGTGCGTAGATAGACGAGTGGATTGGAACGAGTGAAGCCTTCGCGATAATAGTGAACCGGACGATCGCCCGCATTGCCACTGAGGACGAGAAACTCGTAGGGAGCACCTTTGGTGAGCTCTATTGGTCCCCAGTATCCACGTTCGTTGGTTAGAAGCGTGTGTTGCGCTTGTGAAGAAATGCGCTGACCAGTAGCAGGATCTACTTCATAGACCTCGACAGTAGCAAAATCCAAAGGGGCATTTTCACCTAGTGTGAGTGCTTTGCCACAGACTGAGACAGCCGACTCCTCCACAATATCCGTTGTGATTGCCTGTTCATCATTGAAGTGATTGTACATGGCCGCGAAGGTCTCCGCACAGGTTGCCACTTCATAGTGATCGTAGCCGGAGAGGGTAAGGTTTTCGGCTCCGGAAATATCAGAAACGCCTGTAGTTTCGTCATTTGTACTGGAAATATTGAGCGTGGGAATCTCAGCATTTGGTCCTGCTGGCTGTGCTTGGGAGCTGGAAGCGAGATGCACATAGTGAGCGACCTTTACTGCATTGGCAGATGATTCGAGATAGCCATAGCAGAGTCCTCCACCAGCTGAATGCCCTACAAGATCTACTTGACTGGCACCCGTTTTCTCTAATACTCGATCGATGTATTCATCCAATGCTCCTGAGTTGTCGCTGCCAAAAGCTGTTGAATTCCAATCAAAGGCTCTGAGTGCGGAATTGCAGTAGCCATTGGAGCTGAATCTTTGGAATTGACTGGCGTAGGTATCGCCAGATGCCAGAAATCCGTGTACAACTACGACCGGGCGAAAGCTCCCATCGCAACCACCAGCAGTAGCCTCAGATGCTTCGGGAATTGGATCTTGCTGCTCAGCTGTATTGACAATCTGATCCTGATTTTGAAGATTGGAAGAGTCGGTAATGCTTGCCTCCTTTTCGCAAGTAAAAAAGATTGAAGTGCAAAAGAGCAGGACAAACAGTGCTAGACCGCTTGTACTAGTAGAGAAGTGATTTGACATTTTGCTTGGGCATTTATGAGCATGAACAATTGTGGCTTTAACAACTAAAGATAACAATTGTTTGACTCCCAATGCCCCACTCGATCAGCGCTTATGGCCGACGTGCCAGCGAGTTTCGGAAGACGGCATAGTCGAAGAAGTACAGCAGTTTGATGGAAACACTATTTGTCTGCGGTTCCTTAACCGTCTGGCCGAAATTGTTGAAGAACTGCGGATCGGTTTCTTCGGATTCATTCTCGATGAAGTTCTTGTAGACCACATTCAACCAGCTACCGGGGGCAAACTGCCAGGAATAGACGAGATCAATATTGAAAACATTGTAGCTAAAGTCATTGTTTTCTTCCCAGCCGGGCCGATAGCTTAGATAGCCATCTTCTTGCACATCGTAGTAGGAATCGTAGATGGCACGGCTCCAATAATGTCTCCCTCGAAGATCGAGCGACATATTGCTACTGAAAAGGTACTTGGCCGTGAAAGTATTGTTGTAGATGTGCACATTTCGCTTACCAAAGACAGGTAGGTCATCGTCATCTGTACTTGCATAGCCTAGGTCTTTGATGGCGCTACGATGGAAGAATTCGTGGCTGAAGGAAAGTCGGTCATTGACTCGGACTATTGGACGAAACATGATATTGTAAGCGATCCCATCAGCCTCTGTTTGGCTAGCAAAAAAGTAATTGCCATCGAGTGCAAATCTTTTCCGGTAGTCGGAGGAGAAGCCGCACCATGCCCCTGCCCAAGAGAGCTGTCTAAAAATCTGTCCATCTTTACGCGCTTCGAATAGATCCACCGCATCGCGGACCAACCACTCCCCTCCCGTCCAAACGGTCAGGAAGTTTTTGGAGATGGTTCCGAAGACGTTCCAGTCGATAAACTGCTCCAGGGACCGACCTGTCGACAATTGATTGCTAGTGCGAAAGCCTAGACGGGCCTGTCCAAAATTGAAGCCGTGCTTTGGATCGAAAAGATTGTATTCTACGTTGGCGTATGACTCTACGATGTCCTGGAAAAACTGCAGACCGAAGTCATTTGGATCATAATCCGGCGAATAGCCTTCGACTCCAAGGTTGTACTGGAATGCATCCCGGATCTTACTTATCTGGGCAGCAAAACTGTAGCCATCGTAGTTGTCATCAAAGTCTTTTTGGTTGACATTGCTGTAGGATCCTATGGCTTGTAATTCATGGCTGCCTTTTTTGTTGACAAGGGTGAGTCCTGCACCCGTGACGTTGGCTGATCGGAAGTCTTCATCGAATCGTGAAACATTGGTATTTACCAGATAGAATGAGCTGTTATTTTTGAGCAACTGATCCAGCACTACAATGCTATAGTTACTAGCCGGGCTTGTAAGGAACTTTCGGTTTGCCCCATCATCGCCTTCTATTTCTGCGTAGGTATTTCTATGCACCGCATTAAGCACCCCAATCCCTAGTCCGGACTTTGTACGACCGGACACTTTAGAAGCATTGACCAAAAGTGATTTACCTGGATTGCTTACAATCTCTTCGCCATCTTCCAATTGGTCCTGCACCTCATAGTACTTGTCTGGTCTTCCACCTATTCTTCGTGAATAGAATAGATTTCCACGTTCGAATAGATCTACCCCTTCTTGAAAGAAGGCCCGTTGCTCTTCAAATACCTGTTCAAAAGCTGTTAAGTTTTTGATCAGATCATCTGATTGGACCTGGCTAAAATCCGGCAACAAGGTCATGTCCAGTGTGAAGCTCTCGCTGATTCCAAATTTGAGATCCATGCCACCATTGAACTGCATATTCAAGTTGTCGACTTTCTCTTCATTGTAGGGGTAATGTTGTCCTACCAGAGATACATAGGGAGTGAGTTGTAATCGTATGGGAGACTCTACCTCATTGATACCGGTGAGCTTGCCCCAAAAGGTTAGGTAGTTTTGCACGCCTTTGGTGACTGGTGCCCACTGTACCAACTCCCGATGCCTTCGAATTTGTCGCTCCAATTGTAGCCCCCAAACCTGTTTTTCATCTTTGGGAAACCTCAATGCTGAGAATGGAATTTTGAATTCCGCCACCCAGCCTTCATCGTTGATGCGCACCTTGCTATCCCAAACGGCATTGTAGGTAAAATCCGATTCCCTTAAATCAAACTGCACGCCTGCGGAGGAAACGCCAAAGATGTAGGCATCTTGCTGGGCATTGTATGTATCGAAGGAGATGCGCACCCAATCTGCATTCAAGCCGTCCTGATCTCGCAGTCCGAGTTGCGTCAGGATACTATCCGGGCTGGTATCATAGCAGATGAAGGCGGCGTAAATGGCTACATCATCATAGAGAATCTTGACTTCCGTCTTTTGACTCGGATCAGCCCCACTTGTAGGATCCAGCTGAGTAAAATTGCTGGCGACGGATGCACTCTTCCAGTCCGCTTCATCGAGTCTAGCATCAATGGTGATGCTTGATTGCAGACGGGTTGCTTGCAGTTGCCTGGTTTCCTGTGCCTGAAGATGAAAGATGCTGATTAGGGCTAGCGCGGAGGCAAATAAGAGGGATTTCATAGGGATTTACTGCGTGACAATGTTGAACATAAACACGTGTACAATCAAAAGTCCCCCGGGTTCAAAGATACTCTTTCTTTGTACGTTGCGAATTTAACCGATGATATTCATTTTTCGCATTAAAAAGGTAGCATTCAGTGTCTGGCTTAGGCCAGAGCGGATTCTATAGTCAAAGCTGAGCTCATCATTCAGAATTTCAACTTCGAAACAATGCAGACTTACTTTATCCGGAATTTCTTCCTGCAGAATTCCCAGAGATAGATCATGTGTTGCTACTAAGGCCGCACATTTCATATTAGACAATCTGCGCACAAGTGCCTCAGAGCCCTTTGATTTGTCGACGGAATTGGTGCCTCGCAGCATTTCGTCCAGGATGATAAAGGCAGGCTCACCGGATTCCACCATATCAACAATGGCTTTTAGGCGTTTCAGTTCGGCAAAGAAATAGGACTCATCCTCCATCAGTGAATCTGTTGTTCTCATGCTGGTCTGCAGGCTGAGCGGCCTGAAGGAGAGTTCCTTCGCACAGACTGGGGCACCAGCCATAGCAAGAATGTAGTTGACTCCCACAGAGCGAAGGAAGGTACTTTTTCCCGCCATATTGGCTCCTGTGATAATAGCCATCTTTCCCCAGCCAGAAATGGAGAAGTCATTGTCAATTCTCTTCTGTGGATCAAGCAAGGGATGCCCAAGGTCAAGTGATTCAAAGGCAAAGGGGCCCTCCACTCCCTTGGGATAAATGAAGTCTTTTCTATTGTAGGCGAGATTGGCCAGACATTGCATGGCATCCATTCTGCCCAGAGCTGCAAGCCATTTTGCAAGTTTTTCTGAATGCTCCATCTTCCACTTTTCCAAGGCAATCACAGTGCGTAAATCCCAAAGCAAAAAGGCGTTTAGGAAGATGGCTACCAGTATGTTTAGGCGATTATCCAGTTTGTTCACCAAGGCGACCAGCTTTCCAATGGAGATGCTGGCTTTGGTTTGTTCACTTTCGATATCAGCCTTAATCTCCTTGAGGTAGGAAGCTTCAAAGGATTGATTTTCAACCCGTTCTAATAAGACTGCATATTGCTGCAAGAGCGGGTAGCAGCGCGAAACATTGTTGTGAATCTGGTTGATTTTGGATACATAGAAGGCAGTTACAAGCAGCCCTAAACCAGCGAACAGTATCATGGGTACATGGTCCAGTACCTGAACAAGGTAAAGGACCAGGCAGGCAAGCGAACAAATGGGAAGCAGCCAGACAAGAATTGGCAAGAACTTGTTGCCAAGAAATCGTGGCTCTTGTTGCATCCACTTGCTCAGGACATTCCAGTTCTGTTGATCTACATCGGAGAGCTTGCCGGTGGCCATGAAATTTTGCCGCCAATCCAGCAAAGGGCTGAGCTCTTTAACGGCCTCTTGCTTTTCTTCAATTTTCCGAATATCCATCTCTCCTTCAGAGAGCCAATCGCTCAGCTGATTTTGCCCCATCCAGGTGCAAGCTCGGTTGATGTATTGAAAGATGGAACCCTGACCGAAGATATCGAGGTCGTAGGCGTAGGGATGATTGATAGCCAGAAATTGTTTGCCATCGGGAAAGAAGTCAAACCTGCCTTGCAGCACCTCTTCTTCTTCTTCATTGATTTTGACAAGTTCCAAGAGGAAGTCGCGCCTAAACTTGACCTCGTTATGCAACTTGATGAGGAAGAGGAAAAGGGCGATGCTCGAAAGCACAAAGATCACCAGGATTCGAGCTGGGTAAGCAGCCTTGATTAGGAAGATCACCCCTCCAACAGCCACCAGAAAGAGTATCAATCTGGCAGCTGTTAAGAGATTTGATTTAGTCTTGACGGAGCTTAACTCTCCTGTAAACTTTTGAGCACGTTCTTTATATTTCATACTAGATGCTAAAACCAGCCGCCACCTCTTCTGTTGTTCGTTCTCCTTCTTGTCCCTCCAAGCCCAAGTGCTCCCAGCAGACCACGACTTAGTTCGCGAACTACGGTTCTACCCATTTGCTTGACCATTGTGTTGTTGGTCAAGGACTCCAGAGCGCTCGGTTCTTCTTTTTCGTTGGCAGCTGTTTGTTTGGCTTCCGCTTCTTTTTCGGTTTTCTTCTCTTTTCCTTCTTCGGCAGCCGTTGGTTCAGCAGTGCTGTCTACTTTTGCTCGTAGGATTTCATAAGCACTTTCGCGATCAATGTCTTTGTTGTATCGTTCTACTAGTTGAGAAGCGCTGACAAGGGCAGTGATTTCATCTGCCGTAAGTACACTCATTCTGCTTTCGGGAGCACGCATCTTTGTGGCTGCCAGTGGCGTAGGTCGTCCTTGCTCATCCAGCACCGTCACCAATGCTTCTCCGATACCCAGAGAGGTCAGCATTTCTGCGGTATCATAGTACTCGGTTAAGGGATAGTTTTGAGCCGTCATTTTGATCATCTTACGGTCTTTGGCTGTAAATGCCCTCAAAGCATGTTGTGCCTTAAGTCCTAGTTGGCTCAATACCGCATCCGGAATGTCGGATGGGTTCTGTGTGACGAAGAAGATGCCTACACCTTTGGATCGAATGAGCTTAATGATGCTCTCGATCTGATCGAGCAGGGCATCAGAGGCTTCATTGAAGATGAGGTGTGCTTCATCGATAAACAAGACGAGCTTTGGCTTATCAAGATCACCTGCCTCGGGAAGTGTAGCATAGAGCTCGGCCAGCAGACTCAGCATGAAGGTTGAGAAGAGTTTTGGCTTTGTCTGCATGTCCATCACCTGCAGGACATTCACATAGCCATGTCCTTTATCATCGAGTCTCATGAGGTCTTCCACTTCAAAGGAAGGCTCTCCGAAGAAGCGTTCGGCACCTTGCTGCTCAAGCTCTACGATTTTTCTCATGATGGTACCAACGGAAGCTGGGGAAATGCTGCCATATTCTGCAGCGATGGCATCTTTGCCTTCGTTTGTCATGAAGTTGAGCACCTGCTTGACATCTTTGAGATCAAGAAGCGGTAATCCATTTTGATCACAATAGCGGAACATAACGGAAAGTATGCCTTGCTGGGTGTCATTGAGTTCCAGAATCTTTGCAAAGAGTATGGGACCAAACTCCAGGACGGTTGCTTTCAGCTTGACTCCTGAAAGCTCAGAAATGGACATTAGTTCTACGGGGTTTCCGGCAGGATTATATTCCAAGCCCATTTCGGCGTTTCTTGCGCTAAGTTTATCACTTGCTTCGCCGGGCTTTGCTACTCCGCTCAGATCTCCTTTGATATCCATTAGCATCACGGGCACGCCTGCGGCGGACAGCTGCTCGGCAAAGACCTGCAATGACTTTGTTTTACCGGTACCGGTAGCACCGGCAATCAAGCCGTGTCTGGTAAAAGACTTTAAAGGAGCTTTGACCTGTATTCCAGTTGATTCGCCATCGAGCATAGCTGCTCCTAAAGTAATAGTGGAACCTGAAAAGGTGTAGCCAGCTTCCATCTCGGATTTGAATGACTCTAGTTTAGACATAATTTCTTTTTGATTTGAAGACGTGCACCGGGTAAGAAGTGACAAAGGTAAGCATTAGTTTGTGCAAGTTTTAGCAATCTGAGCAGCTCTGTACCTGCGTGAAGGATAGGAGCGGAACGAGCCGCCGGGGATGGCGACTGAGGCATGCCTGATGGGGGCTCGGAGCGCTAGCGGAGCAGACCCCATCAGGCATAAGCCGAAGCGCCAGCCACAAGGTGAGTATTAGCGGATAGCCTGACCCGGAGCTGGCTGTGCAGCCCCCGCTTTAGGGACCATTTGTCCCTACAGCGGGGGCTGCACAGACGGCGGAGGGGCACGCCCAAACAAGCATCCCTATTTTATTTCATCATCTTACCAACGAGGGTACGATACAGGACCGATATAGTATTTCGAGAATAGTTGGATTTAGGAAATCTCCTGGCATGTTCGGAGCAATGGGCGGTCTCTCGCTCGAAGAAATCTTCGATGACGGGATGACGCTCCACGACGCCATTGGATTCGAAGATTCGTAGCTCATTTACCGCCACAGCAACTTTGGCCTGTGTCTTCATATGCTCATTTTCCAGCAGCTCATCCATGCTGACGGGAGGCACATCCATTAGATCGACGATCCATTTGGCCGCAAGCAACGCTCTGATGCTCTCCAGGTAGTCTCTAGCTGGCACAGGCGACAGGCCTTCCCATTTGTTTCCAAAACTGGACACCCTGTCCAAATAATGGGAAATGGAGGTTTTGGGACAGAAATATCCATTGGCCATAGGACGCAAATCACGGTCTATGAGGTCATTTTGATGGAAGATAATTGGGGAGTAGAGATCCTCAATCACTTCGGGTAGAGATCTGGCCATTTGCAAGAGGAAGTGTCGCAGGTCTTTGCCAAGGTATAAGCATCTTCCTGCCTCTCCCCGAAAGCTCTGGTTCTTTTCACTATAGTTTCCTGTTAGTGAAAATTCATAGTCGCCTGTATCAAAATAAATGAAAGGAACGGTGGTTTGAGAATCAGGACCTCCCAAGCCAAATGCGGTGCCTCCTCGCTGGGCAGCAAATACCAACTTTTGTCCTGCCCGCTCGGCGAAGGTCTGCAACTCTGATTCAACGAATTTTTTCATATCCTACAAAGGACTTACCTGATAGCTATCCTGCTCTTGCCCCTTCCACTAGCGGGAAACGGGAAGCAATTATTGCCAGTCATTAATTGAAGACATACCTGTCCCCTAAAAATTTTCTAGTGTAATCAGCTTGTGTTCCCAGTAGAGGCAAAAATACGCAAATTGTATAGTAAAGGCAAAAGCTGTCATTGTAGTTTCTACTTTGGCTGGGGCCAGTGGTAGCATCCATTCTTTTCGGCTACCAGAAATTCGATTAGAACAATGGCGTTTATATTTAGAGGTCCATACAAATGTGGGTACTGCTGGCCTTCGCCATAGCTGTCTTCAAAACGGAGTTCCTCTATGAGTCTGGACTCATCAATATGCAGTAATAAGAGCCCTGACTGAGCGCGATAAAAGCGATTTAAAACACTGTTGAGCTGGTGAGCTTGAGAAAGATGAATAAAACCTTCTGTATTTAGAGATTCACCCAAATAATGTCTTAAATTTGACTGTGACTTCCAGTCATCTTGCGGTACTATATGATAGAGCATGTTTCAATTTATCCAAGCTTGTTCTACATAACTGAGACTACAAAGGTAGCTCATTGTACGGCATGAATAACCACCCTGCCCACCATTATGAGGTGATGTTTTTCGCTGAGATTCGTAAAAGAGGCTATTAGTTAACACACTCAGTAGCATGATCTTGGCACTGTATTGGCTGTTTTTGTAGACAGCTACTGCTGCCAGCTCTGTACACTGATCAGTCAGGGAGACATTTCCATTAAGACAATTTACATTATTTCGAACTTTTACCCAGTGGTATACATAGCTGCTGCCTGGGCATCTTACGCAAGATAACGGCGAAATGAAAAGGACACTTCTACTATTGATGTTGCTAACCCCGGCAATTCTCTTTGCTCAAGAAACGGATGTGGAGCTGCAAGAGATACTTATTCCCACCGAAAACAGCCCTGGACCAAAGGCTGTACGGGGTATAATCAGCAATCATGGCCCACACCTGCTTGATGTAGTACATGTTAACTACAGAGTCAATGGTACTGGTACCGTTTTCACTCATGCCATAGAGGATATGGGATTGGAAGTAGGAGCCTCTTGCACCTTCAACCACAATGACTTATGGCATGCTGATGACCCGGGAAATCACTCACTTGAGGTCTGGCTTCTGGCACCAAACGGAGGACTGGACACAAATAATGACAACAACCTGCTAGAAAAGAATATCAGTGTGCAGGAGGACAATCCCACCAAATATATTCTGATGGAGGAGTTTACAGCCTCTTGGTGTGGCTGGTGTCCTGAAGGAGATCTGCTTAAAGACAGCCTGATGACGGAGTTTCCAAATCTTCTGATGATCTCCATGCATGCAGAGGATGAATTGGCTACTACAGTCACGGACAGTCTGGCCAGTGCTATGGGCAATGGTTATCCCTGTGCTATGTTTGATCGGGTGAAGTTTGACGATCAATACAATGTCGCTGTAACACTTCACGGCAATTGGCGAGATAAACTGCTGCAACTAGTCAATGAGCCGGCAAAGGTGATAGTTAGCTCTGACAACTCTTACAATCCAAACACTAATTCACTGCGGGTGAATGTGTCTGCCAACTTTGTCAATACTATGCAGGGCGACTTCCGATTCAATTGCCATTTGGTAGAAAAAGAGGTCATTTCAGAGTTTGGCCAAACCAACTTCTATGATGTCCTGGAAGGACATCCTATGTACCAGCAAGGAAATCCTATAGATTCCTATCGACACAAAAACGTGCTGAGAGAGGTCTTGGGCGGTCCCTGGGGCGTTGAAGGGCAAATTCCATCTGTTGTTGGCCCCACTTCTACTTACCACTATGTGTTTGAGACTTTCCTTCCTGAAGGCAGCAATCCGGAGGACTTCCACATTGTTAGCATGATACAGACTTTTGATCAGGAACAGCATGAACGACAGGTGCTGAATGCTTTTCCGGAGGAGATAACGATAAGTGATTCAAGCACCGCTACTGAGCAGCCTGTTTCCACTGATATCTCACTCGCTATCCATCCAAATCCAGCTTCAAAATCGGCTTGGCTAGACCTTCATTTGACAAAGCCAGCTGACATCCGAATCGCTTTGTTTAATGCACAAGGCAAGGAAGTGATGCTCATCAACGATGAGCAACTACACGCTGGACAGCATCGCATTGCCATTGAGCTTCCAGAAGACATGGCTAATGGTCTGTACTTTGTGAAGGGCTTTACCGGCAAGAAGGAGATTGCTGCCAAATTGATGATATACCAATAGGAATAAGTTAGAGATTCAGGAGCAATCGGGTCAATCACTGAGCAGCCCAATACTGCGTTCCATGATTCGCTCAATCAGCTCACATAATCGCTGAGGTGCCAGTGGACGCCAGGTAAAGTTGGTAAATTGCTCTCCCAGATTGATAAAGTGATGCAATCGCTCTGTCTGCATTTCTGAGCGTACATGCTCCCTGAAATTGATGCCTACAATCCATCCACCCTCTTCGACCACCTCCTCAAACCACTCTGAGTAATAACAGTCATCAGAGCAATGAAAGTTTAGCACATTTTCACCGATGAGAATAAAACGCGTGATTCCATTACCCATCAGCTGATCGAGAACATTGCGCTTTAAGGTCATGATATCATTGTCGATGCAGTCATTCCATTCGCCGATCAACTCAATGATCGCATAACCCTTTTCGTAGTCTGTAAACAGGATCTTTAGGTAGATCGTCTGCGAGCCAAAGTAATCCCATTGCGGGTGAATGTAGTAATTGTAAATCTTGTTAGAGAACTCAAATTCACTATATTCCCGCTCCCAAAATGGAGACTTATCGTCTTCAGAGGCGATGTAGATATGTCGCCAGTTATGATATGGTTCTATTGCATGCACTGCTCTTGATTTTCGATCTTGTTGTACCTTTAGCCAATACAGGCGCTGAAGTAATTTCCCATATTTTTTTATCTTTCACAAGCTTGCAAGAAGGATTTTTTTGGCTATGGGAATACCAAAATTTTGCAGACTTACAGCCAGTTTGTCCGCTACACAAGCCTTGGCAACTTTTGTTTTCCTTTTTGCCCTAACAGCGTTTGCCTAAATGTTAGTTTAGCATGTCTATCCACAATAAACCACAAGACAGAGAACCCGGAATAAAGGTACACAACTCGATGATCGTGCTTGTGGGTTTTCTGGTGGGTATCACCGTTCTATTCCTCACCCTTACAGTAGCTTACCTTTTCAGTAGTCCAAACTGGCAATGGAAACAATTTGCCTTTCCAAAGTTGTTCCTGATTTCAGCCATCGTCATTGCCGCTAGCAGCTTTAGCCTCCACTATGCAGTTAATAAATTTGATGTAAACCAACGAAAGCAACACCTTCGCGGTTTGGGCATAACCCTTGCACTAAGCCTGGTCTTCATGCTATGCCAATTGCTTGGATGGACAGAGCTCTATCAATCAGGCATTTACATTGCTGGCAAACCGGATGGGTCCTATTTGTACCTCATCTCCGGCTTGCATGCTCTACATGTCGCTCTTGGGGTACTGCTGCTCATATGGATGTATTTCCGGGTCAAAAAGCTGAGTGCCGATCCAGCACAATCATTGATCTACTTTACTGACCCACAAGAGCTACACAAACTTAAGATGCTGGCATTATATTGGCACTTTGTAGATCTGCTATGGATTTATCTACTTATCTTTTTCTTATTTAACCATTTGTAGTAAATTTGTCTAACCTAACAATGCTCATAAGTCCCCACCCATTAAGCACATTGAATCTATATCGGATTCAAACCAATTCATTTAAGAGGGAATATTGAGAGTAGGATCTGTCATATTGATCATTGCGATCTTGATGACGTCGCTATCGCTAGAGGCCAACTCTATTGAGTTTGAGTTTTATAGCCAAAAAGTGCGACTCAGCCATCAAGCTGTGACCGCTGTATCCCTACCTGATAGCTACTCCAAAGAAAAGATTCTGAAGATTTATCAGCAAATGGAAGAAGACTCCCTTCACCAACTGTGGGAGGAATTGCATTTGTACCGCAGTAAATTTCAGTTAAATGATTGGTTGTATTATCTACTTGTCAGACAAGCGGCAACTGAGCTCTTCCCAGAGAAGTCAGAAAACTTTCGACTGTTGTTTGCCTGGTATATGCTTTTGCAGGAAGGATTGGAGTCAAGGCTGTATTACCTCAATGACAAGCTCCGAATTAGTGTCTACTCCCAAGACAAAGTGCATAGCCTTCCCTGCACCAAGGATCGAGATGGCTGGTGGGTAGATATCAGTGAAGAGAAAAACCCTCTCCTCACACAAGTTACTGCCTTACAGAGGGTCGACTCGCCGCTCAATAAGAAGGCGATGCCTTTCCGATTCATCATGGATGACCTGCCTCAGTTCAATCGCAAGAAGGTAGAACGAAAGAAGCTCCGTTTCGAACACAACTCCCTCAACTATCTGGTGGAAACAGTCGTGGACCTAAACATGATCCATCTGATGTACAATTACCCGGATCTCTCCCTGACAGAGCATTCCAAAATTCCGCTGTCTAAATCTGCCTACGAGTCAGTAGTGCCTGCCTTTCAGCGAATGACCAGAAATATGACTCAAAAGGAGGCCGTATCCTTGTTACTTTGCTTCCTCCGGCAATCATTCCAGTACAGTGATGACAATGATCTCTATCAGGCCAATATCACTTTCTCGCCCGAAGAGACCTTGTTTTACAAGAGCTCGGATTGTGAAGACCGCTCTATACTTTTCCAGTACTTGCTGAAAGAAGTGCTTGGCTTGAAGTGTCTGTTGATTCGATATGGAAACCATGTCACCGTTGCCGTTGAAATGGATCAGGTCTATGGCAAGCCGATCTTCCGCGATGGGACCAGCTATTCCATTTGCGACCCCACCGGACCTGATGATAATCTGCCGATCGGCCAACTCCCCTCTTATGTCGATCCGGCTGACTACGAAATTCTAAACTAATTCTTTTTGGAGCCGAAGAGCATTCGGCCGTGGCAAGGATCGTCCGGCTATCCATTACAATGAAGGCACCCTTCGCTGCTTCCTGCATCCACCGGCAGGGTCTCTCCTATCGTCGAGCCCCTGCCAGTGGCGCATTCAGCGCGCTCAGTGCACCTTCATTTCCATTGCTATCCGGGCTAGTTTTCACCGACCTTCGAGCGCGGTCATTTTCTTTCTTCCAGGTAGAGCAGCATATTACTTCCAGCGTAAGGAGATTACAAAGTTTCTGCCAGGCCCACTGATTCCGCTGGCAAAGGGGACATAATGCATATCGAGGATGTTCTCCACACCGGCAGACAATTGGATGTCTTTGAAAATATCGTAGGCGAAGTTGACATTCCAGGTAAACCAGAATGGCGTTCCATCTTCCGTGGCTTCGTTGGCCTTGTCCGTAGAGCCCGGACCATACTGATCAATTGGCTTGGCAAAGTTATACTCTATATCAGTGCTTAGGTAGGTACTGCCATCATATGACCATTTCAGACTGCCGAAGGGAGGAGGAATATGCCCCAAAGGCACATCTTCTGTCAGATCTCGTCCTCGTACATAATTGAATTTCTTCTCCAGCTTCATCTGCGGCAAAATCTGATACAGGAGCGCCACATCAAAACCCATCAGTCTTGCCTCACCCGCGTTGGTGTTCGAATGAACGGCCATCAACTCATCTTCGAAAACCAGAGAATCCTGGCCTGCAATAGTATAAGGCCGTCTCACGATGGCATCACGTAGTAGGCTTGTCCAGGCTGCGGCAAATATCTTCACATTGGACCCAATTTCCTTCTCCCAGCCCAACTCGGCATGCAATGCCTTTTCTGGGGCCACATCTAAATTGGGAACAACTACAATCCCCTCATCGGGTGAGAAAACCTTGCCCACATCATCGACATTTGGTGTGCGAAAACCGTTGTTAAGTGATAAGAAAAACCGATGCTGTTTGCTGATGTTGTACTGCAAACCCAAACCCGCAGTCAAGGAGAGATGCTGCTCAGAAAAGTCACTTTCCGGGAGGCTGAAGAAGCTTTGATCTACAAAACTGGCTTGAATACCATATCGCGTCAGACGGAGGCCAGAGCTATAGCTCCATCGATCATTCAACTTCCACTTGTGCCTTGCATAGACGGCCTCACTGTCGGTCGAACTTCCTCCATCTGGATAGCGGGTTTGCACAATCTCATCCAGCGGAACACTCTCCTGAGTGATGTCGGTAAGGAATGCTTTTGAGTCCACTTCATTGATCGCCACCTCCAATCCATACTGCAACTGATGCCTTCCTGGCAATCGCTTGATGGCATCGAAATTGGTCGAGTAAACCAGCACCTCTTCCGCAGTGGTTTGCCGGATGGAGCTGTAAGCATTGCTTCCATTGCTCCATCGCCTTTGCAGCCTCTCCTCATTGACCTTTTGAAAAGCGACATTAAAGCTAAACTCATCCCAAAAGGATCGTCGCTTCCGATCGTTCATGTGTATGCTAGCCATCAGGCGCTCCTGCGGCCCATAATTCCATTCCGCAAATTTGGGAATCTCCAGCCCCGAAGCTGATTCTATTTGGTCATTCAATTTATCGTATCGAGGAATGTTTGAAGAAGTTGAGTATTGCAGATTTAATGCAAGCTCACTTTCATCACTCACCTTGAGTCGAAACTTCTGCAGCAGGTTTTGTTGTTGATAGCCAGTGTACCTGAGGATATTTGGATCCTCGTTGATCACAATAGAATCATTGCTGCCTACATATTGGTAGTTTTTGCCCCAATCATCATAGCCATGCATGCGCCAGTTCCCGATTCGCAGATCATCAAAATCCGAAAAAGATACGGTCGTCATCGAGGACCATTTGGGAGCTTGCACTGCGAGATTTACAAAAGCGCTCTGTTCCCGGTTGGCAGAAGAGAAACGAAAGCCACCACTTGGTATCAGCTTGACGCCAAGGCTATCATTGTAGGGAGCTGATTTGGTGGTAAAGTGCATCACACCACCAAGGGCATCCGAGCCATAGACTAATGAACCAGGGCCCATCACTACTTCTGCTCTCTCTATAGCCATTGGGTCTACAGTAATCACATTCTGCAAATGCCCACCACGGTATATGGCATTGTTCATCCGTACACCGTCTACTACCAGAAGCACCTTATTGGCCTCAAAACCGCGGATAACTGGACTGCCTCCCCCCATTTGACTCTTCTGTACGTAGACGGCACCGCTCAAGCTGAGCAGATCGGCCGAAGTCTGTGGATTGTGATTGGCAATGTTTTTTGCCTGGATGACTTCTACCCTATTAGCAAGTTCGTCCAGACGCTCCCGCACCCGCGATGCTGAAACGGAAAAGGTTGGTAGCTCGAACACGGAGGGTTTTAATTCCACTATGAATCGGGCCTGCTTGAGCAAGTCCATGGATATCGTTGTATCCTGATAGGCAGGATGCTGAAAACCCAGAGAGGCTTCACCGGCCGCTTCGAGAATATTCACCATTCCTTTAGCGGAGGTCAGATTAGAAAAGCGATAATCAGGGCTGAACACAGCGACATCTTCCACTGGCTTCCCAGTCAGCTCATCCTGGACTGTCAGATCCTGAGCATAAAGAAGACCACTCCTACCTGAAAACATCAAGCAGAGAAATAATAGTATATGACGCACGGTAAATTCTTTTCATTAAAAACGTAGGGGCAGGCTAATAGTTGCCGAAAGTACATTGATTAGAATTGCTGCAGTAGTTTCTCAGCATCTTTCCAATGCCAGGCCTTGTTTTGCACTATCTTATCCAATTGTGCCTTGGCAGCCACTTTGTCTTTGCCCAAAAGATAGGCGATACCAAGGTACCAGTCAATCTCCTGTTGGAGCATTGTTGGATTAAGTTTTCTGGCGGACGACAGAGCTTCAATCGCTCCCTTTGGATCTGCCGGATTTTTCTGTAACCGAGCAATACCCAGGTAGAATTGGTTTTCCTGATTCTTTACACCCTTATTCTGTAATTGCTCTATGAGGGTCACGACTTTCCCATAGGATTCTTGTTCATAGGCCGTTACTGCAGCCTGCCACAAGGCTTCAGAATTGGAGGCTTCACCCATGACTTTTGTAGGGGCTTCAAAGGGAGTATCCAAATAACTCATTGCAAGATGTTCCGGGTTTGCCTTTCCACCCATCTGGCTAAACCAGATACCGCCCAGTAGAGCAAAGACCAAAATGGCAGCTGCGGCAGGTAGCTTCCAACCACCTCTACTGGTCCTGCGCGAGCCACTAAGATCAACGACTTTTCCTCGCTTCTTATCGCTTGAAACCGCCTCCTCTTCTTCTGGGATTGGAATTTGCGGCCGGAGATTGTGCTCTCTGGCCAAAGATTTTAATCTCAGTTTTTGTTCTGCATTGAAGTTCGCGGTCATGGCAATATAAAGATCCACATCGTCTTTGAGCTCAGGTTTAGTCGTCAAGTCCCTTTCGAAGTTCTGCAGCTCCTCAGGCTCCATTTCTCCTGCTACATAGCGTCTTATCCTGGCATTTAGTTTATCATCATCCGTAGGCATTGCATGCGATGTTAAGCTGTTTGTGAATTAGGTACTTAGATAATGCAAGTATGCTAAACTGCAAGTTTGCTGACAACCAGTTGTTTTAGCTCTTTCTTGCAGCGAGATTTTTTATCCGTTACGACTCTGGCGTTCTTATAGCCAAACTTCTCTCCCAGGAATCTGGGTTTGATTCCCTTTATTATGCTCTCGGTCAAGAGTTCTCTGCAGGTTTCATCCAGTTGCTGCAT
>JAHDDV010000459.1 GCA_020629205.1 Chitinophagales bacterium | reverse complement strand
ACTTCGTTCCGCTTCACCCGGGGCTATTTTTCACCGACCTTCCACCGCGCCAACATAGTATATGAAAGATTCTGCAAGACCCTTCTTCATTGTGCAAATCATTGGATGGACGACATTCCTGGTGATGAACATCGCGATCAGAACTGTCTTGGATAAGTTCGATATTGAGGTAGTTTGGGCTAGCGCAATTGCTATGCTCTTTTGCTTTCTATACTCTACATGTTTTGGCTATTTAGTCGATAAGTATGGCTGGAAAGCACTCTCACCGGGAAAGCTCCTTTGGAGAGGCTTTATCGCGGGGCCCATCTTTGCTTTCATTACGGTAATATCCTACATCCCTTTGCAAGGGATCATTTCGGGAGACCTTCGGGAATATGGCCGCGTTACTTATCTGGGCAATATGATCAACATGAGCCTGATCATGTACGTCTGGATGTTGTGCTACTTTGCCTACAATTATTTCAAGCGCTATAGAGCATCGGAAGTAAGTCGCTGGAAACTGGAAGCAGCAGTGAAAGAGGCGGAACTAAAAAACCTCAAGCTGCAGATCAATCCACATTTCATGTTCAATGCATTGAATAATATCCGGGCGCTGATTCTGGAAAACCCCCAGAACGCCCGCCAAATGCTGACCAGCCTTTCAGACATCATGCGCTACTCCTTAAATCACAATAAGCTCACACTAGTCCCTCTGTCAAGCGAACTGGAAATAGTGGAGAGTTATTTCGAACTCATCTCCATTCAATACGAAGAAAAGCTGATAAAGTCTATCGAGGTTGATCCTGCTCTCTTGCAAACCAAGATTCCGCCTATGATGATTCAGCTCTTGGTAGAAAACGCAATCAAACACGGCATCTCACAATTACCACAAGGAGGTGAGGTCAAAGTGAATGTGTTTAAGGAAGGCAAGCAAGTGATGGTGGAAGTACGCAATTCCGGGCAACTCAACACCAATGTGCTCAGAGAAGAAAAAACCGGCATTGGCTTGCAAAACCTAAAGGACAGACTCGAAATGCTATACGAATCCAATAGTAGTTTTGACTTAAGCCAAGTAGGTAGTCAAGTCGTAGCAACGATCAAATTCTTGCCCTTATCAACCCCTTGAAGTCCTAAAAGTATAATAAGATGAAAACCCTAATAGTAGAAGACTCCCGTCTCGCTCGAAATGAGCTGAAGACTTTGCTCAAAGAGCACCCCGAGCTCGAGATAATTGGGGAGGCAGCCAATGGTCAGGAGGGACTGGAAATGATCCAGTCGCTTGGGCCGGATCTCGTGTTCCTCGATATTCAAATGCCGGGAATGAATGGCTTCGAAATGCTGGAGGCGCTAGACGAGGTGCCCATCATCATCTTCACGACTGCATACGATCAGTATGCCATCAAATCCTTCGAGTATAATGCTCTGGATTATCTGCTTAAACCGGTACATCCAGATCGACTATCCACCGCCATAGGCAAAGCGCAGGAAAAAAATCAGCCAAAGCAAGGAAACCGCAAGGCGCAATTTCTGGGGCCGGAAAGCAAGGTCTTTGTTAAGGACGGGGAACGCTGCTGGATGGTGAGACTAGCTGATGTCAAACTTATGGAAGTCAACGGTAACTACACTAAGATCTACTTCGAAGGCAACAAACCGCTGATCTATCGATCCCTAAACTATATGGAGACTCGGCTGGATCCAAAGAGCTTTTTTCGAGCCAATCGCCAACAGATCATCAATATCGAATCAATTGCCGAAATCAACCCCTGGTTCAACGGTAAGCTAAAGATTAAACTCAAGGAGATCGAGCAGGAGATCGAAGTGTCCCGTCGACAGGCAGCCAAATTCAAAGATCTGCTTAGTTTCTAACTAAGATTTGCACTTTCTCAGAAAAAAGTTCATCTTTAGGCCATGCAAGAACAAACAGTCAATTTTGGTAACTTTTATTTTTATCGCTTATTCTAATCGATGAGGTAGAAGACTGTTTTTTTCTAAAATCAAATGCCTCCCATGTGGAGGCTTTTTTTATGCCAGCACAACAATCATATTATTGTTCATTTAGTTTCTTCTGTTTTTTTGAACAGTAGCTGGGATATTGTGCATCAAAGATTATTAAATCAATGTCCCGGTTTTCACATGAAAATCGGGACTTTTTATTTTTTGACTTATGAAAAAGCTAATCACTTTCGGTTCCGTGGGAACCTTCCATGAAGAAGCCGCACTAGCCCTCTTGGAGGGCAATGCCAATATCGAATTTTGTCAAACCTTTGAGGAGTTGGCCATTCAGATTGCAGAACGACAAGCTTGTACTGGTTTGATGGCTATTTCCAATTCTTCCTTAGGCCCAATTATGTCCAACTACCATCACTTGCTCAATCAAGATTTGCAAATCGTACGTAAACTCGAGCTGCCCGTCTGCCACAACCTTATGGCATTGCCGGGAGTGAGGATGGAGGATCTTGAGAAAGTTCAGTCTCATCCATTGGCTATACAGCAGTGCCAACAGTACCTGCAGCGCTTTCCCTGGCTCACCAGCGAATCCGCCAGCACTGCCTCTGCTGCTAAAAAAATCAGAACAGAAGAGCTACGGAAAACAGCAGCGATTGCTAGCCGACAGGCGGCCAAACATCACCGATTGGAGATACTGGCCGAAGACATTGCCGATGATCCGACCAACAATACACATTTTCTGGTGCTGCGCTCCGGGGCCGCTGGGCTGGGTGATGGATGGGGACGTCGGGCTACAGTGGCATTGGAGCTAGCAAATAGCGACAATGCCGTGCATCAGCTAAAAAGCTATATGGAGCAAACCGGCGTACAGCTAGAATTGTTAAGGCCATTGAATGAAGAAGCTAGCGATAACTGGATGATAGCTGTACTTAGCTTTACTGGACCCGGACAATGGTTTGGAATTCTGGACGAACTGACGATTCAAAGCAAGTCTCTCAAAGTTCTTGGCGTCTATGACCTTGAGCAGGTCCCAAAGCAAAGTCGTGTGAATAGTCTTTCGTAATGCTTCAAAACTATGTAAATCACAATTTAAAAACACACATGTCCTACTTACAGAAGTTTACAGAAGAAGAACAAGAACTATTGATGTCAGCACCTCAAATGGTCGGTGGTGCTGTAGCGGCCATCGGAAGCAGTGGCCTGATTGGTTCAATGAAAGAAGCGATGGCCAGCGTACGAGCGCTGATGGATGGCTCTCAGGATTATCCAAATAACGAGCTGATCAAGGCACTTTCGCCAAATGTGAAAGACGCTGCCGCTGCAAAAGTGCTTGCCAAGGAGCAAAAGGAAGTCTTTATGGAACGCCTGAAGGCAAGTGGGGTGAAAGGGCCAACGGAGCTGGCTGAACTCATGATCGACGACCTTTGTCGCATCAATGATATTCTCGTGGAGAAAGAAGAAACGGAATCTGCAAATGAAGTAAGAGCCTGGCTAAGTGGAATCGGAGCCAAAGTAGCTGAAGCGGCCAAAGAAGGCTCATTCCTGGGCTTTGGCGGAGTTAAGGTAAGCGATGAAGAATGGGGCTTGCTCGATAGAATCAATAACACGCTAAACGTTCCTGAGGTATAGGGATCCAGACATAAGCAAACCTAGGGGTAGTCTCTGCACGATCCGTATCCAATTCGAAGGGTATCATCCTTGCGATATGGATCGTGCAATACCCAAAGGCTATGCTACTTAGCCTAATCTCTTGACAAACCCTTGCGGATAGAGTCGCTCCCAATCTTC
>JAHDDV010000458.1 GCA_020629205.1 Chitinophagales bacterium | reverse complement strand
ACGGTACCGTTGGAATTGTCTGCTACCGGGCCATCTCCTCCCGTGTCAAGCAGCGTGCCCTGGCATTGTGCGATTTGCAAGGTACCATTCAATGGAATGGCAATCTGTGCACTTAGTTGTCTGCTGGATAAGACCAGAAACAACGATATCAAAAGTAAGATCGCTCTTTTCATGCTAGATTTATTTGTTTTTGTCGGTCTAAGCAAAGTTAAACTTATCTTCATCGAATTTAACCTTAGAGAAGGTTCGACAGCGAAGCTCTAACGACAAATTTTGATATTTAGAGGGAAAATTTGCATTGATCGGATTATTCCCAGCTTATTAGCCTTGGAAAAGCAGACCGCAAGCCCCTGAATATCTGACATTTCCTAAATGCTATGCAGTGCATTATAAGCAGTTTTGCGCGCTCGAAAGACGGTGAGAAATAGCCCCGGGTGAAGCGGAACGAAGTACTCAGATAGCGTCACGTAGGCCAGCCAGTAGTGGCTCCGACGGTAGGAGGAGACGCTAGTGGCTGAGCCGAAGTAGCTAGCTGAGTGCTGAGTATTAGCGGAACACGGGTACCATGCTGCCACGCGCCAATCTGCTCGGCTCCAAACGAAAAATCAGGATTTGCCGACAAAGCATCATGCAAAGACTCAGCAGCTACAGACTCTGTTTGCCAAAGGACACTTGCAATGGACAAAAAAAATTTTCTTTGTAGCCTAAATTAGGATTATGAATCGACTGATTGCATTAGTGTTTTCTCTCTTTATTTGTCAAGCCTTAGTGGCTCAGCCTCCTGTTCCAAATGAACAATTCTTCAAGGAGGTAGATAGCTTTATGGGTAAATATGTGCTTGATGGAAAGGTGAAATACGCAGACTTGAAAGCCAATCCTGCAGCCTTGGTAGAGCTATGTAAAGTGGTGGATGAAGCCGACCTGAAGGGGCTGTCAGATGTAGAAAGAAAAGCATTCTACATTAACGCATATAACCTAACGCTCATCAAGGCGATTCTGCTTGCCTACCCTTGTCAATCTCCCAATGATATCCCAGGCATTTTTGATGGCGCCAAGCATAAAGTAGCAGGAAAATACATGACCCTGAATGATCTGGAAAACGAGACCATTCGAAAGGAATTTGACGATGCCCGAATTCACTTTGCTTTGGTTTGTGGCGCCCTGAGTTGTCCCGTCATTATCAATACTGCTTACAGTCCTGCCAGTCTTGATGAGCAGCTGGATCAACAAACGCGTGAAGCGCTAAATGATGCAACGTTTTTGAAGGTGGATCACGGAGCCTTAAAGGCGGAGCTATCGCAGATATTTAAGTGGTATGCGGCTGATTTTGGCAACAATAACAAGGAGCTGATCGGCTTTATCAACAAGTATCGAAAGGATCAGATTCCGCTAGACTATAAGCTTTCATACTATACCTATGACTGGACATTGAATGATGCAGCACCAAATGGTGGTGGGACAATATTGACTAATACGATTGCCCAGCCAGCTTCAGCCAATCGCTTTATGACCAGTACTTTACTAGGCAAAGGGAAATGGGAATTAAAGCTGTTTAATAACACTTATACGGCACGCAGTAATCCGGCTGAAACCGAGAATGCAAACACTTTCAGAGGCACCTACTTTTCTTCTTTTGTGCAGTTTCTGTACGGCGTTAATTCAAAGCTCAGTGTCGGTGTAGACGCTATTTACAAAGCCAATCGCAACGACAGTCCGATCGAATCCTGGACTAAAGTTTTTGCCTTTGAAAGTGATAATATCAGCTCAAGAGCAGGGCTTACAGCCATAGGACCAAAGTTCAAAATCGCGCCATTTAAAAGAGCACAAAATATTTCTATACAAAGCAGTTTTATGTTTTCTGTCATCGATGACCCATTGGGTAAGGAGGGCAATGCATATGTCGACAATGGCCATCATTGGTGGACACAGGTCTTTTACGATCTGCCCTTATCAGACAAGATTTCGCTATTTCTGGAAGCCGATGTTTTTGCTGAAATAGAGCCTTCATTTGATCTTGACAACAGCAGTGTATTTACGCCGCTTAAGAGTATTGTGAGTTACTTCCCCGGACCTAAATGGACCGTTTATGGATTGACCGAATTTGCCCCTACCTGGGGAGATCCGTATGTGTACTATACACAAATGGGCTTGGGTGTCAAGTACCTAATCACCGATGCTTTTGAAATCGAGACTTTGATCACTAACTTTAGCAGTTCGGACGCTGCGGCGAGGGAGTCTACTTACAACTTTGGCATCCGCTATACGCGTCTATAACACAAGGAAAATCGACCTTTGAAATACGCAATTCACCTCCTTTCTTGCTTGCTCATTTTGGCCTTCATTCCGCTAGAAATCAATGCGAACATTGGAGTCATTTCCAGCCTGAATTTTGAGGGACTGCAAAAGACAAATGTCGAATATCTTCGCTCGCGTCTGCTTTGTCAGCCGGGCGATTCGCTCAATAAGGAGCGCCTGGAAGAGGACATTCAGCGACTTTGGGATTTACAGCTATTTTCCCAGATTGAAGCAGATCTTTCGGAGCAATCTGATGGCACAATAATCACTTTCAAAGTCAAGGAGAAGTTTACCTATGGCCCCATTTTTCAGCTAGATTTGAGCGAGCAGAATCTACGACTTGGTCTGGGTCTGATAGATTATAATCTCTGGGGCAATGCGACTCGTGCACAGCTACAATACACCTATTATCAGCGACATTCCTATCTGGCGAGGATCTTCAGTCCACATATCCAGCGCTCAAAATGGGGCGCAGGTCTGGAACTCGCTCGCTATGCCACCCGTGAGCCTACTTACTTCGGCGAGGGCAATAATCTTGTTTATGCGGTCACAAAATGGACGGTCGGCCCGATGCTTCGTTATGAGCTGGGCTATCAACATTTTCTGGAAGCCACCGGAGCTTATCTGCACGAAAATTACGAAAAGGACCTTCAGCGCAGTGAGCATCCAGATCTGGGCCCACAGGAGATCAGTTTCAATAAGCTACTGTTTAAAATTGGGCATCGCTTTTCAAAGATTCGCTACTTCTATCATTATCAAAACGGCTGGTCAAACGCCCTGAGTTTGGAAGGCGTCTACAGCTACTCTCCTATGGAAGGTATCAATCAGGATTACTTCTGGAAGATCAGCAATGTAAGCAAGTATTTCAAGCGGCATGGCAAGGGCAATATTGCCGCTCGCTTGCGACTGGGCATCTCCGAAAATATGTCCACGCCCTTCCCCGCTTTTGTCAAAGACAATTACATCAATCTTCGAGGCATTGGCGATCGTCCGGAGCGAGGTTCGGCCGAGGCTACTTTCAATCTGGAGGAGCGCTACACCATACTACACAACAAGCGCCTTACGATGCAAGCGGTGGCCTTCACCGATATCGGCACCCTGCTTCCGGCGGGTCAAGCCTTTAGCAATCTGGCTGATGAAATGGATGTTTTTGCCGGTGCCGGCCTCCGTCTGCAATTCCCCAATATCTTCCAATCAGTGATTCGTCTCGACTTTGGTCTGGACGTACAGCAGCCTGATCGCCATCAGTTGCTACTGGGTTTTGGACAGTTCTTTTAAGCGATAATTATCAAAGAGCCGTGTTGTGTAGGCTAATTTTTTTGCTTGGCAGCGCTACCCTATCGGGCCGTCGCAGCGACCGTCCCGTTCTCCGCTAATACTCAGCACCCGGCTAGCTGTTCGTTGCACAGCCTGTTGCGTCTC
>JAHDDV010000457.1 GCA_020629205.1 Chitinophagales bacterium | reverse complement strand
GATACCGCGTGGGTCTACATTACTGTGGAAGTAGTGAATGATCCTCCTATAGCCGAGGATGACTATGATATAACGCAAGAAGATACGCCAATAACGATAGACATTTTAGATAATGACTACGATGTAGACGGCATCATTGATCCTACAACGGTTTCAGTCATCTCCGATCCACCCAATGGATCATTTGCCGTGGATCCTCTAAGCGGAGAATTGCATTATGCACCGGATCCTAACTTCTTTGGGACAGATAGCCTCCAGTATCTTGTTTGTGACAATGGCAACCCAGATCCTGTGCTTTGCGATACGGCTTGGGTATATGTCAACATTGCACCTGTAAACGACCCTCCTGAGGCGAAAGATGATTTTGCGACAACAGTCGGCAGCACTCCAGTGCTGGTTCCTCTTCCCTCCAATGATTATGATATCGATGGCCAGATTGATCCTACTACAGTAGAGATTATCAGCAATGTACCGCATGGAACCGCCACGATTGATCCAGTAACCGGTGATATTGTGTTCATTGCTGAGCAAGACTTCGCTGGGACGGTGAGTTTTGATTACCGCATTTGCGACGATGGAATGCCGGTAGAATGTGATACGGCTACCGTCACTATCACGGTTCTATGTGATACGCCAAATGGTAACACCTGCGTGAAGATCATTGCTATTGAAAACCAATAGACTATCCCGATCAGCACAATTATCTCGAAATACAGATTCACACTTAAATCCATTCAACACCCATAACATTGTATGTGCCAAAGGGCTATATAATTCCCCCGGGCTTACTTGTAAGTACTTGAACTGACCATACTGGGAACGGATATTGTTAGGCTAAAAAATTGGCCAGTTTAGCGGACAAAGTAGCTTCCGGCTGCCCTAATAACAATACAAACCCGCAGCGCCCCGTACACAATACGCGCACATTGTTACAAGATTCGATTAATTTAGCAAACAGCATCAATTCTGTCCACAAGAGTGGACCCGCTGTCCCCTTTTTGGCACAGTGCTTGAGATATTGTTGTCAACTACCCATTAGTTAATTTTTCACATCCAAAACTTATTATTGATGAAAAAAGTTTTATTTCTCATTCTCACATTTTGTATTGTCGCAACTTCAGGAGTAGCTGCTCAATGCGACATTACAGGTTACAGAACCCAAACTATTGGTGGATGGGGCGCTGCTCCAAGCGGCGACAACCCGGGCACTTACCTAAGAGCAAACTTTGATGCTGCATTTCCTGATGGTTTGACTATCGGCTGCGATGATGCAAGTGTTACTTTCACAAGCTGGAAAGATGTAAATGACTATCTACCAGCAGGAGGAACCCCAGAAGCGCTAAAGAAAAGCTATACGAACCCAAAGTCTGGACAATTAAAGAACACCTTGGTATCTCAAGCGATTGCACTAAGCCTGACCTTGGCATTCGATAGAATGGATGCAGACTTCAGTTCTTCAGACACTGCATTCGGCGAGCTTCTTATTGCTGAAGGTGAGTTTGCAGGCATGACTGTTTCAATGATGCTTGCATTGGCCAATGATGCTCTTTGTGGAGAAGGTGACGCCGCTGCAATCACAGATGCCATTTCTGCCATCAATGAAAATTTTGTAGACGGTACTTACATGGGCACTTTCCTTACTTGTCCTTTCCGTCGATAGGAAACTTCCTCTCTAAATAACAATTCTTTCTAATCAGCATGACCGCGCTCTCAGAGCACGGTCATGCTTTCCTTGTTTGTCTAATGATTGGACGAATTCTTACTTCTTGCCTACTTGCCTTCTTCAGCCTGTCTTTTGCACAGGCTCAAATGGTAAATCCGGCTTCTGAGGGAGTGCAGGATTGGCTCCATGTGCTTTCTGACAAGGAGTCCCTTCACTCCCTGTGTCAGAAATTTGGTATTGATCCACTAACATTAAAGCAATACAACTCTTTACAAAGCAACAAACTCAAGCAAGGAGATACACTGCGAATTCCGATAAGTCCTTTCGGCAAGATGGAAGAAGGAGCTTGCCAAAACCTGCAATTCTACAAGCGAAGAGTCAATCAGAGTCTGGATCAAATCTCCCTGATCACCAAGGTCCCCGTACTCAAAATCAAAGAGATCAACTCCTTGCTCGGCGCCAACTTCGAGATACCCGAACTACTGCTCATTCCCTATGTTGCTCCAAAGGTAAAGATCCAAAAGATCGAAGATCGTCGCGTCACTGGTGTGGTTTCCATGGGACACTTTGCCGCCAATTCATGGGATGGGAGCAAGAAGATGAATTACAGTCTTAATGTGCGGGCGGCAGGTCGATACGGATGGGAATACAAAGCATGGAAGAACACCCTATTGTCCAACTTTGCCCTGGGCCTCAGACACGAAATAGGCAGACAACTTAATAAAAATCTCGATCAGTTTGACTTTAGCAACCAAATACAATGCTACCTACACAACAACACTTCTGCTTTCGTATTTGTGGCAGCTCAGAGTCAGTTTTTCAAGACACACTTTTTTCGATCCAACGGTGATCGAATCTTGTCTTCAAACCTCATGGCTCCTGCTTATGCAAATTTTGCCCTGGGGCTAAAGTTTGAGGGTAACTTCTTCAATGTGGATGTAGGACTGTACGAACTAAAGACAACCTATGTACTTGATCAGTCCCTGTATGCGGATGAGACAGACGAGGTCTATGGAGTACCTTACGGACAACAAAAGCTTGTAGAACATGGAATGTCGCTTCGGGTAAGTGTCTACTATTATGGTGGTGAAAAACTCAGCATCAATGGAAATGTCACCATGTTTTCCAATACTGAGAATGTGGAATTCTACCTGCGTAATGATTTGACCTACAGGATTAGCAAGCGGCTCCGATTATCCATGCTTACGCAAATCCAATATGATATCGACGCCGCCGAACATGCCATCTATCGGAATGAAGTTGTTTTGGGTTATTCATTTCTGTTTAGATAGTGTCTGACTTTCTTGCCCTCAACCAAAGACCTCCCGAATCACCTCCACCGATTTAAGCGTAGAGAAATTCTCTACATGATATCGGTAATAGATCAGCAAGAGATCCAGCAGCAAAGTCCGATCTGCTTTCTTAAAAGAGAAACCCGCCGACTCTTCCCGCGCCTGCACAAAGCGACTGAACAAGCGACTTTGGGCAGGATCAAACTGCTGCTCATCCTTGCTGGCATGGGCCACATACCGCCCCTCTCCTATTCGATAATAGGGATTTTCCTGAGCGTATTTTCCGGCCGGATAAAATCCCAGATACATAGACAAGTCCAACAAGAAAACCTGTGGATATACTTCTAGGGCCTCCTGGCTTTGATCCAGGCGAATCATGCGTTCCTTCAGGAAATCGAAAAGCACCTCATTGCCTTCCTCTTCCTTGATGCAACGAAAGCAGACCTCGGACAGGAAAATAGCCACGCTGCTCTTCACGATATCAAAGGGCACTTCCTGATAGAGATAATCCGGACGAATCTCCTTTAGTCGATGCAAGTCTCTACCCGATCGATAATAAACGACAATGTGTACAAGAGACATCGGCTGCAACAAGCTGGCATGATGACTCGACTTCATTTTGCGAACTCCGTTGATCATAAGGGAAATCAAGCCAAGCTCTCGGGTATATACCTTCGCCACCACACTCGTTTCGGAGTATTTGGTCGTTCGGAAAATGATGGCGGGGGTTTCTATTAGCAAAATGAGGTTAGTTTGTGGAGCCTTAT
>JAHDDV010000456.1 GCA_020629205.1 Chitinophagales bacterium | reverse complement strand
TAGGGTGTTTAACCAAATATACACCATTGTTGTCGAAATATTTTGCAGTCAAGTCCTGCGTCTTGCGTCTTGCGTGGTCGAATCTGGAATTGAGATCTTGGTTCAGCGACATATCAATGTCGCTAGTCTTTGCTGTCTTCCGTGACCTCGCAGAGGTCACCATCCCGCTGCATTACGAAGCACAACACTACTACGAGATGTGCCATGAATCTACAACACCAAAAGGAGTAGAGACAATGCACCGCCTTGTCTCAACCGTGCATGCCGAGCAAGTACCCAACCACAACACAAGTCCAACACTTACAAACCCAAGCGCGCCGACCAGACCTCGCCCAATAGCCCGGATCGAAACGGAAATGCCAGCGCCAGAAAGCCGACTGACTGCCCAGCAGTGCTGGCTCCAAAAAGAGACAGCAATGCTGGTGCAAGGAAGCGGCTGGCTGGTGCTGGCATTGTAGAGTAGAGCCGGACGGGTGTAACCTACGGGACGAATCTGCTGGGCTCCAAAAGAGGAAATAAATCAGTCTGCAATCAGATCCAATCTCAGTTTCAGGGCTGTAGCAATCACAACAAGGTTTGAAATCCTGAGATCTTCTCCATTTTCTACTCTTGAGATATAAGGTCGTTTTTTGCCAACTAGCTGAGCTAAATATTCTTGACTGTAGCCAAGTTCAAGACGCCGTGCTTTCAGTATTTCACATAGATAGTATCCATAGGCTTCTTCTCTGAATCGCTCTCGACTCTTGCTCCCTTTTACACCATAGGAGTCCTGCAGTATTTTTTCTGCTGATCTTAGATTCTTATTCTTCACTTTGATATTTTATTAGCAGCTTCTCCGCTATGTTGATTGCTGTTCGGTAATCTTTTTTTTCCTTCTTTATAAATGCATAAAGGAGGATCACTTGAAGAGATTTAGCAAAATCCTGATCATCAAGCGTGTAGATGATCACTCGTATTTCATTTTCGGCCCTAACTCGCAGTTCATAGTACTCCGTGTGGACAAGTTTAGCAACGAATGCACCATGTATAAATTCTTGTTCTTGCAGAATCTCAAGTAGGTATCGAAACTTTCTCTGTACCCTAACAGAGCTTGCTTCTATAAATGCAAAACATTCGTTTGTGATGTAGACTTCCCTCATGCAAACACTGTTCAAAGGTAATGTAACTTAATCGTTACGTCAATGTTTTCTAAACTTATTACACCCTATAGAGTATCGAAGGGGGCAGATTCCACATTTTTTTCAGATTTTTTTGGTGAGAAGGCAAGTGCCTACCAATCAAGCTTTATTATCTTCTATCCCCATCAACCACAATTCCCTATCTTCACAATATGCAAGACTTCCAGCCAGACTATATCATCAAAGCCCTGAGGCAAAATACAAAGCAGTTTCAGCAAATCTATCAAGACATGGATGCTGGTTTGCTGCATTATCGATCTGCAGAGGGCAAATGGAACTTGCTTGAAGTACTATGCCATCTAAGAGATGAAGAAGAAACGGACTTCCGGGCCAGAGTCAAGGCGGCGCTAGATTCTTCCTCCGACTATCCACCGATGGATCCGGAAGGCTGGGTCGAGGAAAGGAAATATGCAGAGCAAGATGTGAAAGTTGTGCTAGAGGAATACGTAGCACAGAGAAGGCAATCTGATGCATGGCTGAGTAATTTGTCTGAGCCCAATTGGAGCAACTGTTTGACACATCCCCGACTTGGCACTGTGACAGCAGCACGGATGTTGAGTAACTGGTTGGCTCACGATTATTTGCATCTGCGCCAAATCAACAGGATATGTTATCAGTATTTGAAGTCAACTTGTGATCAGGATCTAAGTTATGCAGGTGACTGGTAAGGGATTCTCTATCCCTAAACATGGCCATTCGATTCCCCACCGAATGTGTCACAGTCGTGTAAGCGAGCAATAAACGAGATAAGTAACCCGAACCATTGTTTAACCTAAAATAAAAACAGTGAAACTCATTCACCAATACATCAAAGACTACTTCGGTATCAGTACCCAAAATCTCGAACCAGTCAGTCAACTCTTTCGAGAGACTCGCTTGAGTAGGGGAGAGGAACTGCTGCGAATTGGGCAGTACTCGCGAGACTTACATTTTATACAAGATGGTCTCATGCGAATGTACGCATATAATGAAAGTGGGGAAAAGGAGATCACCCAGTGGATTGCAATGGGCGGATCACTGGTGACGGAGTTCTCCTGCTTTATGTTCAACAGCCCCTCCCGCTACAATATTCAGGCATTGACTGAATGTAGCCTCTTTACCATTTCCAAGGAAAACTACGATAGCATCGGCCAGCAGGTCAGCAATTGGGCCGAGCTGGATAAGCTATTTGTGGCCAAGTGCTTCGTGCATATGGAAAACCGAATCTTCAGCCAGCTGTCAATGACTGCCGAAGAAAAGTACCGGAAGCTCTTGGCAGAGAGTCCCGAACTTTTCCAGCAGGTTCCCTTGCAATATCTTGCTTCCATGATGGGCATGAGTCCCGAAACCCTAAGCCGAGTGAGAAAGAAGCTAAGTTCTTGACTTATGTCAAGAGCAACTGCTATGATTTGAACGAGCTTTGTATCAGATGAAAGAGAAATCATCCAATCAGTTCAACCCAATTGTTTAATCTAAAGAATTGTAAATCATGGCAAAGAAAGAAATCAAGACCTCTATTCGTATTGAGGCAACAGCAGCTCAGGTTTGGGACATCCTAATGGACTTTTCAAAATACGAGCAATGGAATCCCTTTATTAGCTCCTTAGAAGGTAATGTGAAAGTAGGCGAGAAGATTGCAGTAAATGCAGGAGGAATGAATTTCAAACCAACTGTTTTGAGCAGAGTGGAGAACCGGCAGTTGAGCTGGATTGGCCGCTTGCTCTGCAAAGGAGTTTTCGATGGCGAACATGTTTTCAGAATAGCGGACAATGCTGATGGAAGCATCACCTTTTTTCATGAAGAGTACTTTTCAGGTTTGCTAGTTGGACCATTTGCTAAGAAGCTGGACAGAGAAACAAGGCCCGGCTTTGAAGCGATGAATCAAGCACTCAAGCAGAGAGCGGAAACAAGACAATGAAAAGGAGCAGAGGTATCAACCCTGTATTAGAAACTCAAAATTGACAACATGAAATGGCTCATTCGCATAGTCCTTCTTCTCATATTTTTTGCACTGGCTTCAGTCCTTGTGGTTTTTCTAAAGAGCCCAGGTACTGCCGTACCGATTGAAGGCAATCATCCAAAGAGTATATCTGTGATTGAGACGCTGGACATTGGAGATGTGCCACAGGATCTGATCATTCGTGGTCAGGATTCTACCAAGACGGTTTTATTGTTCCTGCACGGTGGGCCGGGTTACTCCGGTTATCACTTCCTGAATGATCGCAAGCACAATATCGAAGAGGAGTTTGTATTGGCATATTGGGAGCAAAGAGGGGCGGGTAAATCCTATTCGAAGGACATTCCAGACAGTAGTTTCACTCTGGAACAGTTTGTTAGCGACGCTGAGGAAATCACCGTGTATTTGAAGAAGCGATTCAAGCAGCAGAAGATTGTTTTGCTTGGCCATTCATGGGGAGCTTTTCTAGGAGTACTAGTGGCTCAACAGTATCCGCAGCACTATCAGTACTATTTGGGGATCGGGCAAGTTTGCAATGGCTACAAGTCGGAGCGGATCTCTTATGAATGGGTCATGGAGGAGGCTAAGAAACGCAATGATAGGGAAGCATTGGCTCAGTTGGAGCACTTGTCTT
>JAHDDV010000455.1 GCA_020629205.1 Chitinophagales bacterium | reverse complement strand
CGGAATGAGGTGCCCGGATAGCGTGGTGACTGCCAGGGCCGGGGTGGCTCGAAGCGCAGCGGAGAGACGCACTGGCCCCGGCAGGAACAGCTAGCCGGGTGCCGAATATTAGCGGAGCACGAGTAGGTCGCTGCTACGAGTCGCTAATGCTGGGCTCCAAAAAAATCAATCAAAATATTTTTTATATACACGCTTTCTGTACCAAAATTGTAAGTAGAGCATGGGATACAGCAGTGGTCCTAGAAATAGTGGGCTGTGATACTCGATGTCGTCGATGATTTCGCAGCCGCCACCTTGGATGGCTAGCATGCGATGGCGATGCCTCCAGAAGGTGAATGTAAAGGGAAGCAGGCTGCCTTCGTCAATAAAGTAGATTTCGTCTTTACCTATTTCGACTTCGGTTATTTTGCTGTGCCAGTCCATAAAGAAGACATTGAGCTGCACTTCGTCGCCCTCTTTGCAGCCATCAAAGCGTTTGAGTTTCAAGGGCGTGAGGGGTGGCTTGAGATCTAGAAAGAGCTGCTTTGTGAAGCCTTCAAAGACTTCTGTAGGGGAAGACTTGACTTTTGTATGTATTTGAAATCTCAATGTGGTGATTTGTTGATTGGCTTGTGTTTTTTGGCAAAGTAGGTCTTACGCTATTCACCTTATTCACCCCTTTCCACCAGTCCTTCGACTACGCTCAGGAACCGTAGGCTTCGAGCGGCTTTTTAGTTCTTTGTGCCTGAGCAATTCGGCCACAATATCAATAGCCATACTTGTCGCCCCATTTGTCTTTGAGGCTTTTCCGCATCTTGGCTTCCCGGGCATTGTTTCCAGGATCATAAAGCTTTTTGCCCTTGATTTGTTCAGGAAGAAATTCCAAATCGACAAAATTGTTGTCGAAGTCATGGGCATACTTGTAATTCTTGCCGTAGTCCAACTGCTTCATCAGTTTGGTTGGAGAATTGCGTAGGTGCAGTGGGACTTCGAGATGGCTACTCGCATTGGCCAATTTTTGAGCGGCGCGAATCGCCTTGTAGGAGGCATTGCTCTTATCAGAGCAGGCGAGGTAGACGGCCGTTTGAGAGAGGATGAGATCGCATTCGGGATAGCCGATCTTGGTCACGGCATCGAAGCAGGTATTGGCTAGCACGAGCGCAGTTGGATTGGCATTGCCGATGTCTTCTGAGGCCAGGATCAACATCCTGCGGGCGATAAATTTTGGATCTTCGCCGGCCTGTGTCATGCGGGCCAACCAATAGAGGGTGGCATTGGGATCGCTGCCGCGCATGGACTTAATGAAGGCCGAAATAATGTCGTAATGCTGCTCGCCATTCTTGTCGTAGCGGGCCGTCTTCTGTTGTGCATATTGCTCGACGAGGGCATTGGTGATCTCGAGTTTCTGCTTGCCCTCTCCTACTACGATCAACTCTAGTAGATTGAGTGTCTTGCGGGCATCTCCACCTGAAAGTGCTAGCAAGGCATCCACTTCCTTTAGCTCAATCTGCTTTTCTTTGAGCAGTGTATCTTCCTTTATGGCCTGCTCCAAAATGGCAACCAATTCCTCCTTGTCAAGCGACTCCAGCACGTAGACCTGGCATCGGGAAAGCAAGGCGTTGATCACCTCGAAGGAGGGGTTCTCTGTTGTAGCACCGATAAGCGTGACAATACCTTTTTCTACAGCACCCAGCAGGCTGTCTTGCTGACTCTTGCTGAATCGATGAATCTCGTCGATGAATAGAATGGCACCTTCGGTCTGCTCCGCTTGAGCGATCACATCTCGGATGTCTTTGACGCCGGCATTGATGGCGCTCAACTGAAAAAAGGGCAGCTGCAATTCATTGGCAATGAGATTGGCCAGCGTGGTCTTGCCTACACCGGGAGGGCCCCAAAAAAGCATGGAAACAATCTGCTGATTCCGGATCATTTGTGGAATGATCTTACCGGCTCCGACGAGATGTTTTTGGCCGAAAAAGCCGGATAAGGACTCCGGTCGCATACGTTCTGCTAATGGGGCAGCTTTCATAATTGCTTTAGCTCAAGACGCCTTTTACTTGCTCTTCGAGTTCGCTGGCAGTGATGCTGAGGTGTGATTCAGCATAAGGGACTTCACCATTGTGAACCAGCAAGAGCTGTGGTGATTCGTGATGTACCGAAAAGCGCTCGGCAATCTCATTGGAAACATCGCGATGGGCGATCAGATCCAAATGATAGGCTTGTACATGAGCCAGGTCATGCTTGTCCCAATTGCGCTCCAATCGGCTTTTGGCAGTGGAGCTGATACTGCAGCGAGTGCTGTGCTTGAAGATCACAATGGGACCTTCAGCGGAGGCTGTGCCTATAGTGTCTAATTGATTAAGGTCATTTAATTCTATCCAATTCATAGCTGGGTTTTTAGATTCTTACTGTAGATACCAAATGGGGTGCCGAAGCGTTCACAAATGCGCTAAATAATCGCTCGATCGTCTATTATCGGTCTAAAGCGTTGCTTTGAGTGATCGCTCGATGACTTCCTGATAGTAATTTACATAGATCGGGAGAATGTTCTTAAGGTCAAATTCCTCCGCCTTTTTTAGGGCATTGGCTTTGAAGGTATTCAACATTTCCTCATTCGTAAGCAGCTTGATCGCGTTTTTGGCGAGGTCATCCACATCTTTGACATTGCTGGTAAAACCGGTTAGACCATCAATATTGATCTCTGGGATACCGCCTGCATTAGAGGAGATCACCGGCACACCACAAGCCATGGCTTCCAGGGCCGCCAATCCGAAACTTTCCTTTTCTGAAGGCAAGACAAAAAGATCCGCCACTGCGAGCAATTCGCCAACGGCATCTTGCTTGCCGAGGAAGCGAATATCGCAATCGACACACATCTCTCTGGACATTTCCTCGATACAGCTACGCTCCGGTCCATCGCCAATAAGCAATAGCTTGGCAGGAACCTCTTTCTTGACCAGATGGAACATCTGAATGATGTCCTGAATCCGCTTCACTTTTCGGAAGTTGGAAATGTGGATCAGAATCTTCTCTCCTCCCGGAGCGATGGCTTTTTTGAAATGCTCTTTATCTTCTTCTTTGAAGGTAGTTAGGTCGATGAAATTTGGGATGACTCGGATCTCTGTGGTGATGTCGAAGTAGTCCAGCGTATCCTGACGCAGGCTTTGGGACACTGCCGTTACACCATCGGAATTGTTGATGGAGTAGGTTACTACTGGCTCATAGGTCTCATTGCGACCAACCAGTGTGATATCGGTACCATGCAGCGTCGTAACAATCGGAACATGAATACCTCTGGTCTCCAGAATCCGCTTGGCCATCAAGGCTGCAGATGCGTGAGGAATGGCATAGTGAACATGGATCAGGTCTAGCTCTGAGTGCTCGGCCACATCTACTAGCTTACTGGCCAGGGCTGTTTCATAAGGCGGATGTTCGAAGAGCGGGTAGTTGGCAAAATTCACCTCGTGATAGCAGACATTTGGTTGAAACCGGTCTAGTCGCGCCGGCTGATTGTAAGTGATGAAATGCACTTCATGTCCCTCACGGGCCAGTGCTTTACCCAGTTCGGTCGCTACAACGCCACTACCACCATAGGTGGGATAACACACTATACCTATCTTCATATTTGTTGCTTGTTTCTGCAAGTTAGCGAATCCGCCCTTAATGACTAAGAGATAGAGAATGAATAACTGTCCATTTTGACTTGCTGGAAATGATTTATCCTTCCTTATTTTTGTCCACCAGCCAACAAGGATGCTGTCCAAAAATGCCTTGTCTAAATCATTTC
>JAHDDV010000044.1 GCA_020629205.1 Chitinophagales bacterium | reverse complement strand
GAGCATGACAAAGCGCTGCCCTTATCCACTATAAAAACCTTTATGGCTTGAAGAGTATCCCAGTTGATTACTTTGGAATGAGGGAGCTGCCGCGACAGCACTGTGGTTTCTATTGACTTCCTTATTTTTTGGAGGAGGGGCTTGCCCTGGCCTTTAAGATCCCTTATTAATGCATTCCCCTTCAATGAAAGATGTTCAAACCTGGCTGTGCTCAAATCAGCACTTTTGAAATGAAGCGCTCTTGCTTTTCCACTAAAATAGGCTTCCTGCAATTGGGCTTTTTCAAAGTTCAGCTCTTGCAGACTACAGTTGTACCAATTGCTTTCCTGCAGCTCTGCTTCCTGCAGTTCAATATGCTGCCATTTGCTATCCTCCAGTTCAAAGCCTTGCATCTTTGCCTGCCGAAAGTCGATGGGTTTTTGCTGGCTTCCAGACAGATCAAAGTGCTTAAAGCGCATGTTCTGAAGCTCCAGTGGATTCGGTTTTGGAAGCAAACGCAGCCCTTGCTGGTCAGCAACATAGATGCGGAAGACTAGTTCCTTTCCTGTCTCATCAAGCTGGGGCATTGAGCTCTTGAACTCCTCGCAAAACTCACTAAAGCCATCTGGATCTTCCTGACTCTGTAATTGCAGCAATTCCATAATGAAATCAAAAGTCTCCTTTGAAAGGGGACCTGTATTCAATTCCTTGATCCTGCCTTTTTGTATTAGTTTTAGCACCTGTCGGGCCAGAAAATATTCTTGCAGAGAGGTATGTGAGAAGCCAAAGTCTTTTGCATTTTCTCGTATGAGCAAAGTGGCATTTCGCAGGTCTTTAAACAGGGGTTCATTCTTGTTATATCCCTCCTTTAGCAGGCTTCTGGCCCTGCCTGTGGCAGTGCTGAGGAAATCATATAGAAAGTCCTCCAGATCTGAAAATGGAATCCGCCTTTTCTTTTTCCTCCATAGCAAAGCAGCAATCTCTTCCAGTAAACTGAGCTTAAGGTCTGGAGGTATCCGGTGCTTGTCCTGATCTCTGGCAAAGCTGAGCTCAACCAATTGTTCATACACTTGCACGCTTAGCACCCGACCAGTCTTCAGTTGAATGCTTTCAAGCTCATGTATGATTGGGATCATGAAATTCAGTAGCACCGGTCGTTCGGCAAGCTCAGACAGGTTGTGAATGCTCTCCAGTGTTTGATACAGTTCTTCGGGATTTCGCTGGGGGAAGACCTGAGCAAAGTACTGCAAGACCTGTTCTTTGGTGAAAGGCAAGACGATACCACTTTCGAAGTCTTTGTCTGCTCTCAGGTATTTTCTCTCCTGGGCCAGGAAGTAAGCGTTCTGTTCAAACAGTGTTTTGAAGTAAGCCGTTCTACAGCTTAGGATCATTTTTCGTTTCGGATTCGTATCACTTGCACTAGTTTCCAACAAGGAGAGAAGGGCAGTCAAGAGTCGCTGTTCCTTCTTGTTGGATCCCAGATGAGTGGTCACTTCGTCAAGTCCATCAAAAACGATCAGCGTAGCTTCCGTTCTCCAAAGCGCTTTTAGATCCTCCAGAGGGATCGGTTCGATAGCTGTGGCATCTGGA
Organism: Chitinophagales bacterium; assembly: GCA_020629205.1. Classification (GTDB taxonomy): domain Bacteria; phylum Bacteroidota; class Bacteroidia; order Chitinophagales; family UBA2359; genus JAHDDV01. The sequence goes on along the minus strand of JAHDDV010000044.1, from coordinate 21,365 downwards.
CTGAGTGCATGTACGCTCTCTATCACATCCCATACAGTAAAGTTTTTACCTTTTATCAATGCAGGGTCAAAGTCTTTGAGATCGAAGTAGAGTGGGAGGAATGGCGACTCATCCTGAAGGTAGGCCTGTGCCTGTCTTTGTACCAGCATTTTGCAGGTGAAGGTCTTGCCCATTCCGTATTCTCCTAGCAGTGCGAAGAGTCTCTTATCCTCCTGTTCCAGCCACTCTTGCAGATAGGGAATAGCTTCCTCAGTACTTTCATTTCCTGCACTCTCCACTTCACCGGGTTTCAAGAGGTGCCCGTATTGTTCTATAAATGCTTCAGGCTCTTTCAGTAGGATGTCCAGTTCTTCTGGCGAAATTGGCCTGCCTTCCTCTTTTATTCGCTCACAGATGCGCTGTCGCGATAATTTGTCAATTTGCGCAGGGTTCTTTTGTCTTCTGATTTTGGTGGGAATAAGGGCCTTTGAGCTAGATAGGTCAGTATTCTGTACACTGTTCCAGGCAGCTTTTTTTGCTTTGGAGTTAACTGTCTGTAGGGGAGTGCTATTTGGTAGCTCTGGTAGCAGCTGCTCAACAAATGCTTGCACAAAAGCAAGCTGTCTTTCGCTGCTTCGAAACTTCCCATAGGCTTTTCCATCCAGCTTGAAGGGACTCTTTTTGCCGAGCCATCCGGGAAATCTTCCACTAGTGCCCTCTAGCGCAACACAGACAATCTTATGCTCCGTATTCAGGATTGGCTGAGTCCAGTTTTCATCAAGGCCAAAGAAGTGCTCACGCAGATACTGGTCAGAAACAAGTCCTGCGCTGCAGAGCAAAATGATCAGGTCTGCCCCTTCAAGCCGTTGATCAAGCTCTTCCTTTATGTCGCCCATCAAGACGGGGTGCTGAAAATCCTTAAACACAAAAGAAAAGTCACGGGACATCTGCAGCTGATCTTTGCAGGAGTCGATAAACTTGCTTGCTTTGCTTTGGTTCTTTGCCGCATAGCAAAACAGGACATTGCATTGCTCCTTTAGTGGCTTCAGGTTGGGTTGTATTTGTTGCTTAGGTAGGTTTGCTGCAGCTTTTACGGACTCGACGATTTTTAGGTGTTTTGTCTGGGCAATGCCTTTGAGGTATATGGTCTTGTCTTTTGCTTTCTTGCCTTTACTATCTCGCAGGATCTCGATAGCAAGTTCAAAGGATTTGGCATTGTTTTCTATTTCCTTTTTCATCGAAGTAATGGCGCTGCTTGGGCTACCGATCTTTGCAAAAACCCTCTGTTCTACCTCAGTGAGGTTTGCCTTGCCATTGGGGGGCATTAGGTCTATGATTTGCTCCAGATAGCTTAGGTTTTTTGACTTTTTATCAAGTAGCTGCTTGTACTTTTTTAGGAAAGCTTTTGCTTCAGATTTACTTAGTAATTGCATAAGGATCGGTATTGATGTCTTGGCTCCTTGAAGGGGATTGGAATCTTGCAAATGAAATGGGTTTTGGAAAACTGCTTCACCTGGCCGCTGGACTTGTGCTTGTCTCTACTGCCATTTGTGCTGGCTTCAGCCTATAGTACTTGTTTTAGGGATAGAGAATCAATAAAGCCCATTTTGACTTGCTGGAAATGATTTATCCATCGTTATTTTTCTCCACCAGCCAACAAGGCTGCTGTCAGAAAATGCCTCGTCAAAATCATTTCTTGCGGCGTCAAAATCAGACAGTTATTGATTCCCAATTCGTAGTTTGTGGTTCAGATGGGCAGAAAATTCCTGGGCAAATTCATTCTTCAGGGAGCGTGTGTGCATCTTGTCGTAGAATCTCTTGCTGCCGTCAGATTGCTGCTTTAGGAATATCTGAAACTGATTTAGCCCTTTGAGATCGGCAGATAGCTTGAAGGACACCAAACCCACTGGGGCGAATTTCTTGATGATCTTGCCTTTCTTCAGGAATCTGGCGAGTTCTTGCTGCAGGATGTATCCACTACTAAAGAAGGCAGGACTGAGTATCAATAATCCAAAGTCGCAGTCTTTGATAGCCGACTGAATCTGCTCGTGCCAGTTTTCGCCCACAGGAATCATGTTGTCCTTCCAGGAGCTATACGCATAGTCGGGGTCCATGCCGAGGTGATCTTGTAGGTCACTGAGGAAAGTCTCCGTTTGCGCATAATGCTTTCGAGCATAGGAGACAAAGTACTTGATGGGCGTTCTCATGTCAGTTATTTGCCTCTAAGGTAGATCAAGAATTCTTAACTGTCAAGCTTAACATGCAAATTATCGTCTTTTTTTTCTTCTATTTCTCTGTTATTGCTGCTCGGGGCTTTTTGTTGCCATAAGTCTTTCCACTAAATGCAGTCCGGAAAAAAAGCCAGCGCGATAGACGGGCGGTGATGCATAGCCCTGATGGAAGAGGAAATGATGGTGCCCTGCAGGCGACTGAGTGTGCTGCTGCAGGGGGCTGTGAGGAACGAGCAGACCGATGCAGCAGATACACGAAGCGACTGCGGGGTGCCAGCATTGGAACGGACAGCAGGTAGGTTCTTGCTACGGCCGAATCCGTTTAGCTCCAAAGAAAAAGTCTTCGAACGATGAGAGACTTGCTCAGCAGGGTTTTAGGATTTTCCTGCTGAGCATAGTTCCTGCTGTGAAGCACTGGCCTTTATGAGATTCTTCGTTCATTGAGCGATACTTGGTTGAGGATCACAAGCGCCCCAATCACACCCGGAATCCAGCCGCAAAGGGTAAGCACAAAAACAATTAGGAAAGAACCGCAGCCCTTATCAACGACTGCAAGTGGCGGAAAAACAATACTTAGGATAACTCTAATAAGGCTCATGTATAATAGTGATTTGTTACACTATTACAATGTTTGCAGGCCTTTGTTAAGTTCCGTTTGTGAAGCGAATTACGATATCAATAGCTGGAATTACTCGACTTCTATTTGCTCCTCAGAAGCATCATCTACCTGATAATCATGTAGTTTGAAATGCTTCAACAAGTCCGGACTCAGCTTCACACTCTTCTCCGATTTTTGATCATACAGCACCCAGGAAACCTCCGCCCTCGAAGCGATCAGCTTGGTGCCTTTCAAGCGAATGGTCTGCATCATCGTGACAATCCGGTCGCCGATTTCTTTGATGTAGGTCTCGACCTCCAGCTCCTCATTGAGCAGGCTGGCGCGCTTGTATCGGATATTGATTCGGACGATCACGAAGTTCCATCCCTGCTCCTCGAAGAAGGCATAGTCGAAGTACTTTTGCAGGTACTCCCATCGGGCAGTCTCCATAAATTCCAGATATCGGGCATTGTTTACATGGCCGTTGACATCGATGTGGAAACCTTGTACGCGGATATCGGTGTAGTGCTTTATCACAGGATGGTATTTTTAGGTACGGATGGCGCGAAGCATTTCCCGCTTGCCGGGAGGGCCGGGAACTTTCTCTACAGAGAAGCCCGCTTTGAGCATGTCACGGCGAACATCTCCCTTGGCGCAATAGGTGACCAGTATGGCCTCTTTTCGACAGAGCCCATACATCTTTTGAAATATCTCCAGCGTCCATAATTCCGGCTGTGCCTGAGGGGCGAAGGCATCAAAGTAGATGAGGTCAAAGGACTCCTCCGCCGCGAAGTCTTCGATCTGGCAGGCATGTTTGTGCAGGCTGAAATGCTCGGTATATTGGACAGGGACCTCCCAGGGGGAAAGGTGCATCTGTAGGAAGTGACTAGCGTAATCCGGGACATCGAGCAACTGCAAATAGTTGAGCGACCTGGCTTGATCGATGGTGATGGGGTAAGCCTCAATGGCATGATAATCAATGTGCGTGGAGGCCTTGTCGGCTTCCAGCAGCGTAAGCAAGGCATTCAGTCCTGTACCGAGTCCGATCTCTAGAATCTTGATCCTGTTTTGCCTGGCCATCTTAGGCTTCAGACCTTTCTCGATGAAGACATGCAGCGACTCCTGTATAGCTCCGTGACGACTGTGGTAAGCCTCGCCAATACGTGCAGAAAATAACGAGTGCGATCCGTCCTGGGTTACGAATAGCATAGTGATGTGTTTTGTTCTCTTCCAATGATCCAACCGATATAATACAAAAAGGTTCGCAAATTCGGGTAGATGAGTGGCATAAAAGAAAAAGCCCTGCAATATACATATTGCAGGGCTTTGAATATTATTCATTTATGCCTCTTGAGCTAGAAGGTATGGGCTACCCTAAACATGACCAGCCTTCCTATGAGCGGTGTCCCCACAAAGTGCTGCTGTTCATTGTTGTATAGGTTCGAGATTGACGAGGATAGCTGAAGATTCTTGTAGAAGTTTGGTCTCCAGGATACATCCACATCCATATCGTGAATCGCGTTGACATGACCTACATAGGCACCTGAGTTGGCTGGATAGCCATCCTGGTAACGCCATCTCACACCTAGATCTACCCCTACATCCGGCAGGCTATAGGTTGCCCCAAGTGCTGTTTTGAATTTAGGTGCATTCAATGCGATATATCCAAACTGCGCTCCATCTACCTGGATAGAATCTTTGTCTACCCATGAAGTATTGAAGTTTAGCTTCAATTGATCAGTAGCGTAGTAGTTGATACCCAGATCAGCACCCATGATGCTGATATCACCAATGTTTTTGTAGGATACCAATAGTGCATCACCATCTGCTTCTGCAGGCGTAATAGTTCCTAGTGGCAATTGTCCTGTAGCACCTGCTACAATCACGGCCATTTCATCAGAGCCAGTACCATTCATTGTGCCATCACCATAGTCTGTATTTCCATCTAGCAATCCATTTAGTTGATCTTTTAGGAAATCAGGTAGACCTTCGTAATTTTCTACTACCTGTGGAATAAGCTGCGACTGAATATCTGCTGGGTCGAAAAGTACCGCAGGAGATACAGAAGTAATTGGACTCACGAAATCCTTCATGTCTGAGCGATAAACGTCTACTGTAACGAACAACTTCTCTGAAAGAATTCCTTTGTATCCAATCTCATAAGTCTTGGTAACGGTGTTCTTTATTGATCCTACATCCTGCAGATTTTCCCAATCTGATTCTTCGTACGCACCTGTGGTCAGGTTAACATCTCTTACGACATGTCCGATTCCAGTTACATCCTGAGGGATGATGAGGTCGACAATACCTGGTATCAATGAAGCCAGAGTAGGAGCCTGCTCGATAAATCCTTGAGCGACCACGCCTACCATTGTGGCCCAGGCTTCGTTGTTCACACTGTTATCACCTACATGGTAATATTGATTGACATCAGTACCAGCTAGGCTTGTTCTGAACTGAGGCAGCATGGCATTTTCTCTAAACGGATTTTCTACAATTGAATAATCGAATCCGCCTTGATTACCCTGCGCACGAATCTGCTGTCCTGTTGGGTATCTCAACTGAAGAATATCCAGAAATAGGTTGTTTGATGAAGGAGAGCCAAAGGCTCTGTTATAGGTCAAACGGAAATTGTGTTTGTAACTTGGCTTATAGACGATTGCTGCTCTTGGTGAGAGGAACACATCGTCTACATAGTTGTGGTAATCTGCACGGATAGCACCTAGTATATCAAGTTGCGGTGTAATGCTGTAGTCACCCTGTACGTAGACACCGTATTCATTGATATCATCATCAGAGTCGAATCGACCGTTAATAGTATTCTTGGTATCAGGTCGGGTCCAAAGTGCGTCGATTCCATAGATGAAGTTCATTCTTGGCATTGGTTCGTAGCTGTGCTGGATTTGAGCTACCCATAGCTTTGAGTTATCTCGGGTCGCGTTACCGGAGCGTAAGAGGAAAGTTTCGTCTCCTGCATCACTTGTATTTACAAAGGCCTGTAGGAATAGATCCTTATATCTAAATCTTGCTTGCTGATAAGTATAAGCCCAGCCCTTCGAGATGGCTGCACCAATACCAGTCAATTCCACATTCGCAGCGTTATTGTATCCGGCTGCCAGGATCAGCTCAGTATCTCTATTGAAACGGAAGTCCAATCTTCCATCCAAAGAGTACTTTTTAATATCGTAAATTCTGCGATTGTCGATGGTGTCGCCAGGAAGGTAATTGCCTAATGAATCCTGAGCAGTAATATTTCCATCTGCATCAAGGGGAATCTCACCTGTGCTCGTAGCCAGCGACCTTACGATCTCAGTTGGCTCGAAAGGATCATTGTACTTCCAGTCATCTCCATTAAACCAGGTACCAGAGATCTTGTAGCCGATCTGAAGTCCATCTTCATTTTTCATCGGCAGTTTGCCAGCATGACGAAGTGTCGATTGCAAAACCATTCGATCGCCCATGCCATCGTTGTCGAAGACAGGAGTATAGGGTACATCCGAACCAGAGTTTTCGTCCCAGACAAAGGGTACTTCACCGTCAATTTTTGATCGGAAACCTACTCCGAAGCTTACCTTTGTTTCTTGTACATCCAAAGGAGACTTCGTGATAATGTGCATTACCCCATTGGCCACATTTGGACCATAAAGCGCCGAAGCCGGACCTCTTAGGATTTCCATTCTGGCGATATCATCGTCATTGCTTGGAATCATCTGATAAGCGTTTACACGCAAGGAAGGTACACGGGCAATTCTGTTGTCTACCAGAGAAAGCAGAGAACCACCAAAGATGTTGTTGAAACCACGAACCACCACGGCCCCACTGTTCAATCCACTTTTGATAATGTCCACCCCAGAAGTACCTTTCAACTGATCAGTTGTGGATACCGAGACTTTGTTTTCAATTGCGCTGGCGTCGATCAGGGAGATCGATGCTGGAGCGTCGAGGACTTTTTCTTTCCGCCTCGATGCACTCACGACAACCTGATTAAGGGAAACAGCGGAAGTGGCCATTTTGATGTTCATTTGCCCACCTGAGCCTACCGTAACCTCCTGTTCGTCAAATCCAACATACTTGAATACTACGATGTCGCCATCAGACAAGCCTGGCAGCGTGTAGTTTCCATCAAAGTCGGTAAGGGTACCCACGTCGGAGTCCTTGACCTTGATCTGTACACTGATGAGCCCTTCTCCGGTCTCAGCATCAGTGACCTTACCACTTATGGTGCGATCCTGAGCCCAACCAAACTGGGTCATCGTGAACAGTAATAAGAGAATGGTTAATAGTCGTTGCATAAATGAGTTTTGTTTGTTGCTTAGTGTTATGTATATCACAAATCATGCCACTCTTAGAGATAATTGGAGCGTATTGTACCATGCAGGCTTTGTTATATTTCTGCTTTAAGTGCCTGCAAGCCTGTGTTTTCCAAGAAATAGCTTCAAAAGATAGCCATTAATTTAGTTTTTTTCAAACCCTGCAAGGCCATACTGAACCTGATGCAAAATGTGCATACTTGTGACTGTTTTTTCATATCTTGGCTGGCGCTAATTGGCCAATTTTGAGGGCAATCAACTTAAATTCTCTTAACATATTTTGCCCTTGATTTTTTTTCTCTTGCTTTTTAATTTTGCGCTGCTCTTCCCAGAGGAGAACAATCCACTGGAAGGGTAGGGCAAATGTTGCGCAGAGAGAATATATCGTAGAATGAGCAAGGCAAAATGCGAAATTTATGGACATACAGGTAAAGAATCTGACCAAGAAATACGGTGATCAAAAGGCAGTTGATGCCTTGTCCTTCAATGTATCCACTGGGGAAATTCTGGGCTTTCTTGGGCCTAACGGGGCAGGCAAGACCACTACAATGAAGATCATCACCTGCTATCTGAGCCCCTCGGATGGCGATGTTTTGGTAGGTGGTTATTCGGTCCGCAATGACCAGCAAATGATCAAACAATCCATCGGCTACTTACCAGAGCATAATCCGCTGTATCTGGACATGGCCGTGATCGATTACCTGCGATTTGCGGCTACGATTCAGGGAGTCAAGAAAGCACAAACGAAAGACCGCATTCGAGAGATGATCAAGGTCTGTGGACTCAACAAAGAAAAGCACAAAAAAATTGGAGAATTGTCGAAAGGATACAGGCAAAGGGTAGGATTGGCGCAGGCGCTAATACATGATCCTGAAGTACTGATTCTGGATGAACCAACAACGGGGCTGGATCCCAATCAGATCGTGGAAATTCGGGAGTTGATCAAGCATATCGGTTCTCAGAAAACGGTGATTCTCAGCACGCATATCTTACCTGAAGTGGAAGCAACCTGCGATCGCATCATCATTATCAATAATGGTAGTATCGTTGCAGAAGGTACGCCCGAGCAATTGAGAAAAGAGGCCAGTGGGCAAGAAATCAGCCAGGTGCGCATTGAAGATGCCATTGGGGATGAGGTATTTTCACGACTCCGGGAACTTACTTCAGTTGCATCGGTAGATTTGCTGCCCAATGGTTGTTTCAGTGTAGAAAGTCAATTCGAACAGTCCTCACGAAGAGACATATTTCGACTTTGTGTAGACAACAATTGGGTCTTGACCGAAATGACTCCGATAGAGCGGGATCTGGAAGATGTCTTCCGAAATGTAACCATAGAGAACTAGCTCCCAGAGTACAAGTCTCTTTTTACAATCAAAAAATCTAAATTTTCATGTCAGCCATATTAACGATTGCGAGGCGCGAGCTGAGCACCTTTTATGATTCCATGATTGCCTACATGTTGCTGGGAGGATTCCTTGCTTTATGTGGCTTTTTTACATGGCTATACGGAGGCTTTTTCGGTAGGGACGTCTTCTTCAGTGGCCAGGCTTCGATTGCCCCCTTCTTTGGTGCAGCAGTAGTTTTGCTTTGGATCTTCATTGCAGCCCTTAGTATGAAGTTGTTTTCAGAAGAGACCAAAACCGGAACATTGGAGTTGCTATTAACCAAACCAGTGACGGACTGGCAGGTCGTTATGGGCAAGTTTATGGCCTGTGTCAGCTTGATCCTGGTGGCGCTGATCTGTAGCCTGCCCTACTACATTACAGTGGCCTGGTTGGGGCCGGTAGATCATGGAGCGGTCCTATGCGGTTATCTCGGATTGTTGCTAGTCGGTTCTACTTATGCTGCGATTGGCATCCTCTGCAGCAGCCTTACCGACAATCAAATAGTGGCGTTTTTGTTGACGATTATTGTGGGGATTGTATTCCTGTTTATATTCTCTATGCTATCCGCCTACACTTCAGGTGCAATATCGAAAGTGTTTGATTATCTGAGCATATTGACGCATTATAGCTCCATTGCAAGGGGAGTGATCGATAGTAAAGACATCATCTACTTTTTATCCATTATCGGCTTCTGCCTGCTTTCCACGGAAGCAGTACTTTCAAGACGAAAAATATCAGATTAGCGATATATCTGGAGCCACATTGGCTTCCAGACTTCTGCTCAAACCACTATGTGGCTAATAACTTATATCAATGGCAAGCAAGAATTCAAACAGACTACGAATACTCCTTGTACTGGCAGTACTGGTATTGCTCAATTTTGTAGCATCAAAATGGTTTTTTCGACTCGACTTCACTGCCGATAACCGATACACCTTGAGCGATGCTACCAAAACCATTCTCTCAGATTTGAACGATCCAGTGACGATCGATGCATACTTTTCAGAAGACATGCCAACTCAGATTGATAAGTCGCGACAAGACTTTGAGGATCTGTTGATCGAATATAAGAACAGATCCGGAGGAAACATTGAATACCAGTTTATCAATCCCAATGTCAGCCAGGAGAAAGAAAGGGAAGTGCAACAGGAAGGTATTATGCCGATCTCCGTACAAGCCCGTGAACGGGATCAGATTACACAAAAGCGAGCCTACCTTGGAGCTGTTCTAAAGTTTGGGGACGAGAAAGAAGTTATTCCCGTTATTCAGCCTGGGGCAGCTATGGAATACTCCCTTTCTTCAGCCATCAAGAAGATAGCCATTACTGACAAACCTAAGATTGGGCTTGTCCAAGGACATGGAGAACCAGGGATAGGAGAGTTGCAGCAGTTTAAGGAATTGATGGATATCCTGTACTTAACCGAGAGCGCCGATCTCAATAATGCCGAAGCCTTGAATGCTTTTCAATCGCTGGTGATCATTGCACCAAAGGATTCGTTTTCTGTAGCAGAGCTTAGCAATCTGGAGAACTTCTACACCCAGGGAAAGGGAATTGCAATTGCCCTCAATAGAATGGATGTGCAATTGCAGCAAGGTCTGGTAGCTCCTCAGTCAACTGGTCTGGAAACCTGGCTTGCTCAAAAGGGTATTTTGGTAGATGAAAATCTGGTCATCGATGCAAAGTGTGGTAATATCACAGTACAACAAAACATGGGCGTATTCTCCATTCCCAGACCAATTAAATTTCCTTACCTGCCGGAGATTACCAATTTTGCTGATCACCCCATCACTTCTGGTTTGGAGGATGTGTCCTTTATCTTTGCCAGTACAGTAGCATTTGCAAAGCAGGATGAAGCCCAACAGTTTACTTCTTTGGTACGCAGCTCCGGAAATGCAGATACGCAAAGCCCACCCATATCTTTTGATATTGACAAACAATGGACTTCTGCCGACTTTCGTCAACGCAACCTAACGATGGGCGGGGTGCTGGAAGATATGACCGATCCAGCACTTCCAAAACGAATCGTTGTCTTTGGTGACGGGGACTTCGTAATCAATGGCGCAGGACAGCAAGCTCAAGGACAAAAACCAGATAACCTCAGCCTATTTGCCAATGCGGTGGATTTTGTATCTGGGGAGACCGGCCTAAATGAACTTAGAACCAAGACCATTATGTCCAGACCAATCGAAAAGGAATTGACAGATGGTAAACGTCAGATGATCAAGATGGCAAACTTTGCCTTGCCGATTGCCTTGATCGTTTTGTATGGTATACTGCGCTATAGCAACAATAGACGTAAGCGTAGAAACTGGATGCAAGAAGATTACTCCTAAACAAATACTGCTCATGAAGCTTACAAACCTATTGCTGTTTGCCCTGGCGATCTTGCTGGCTGTTGCCGCGTATTTTGCTTTGCAGGGTGAGAAGGCAAGTACACGTACTTTCAAACCGAATTTTGCAGAGCTAGACACCGCCGCCGTGACAGCTATTCTGGTCAATAGCAAGGTCAATAATTTTGAAGAAATAAAATTTAGCCGCGCGGATGGCGGATGGGTGATTAGTTCAGCCACCGAATCCCCAAAACCGGTAATGTCTGGTCAGGTGGATGGAATGCTAAGACAGATGGCCATGTTAAAAGCTGATCGCGTGGTAAGCCGGAACCCTGATAAATGGGAAGAGTACAAGGTAGGTGATGCTGGTACAAGAGCTCGCTTTATGAATGGCGAAGTCACCTTGCTGGATATAGTAATTGGCAAGATTTCCATCAATATGGGTAAACCAAGTGGCACTTCGCAAGTCCCTAAGCAGCAGCCGACCTCATTTGTGCGATTGTCTGAAAGTGATGTGGTGTACTCTACCCCACAATTTCTGGAACCGAACTTCAACAAGACTTATAAGAGTCTGGTAGACACTTCAGCAATTCAATGACCTGTATTGGTGCTGGGAATTTAGCCTCCTGCTGGTCCTGCGGATGGAAAATTATCACTAATTTTAGGCACAAAATTGCGAAAATGAAACAACTCAACTTCCTGTCACTATTGATAATACTTTTGATGGCTTCTCTGTCATCTTTCGCTCAACAAGGCGGCGCTCCTGCAGTAGAACCTGAGCCAGAGTGGATTCCAGATGCTATATACGAGGTCAGGTACTGGCAGGACGTAACCAGACCGGGCTCTTCTGATGTATTGCTAGACACCATGTACTACTTTGGAAATGATAGAGCATCATTTACCTACTCAAATGTACGATGTGCCAGCTATCACTGTCGAGAGACAGATTCATTGATTTACTCCATGGTACCCAAGTTCAAGCCGCATGCCACAGATGAGTGGTCACTGGGGGAGAATTACATCAGAAAGAGCAGTACCGTTTCTATCCCATTTCGGGGAAGGACCAGAGAGATTCACAAGGTCTTTATCACCAATCAACACAATAAGAACACAGGAATTGGCGAATACGCTCTGGTCTCCAAGGAGTTTGGAGTGATCTTTCGGTGGAATACAGATGGGGAGATTTTCCAACTGATTAGAATTGATGTGGCCAAAGAGGGAAAGACCGTTGATAATCTGGAGTTTATCCCAATGTTGGATCATATATACCGATCTGACCTTTTTAAACCGAATTAGCGGTAATTTTCCGTGATATTTTTGAAACTATTTTAGCAATTTAGCGTTTTGCATAGTATCTTTGTGCGGCGTTAGAAAATTGGCCGATGGTGTAACTGGCAACACGTCTGGTTTTGGTCCAGAAGAGTCTAGGTTCGAGCCCTAGTCGGCCAACTAAGCAAAACCCTTTGTTCTAGCAAAGGGTTTTGTTTTATTTAATCCCTCGAAACTATGTGGAGTGTAAGGTAATTGAACAAATATTAGCAAAGTGGGAGATCAACGATCTCCCTTGTGTATTGATCAAATTACAAAACGCAAAGAGGGGCTAATAATGCCCCTTTTTTTATTATGACAACTGAAGAAAAGATAGAAGAGCTGTTAGAGAATCACTTTAAGGATACCGAATACTTTCTGGTAGACGTAGTGAGCAAGGCCAATAGGTTTGAGGTCTATATCGATGGAGATACCAATATCCAGATCGATAAATGCGTGGAGGTCAGTAGATTTCTGGAAGAGGCCTTGGAGAGTGGTGGCTACGTTAGAGACAACTATTTGTTGGAGGTTTCTTCCCCAGGCATGACCAATCCGATCAAAGTAATGCGCCAGTACAAAAAGTACATTGGAAGGCAACTGGATATTCTGCTCAAGGACGGCACCAGAAAAGAAGGCCTTTTGAAAGAGGTGAACGACGAAGAGGTGACCTTGGAAATAGCAGTCAAGATCGGTAAGAAGAAAAAAGATATTGAGCTGCGACTGGTCAATATTGCATTTGAGGATATGAAGGTCGCAAAACGAAAAATTACATTTTAAAGTAGCATTATGCACAGTCTAAATCTCGTTGAATCCTTTTCCGAGTTTAAGGAATTCAAAAATATCGACCGCCCCACTATGATGAGGGTGCTGGAGGAGGTTTTTCGGACAATGATTAAGAAGAAGTTCAATACAAAGGATACAGAGAACTTCGACATCATTGTGAACACAGACAAGGGCGATCTTGAAATCTGGCACAAGAGAACCATCGTTCCCGATGGTGAAGTACTGGATGATCTGGCCGAAGTGGCGTATTCACAAGCCATTAAGCAGGAGCCTGATTTTGAATTGGGAGAGGATTTGTATGAGGCTATTACGCTCAAGACCTTTGGTCGAAGAGCTGTGCTGGCAGCAAGACAAACGCTGATTTCTAAAATTCTCGAACTTGAGAAGGATGAGCTTTATCAGAAGTATTCTCAAAGAGTCGGGGAGATCGTAACAGCAGAGGTGTACCAGATTTGGAAGAAGGAACTATTGCTGTTGGATGACGAAGGAAATGAATTGATTCTTCCTCGTAGGGAGACTATTTCACATAAAGACCGTTTCAAGAAAGGGGATACCGTTCGTGCCTTGGTAAAAGATGTAGTAAACAAGAACAATAATCCCAGAATTATACTTTCAAGAACGGACAAGGACTTCCTGGCCAAACTGATGGAATTGGAAGTACCTGAGATTTTTGATGGTTTGATTACCATTAAGAAGATTGAACGGGAGCCAGGCGAAAGAGCTAAGGTTGCCGTAGAATCTTATGACGATAGAGTAGATCCTGTAGGCGCTTGTGTTGGTATGAAGGGATCCAGAATTTCTGGAATCAGTCGAGAGCTCAGAAATGAAAACATCGATATCATAAACTTCACCAACAATACAAGTCTGTTGATTCAGCGATCCCTTACGCCTGCACGAATTTCATCGATGGAAATTGATGATGATAGAATGCGCGTAGCTGTCTACTTGAAACCAGATCAGGTTTCTCTGGCCATTGGACGTGGAGGACATAATATCAATTTGGCCAGCCGATTGACTGGATACAAAATTGACGTCTATAGAGATATTGAAGAACAAGACTTCGATATCGAGTTGGCAGAATTTGACGATGTTATCGAACCATGGATCGTTGAGCGTTTGCAAAATATCGGCTGCGATACCGCATTGAGTGTTCTGGAGTTGAGCTTCGAGGAGCTGGAAAGACGCTCTGATCTTGAAGAAGAAACCATTCGGGATGTCAGAAGAATCCTTAGAGAGGAATTTGAGGAAGCAAGAAAGGAAGAAGAAGCTGCTGGAAAAGCAAAGATTGCTGTCAAGCCATCTGCAGATGACAATCCTGTTGCTTCGAGCACAAAGGAAGAGCCTGCTGCTCCAACAGCTGCAGCAGCACCGGCTGCAGAGAAGGATGGAGCCACTGATGGTACCGATACTGAGGAAACCACAGCAGAAGTGACTGAAGAGACTGCTGCTGAAGCAGGCACAGAAGCGGTAAAGACAGAAGATGCCGAAGAAGCATCATCCGCAGAAGAGTCTACTGATGCAGAAAAAACTGCAGAAAGCAGCGAGCAAGAGGTGGCTGAAGGAGCAGCCAGTGAAGAAGCAGAAAAGACAGAGACTGAAGAAGTTGCAACTGAAGAGAGCGTAGAAAATACTGAGGACGAGGAAAAATCTAATAGCGAGGACAAGGAAGCCTAAGGCAGCTTGGGCATTATTGTAGATAGGGTCCGACAAGCCTTGAACTACTGGATAAACCAAGTTTTTTGTCCGATTTGGATTGAATCGACCTTCTGAAATATAGATTTATTAAATTTAGCTAACTTCGTTTAGCGCTTGACGTGCAACGTCACATCAAAATTGTACATGGCAGAAACCGAAAAAAAGACCTACAGGCTGGCTAGAGTGGCAAGTAAGCTTAACACTGGGTGGGAAACTATTGCAGAAAACCTACTCGAAAACGGCTATGAGGTCTCCAAGAATCCAAATGCTAAAATCACCGAAGAAATGCACACGCATCTCATGAATGAATTTAGCACTGATCTTGCGATCAAGAAGAAGTCGGAACAAATCACCATTGGGGTTCGTAAGGAAGAAGAACAGCCAATTGTACCACCACCAGTGGAGCAAAAGGCGCCTGTTGAGAAAGGTAGAAATTTCGACGAGCTGACGGAAACACTGCTGAACACTACTTCGGAAGGTAAGGATCCTATACCCACATTGGATCTAAAGTCTGGTAAGGACAAGTCAGCCAAGGATGATGATGCCGTTGAGGTGGAAACTCCTTTGTCTCCAGCCGAATTGGAAGCAGTCCCAACTACTACGGAGCCAGAAAAGCCGGTCGAAGAGAAAACCGAGCAGCCTGTTGTCGAGGTTGCTCCGGAACCAGAGCCAGTTGAGGAAGTCAAAGCCGAAGAGACAAAGTTGGAAGCTGAGCCTGCATCGGAGCCAGAACCGCAACCTGAGGAAAAACCGGTCGAAGCCCCCAAGGTAGAAGAAGCTCCTCCGGTAGTCGAGGAGACTGAGCCTGCACCTGTAGCTAAAGAGGAGCCGAAAAAAGAGCTGAAGAAAGAAGAGCAGCCAAAGCCAGCCAAGCCAAAGGCCAGGAAGGAGCCGAAGGAGAAGAAGCAAAAGGTGGAGGAAAAGCCAGCTGAAGAAAAGCCGGATGCAAAAAAAGAGGAGAAGCCAGATGTAAAACCGGAAGATTCAGAACCGAAAATCATCTCCAACGAGCCTGTGCCTGAAGAGAATGTTCGGAAGCGCGAAAAAGTAACGCTCGAAGGAGTAAAAGTAGTGGGTAAAATCGAACTGCCCGTCGAACCAAGCAAGAAAGAGAAAGAGAAAAAGAAGGAGGAAGAACGCAAACGTAGAAAACGTAAGAAGATTCCAAATAAGGCAGGTCGTACGGCCACGCCAGGTGGTAGACCACTACAAGGCGGTGCTAATCGAGGAGCTGGCAATCGAAATGCCGCTGGCAAAGGCCGTGGCCGAAAGAAAACCAATACCCCAAAACCGGAACTATCCGAAAAGGAAATTCAGGATAAGATCAAGGCAACAATGGCCAAGCTGAGTGGGCAGGGTTCCGGAAAGGGGCAGAAAGCTCGCTACAAAAAGCTCAAAAAAGAAAAGGCCGCTGCCAGAGAGTCTGAAAATGTAACAGACGATAAGCTACAGCTAACCGAGTTTATATCGGTAAGTGAGCTGGCAACCATCCTTGATGTAAGTGTGACAGAAGTCATTTCCAAATGTATGTCACTTGGGGTAATCGTTTCTATCAACCAGCGTCTCGATGCTGAAGTGATCGAGCTGGTATCAAGCGAATACGGTCACGAAGTAGAGTTTATCAACGTTACCGAGGTCGAAGAAGTGCTGGAGGAAGAAGACGATGAAGATGCAATGGTTTCACGCGCTCCGATTGTAACCATCATGGGTCACGTCGATCACGGTAAGACCTCCTTGCTTGACCACATTAGAAAGGCTAACGTAGTGGCCGGCGAAGTCGGGGGGATCACCCAGCACATCGGGGCATACGAAGTACGAACGGAGGACAACAAATCCATTACTTTCCTCGATACTCCTGGTCACGAGGCCTTTACCGCCATGAGGGCAAGGGGGGCAAAGTTGACTGATGTCGCCGTGATTGTAATTGCTGCGGATGATAATGTGATGCCACAAACAAAAGAGGCCATCAGTCACGCCCAGGCAGCAGGTGTTCCGATCGTGTTTGCCATCAATAAGATTGACAAGCCTAATGCGCAGCCAGAAGTGGTGAAAAAAGAACTGTCGGATATGAATATTCTAGTCGAAGACTGGGGTGGTGAATATCAGTGTCAGGAAATCTCAGCCAAGACTGGACTCAACATCGAAGAGCTGCTGGAGAAGATCCTGCTACAAGCAGAAATGCTGGAGCTTAAAGCAGATGCAAGCAAGAGAGCAGTTGGTACGGTAGTGGAAGCTGCCCTTGATAAAGGCCGTGGATACGTCGCTACAGTGCTGGTCACTGCCGGTACACTGAAGGTGGGAGAAAACCTCGTCTGCGGTCAATACTCCGGTAAGGTCAAGGCAATGTTCAACGAAAGAGGTGGCAATGTCAAAGAAGCCGGACCTGCTACTCCCGTTTTGATCCTGGGTCTCAATGGAGCTCCACAAGCAGGGGAGAAGTTCTATGTAATGGAGACGGAGCAGGAAGCCAAAGGCATCGCCAACAAGCGTGAGCAGATTATGCGGGAGCAAGGACTTCGTACCATGAAGCACATCACGCTTGATGAAATCGGACGACGTCTCGCGCTGGGTAACTTTAAAGAGCTCAACCTGATCGTGAAAGGGGATTTCGATGGTTCCGTCGAGGCACTCTCCGATTCCCTACTCAACCTCTCTACCGAAGAGGTGGCTGTGAAGATCATCCACCGTTCCGTAGGACAGATCAAGGAATCAGACGTTCTTCTCGCAACAGCATCAGACGCCGTGATCATGGGCTTCAACGTCCGTCCATCACTCAGCGCAAGAAAGCTGGCCGAAAAGGAAAATATCGAAATTCGTACCTACTCTATCATCTACGATGCGATCGAAGAGATCAAATTGGCGATGGAAGGAATGCTCGAACCAACGATCGAAGAAAAGATCGTCTGCAATGTCGAGGTGCGGGATATCTTCAAGAACTCAAAGTTCGGTACCATTGCCGGTTGCTATGTAGTAGATGGACGTATCACCAGAAATACAAAAGTGCGTCTGCTGAGAGATGGAGTCATTACCCACACAGGAGAACTCGCCTCTCTCAAACGTTTCAAAGACGATGTGAAGGAAGTACTGCACAACTTCGAATGCGGTGTCTCCCTCAAGAATTACAACGATATCAAAGTTGGAGATGTGCTTGAAGGCTTCGAAGAAGTCGAAATCAAGCGAACCCTGTAAGATGACTGTTTACTGATGACTGATGACTGATGTGATTAGGGATGAAAAAGCCCTTGGTTTTCTGACGAAAACTAAGGGCTTTTTTTATCGGACTATTTGTAGGGATAGAATATGCTCTTCCTGTTTCATCGTCAAAAGACCTTTACTGCAATAGGAGATAAATAGAGTGTGTAAGTAATTACTAATACCATATATTAATCAACAATCAACAATCAACAATCAACAATCAACAATCAACAATCAACAATCAACAGCCCTACTTACCCCTACTTCGATTATCCCTAAGGAAATCCGGCAACTGTCCCAAAGCAGCCAACTCCCGAAAAGCAGTACGAACCTCCTTCACAGGCGATCCGAAATATACCTTACCGCCAGCTATTGACTTAGGCACGCCAGACTGCGCATAGACCACAGCCCCCTCTCCAATTCGCAGATCTTTATTCACACCAACCTGCCCCCAAAGCGTTACATGATCTTCCAAAATCGTCTTTCCTGCAATACCCACCTGAGCTGCAATCAAACAATGTCGACCAATCACACAACCATGTGCCACATGCACC
Organism: Chitinophagales bacterium; assembly: GCA_020629205.1. Lineage (GTDB taxonomy): Bacteria > Bacteroidota > Bacteroidia > Chitinophagales > UBA2359 > JAHDDV01. The sequence continues at coordinate 2,996 of JAHDDV010000044.1, read as the reverse complement.
TGACTATCCAATTTTGTCCCATAACCAATCACTGTATCCCCTGATACCCCACGATCAATGCTGCACAAACTTCCAATCTCCACTCGATCTTCAATCAACACACGCCCAGTAGAAAGCAGACGATCATAGCCATCTGCCTTCTTCTTATAGTAAAATGCATCCCCGCCAATCACACAATTTGCCTGTATCACCACATCTTCCCCAATATGCACTCCAGCGCAAATACTCACATTGGCATGCACAATTGTTCGAGCCCCGATCCTGACATCCTCCGCTACAGAAGCAGTCGGATGCACCAGAGCAGTCGCATGAATTTGTGCCTTCTCAGCCCGATCCATTGCTTCCCCATAGTACTTCGCCGACAAGGTGTTAAAAGCATCAAAAGGATGCTCCACAAGCAACAATGCCTTTCCATCTGGTATCTCAATGCCCTCCGCATTGTCTACAATTACATAAGTCGCCGCCGAGTCCACTGCTGCTTGATAGTACTTTGGATGATCCGCAAAAGTGACATCTCCCGCGGCAACTTTATGTATCTCATTGATCCCATTCACCAAACCAGATCGCACACCTATCACTTGCGCTCCGATCAATTCGACAATCTCAGCCAGCTCGACTTCCTTAAGTAATTTCATGTAATATGTAAAAAATGGTTAAGCTAAATGTAAGACACTAGACACTAGACACTAAACACTAGATACTAAACACTAGGCACTAGGCACTAGGCACTAGGCACTAGGCACTAGACACTAGACACTAGACACTAGACACTAGACACTAGACACTAAACCCCCAAAACTACACATTATTTTTCGGAGCGCAAGAGCATTCGGTCGTGGCGATACCCGTCCTGCTCTTCGCTATTATGAGCACCGCTGCTGCCTGCTACAGCATTGCTGCTAGCGTCTCTCCGCAAAGCTACGAGCCACTATCAGCAAGCTTTCGCCACGGCATCATCGGCGCTCATAGCCGCTGCGATCAGGGCTATTTTTCACCGCCTGTGGCTCGTGGCGAAAGGGCAGTTAGCCCTATCGCCTTTGCTATGAGCTTCTCGCCACGAGCCACGGGCGGTGATGCATAGCCTGGATAGAAGTGGAAATGATGGTGCTATGCAGCGCCTGAGTCGCTAGCCTCAGGCTGGCTCCAAAAAGAGACAGACTGAGGCTAGCAGCGAAGCCGCTGCATAGTGCCATCATTGCAACGGATAGCCAGTCAACACTTGCAACGAGTGATTCTGCTTGGCTCCAAATAAAAAAGAGAAGCACTTGATACTTACGTTAATAATTATTTTGAGATCCTAAGCTGCTCTAAGCCAGTGGGATAGAGGAGGTTCGGGCCCAAATGCGTGTTTACCTTTTTTCCAGATTTCGTTTTAGTAGTGATAGCGCTCTGCAAATTGTTGAGCGCAAACAGCATCCCCTTTTATTTCACAAGAAAATTAATGTGTTATGAAGTACATTAACATGTGTGCTGTATTGTTTTTGTTTTGCCTGCTCTGTCGAGGGCAGGTATTTGACTGTTCCTGGCAGGAACCGCAACCGGGGGATGATGACTATCAAGTACTGGGTGGAGGGGTGAGTTTTCCGCTGGATACCGATGCCGATGTTTGTTATCAATACGTGAAGTTGGGACTGCATTTTATCAATGATACTAATGGGACGGGGTTCTTTACCGAAGATGGAAATGCAGGCTGGACCCTTCCGGAGGGATATTCTGGCTATGATTATGCGGATGATTTGGAAGCAGAAATCAATCGGATTCTGGCCAACAATCAGCCGCTCAATACCAATGATGGCTGGTTTTACAAAAGCAATGAGGCGGAGTACCCGCAATTTTATGATCCCAATCACCCGGTGCCGAATGCAAATCGGACGGGAATTCAGTTTAAGGTGGTGAGTGTAGATTTTTGGAATAATGATGGGCAGAGTCAATTTTCTGCTGTGAACAATCCCAGTGCGGGAAGCGATTATGTGGCTGGCGATCTAAATGCTTCGGGAGTGTTGGAACTCTATTTATTTCCTGCAGGGGATCGCAATTTTTCCGCTTATCAGGATTCTTATTTACGGGGACAAAAAAATAAGACTGGTACTGAATCGGGGGCCATTGCCTTGCATGAGATCATGCACAGTATGGGAGTAGGACATAGTTATGGCTTTAAGCCTGATGGCGGATTGTCAATCTGCACCCAGGATTGCAATAGTCTTGAAGGGCAGGCATATGATGATTGTGCTTCGGAAGCAGAGAGTGCTTGTACAGGTTGTCCAGTGCTAAATTCGCAAGGAGAGGCAAATAGCACAGTCTATGAATTGTACGGAGAGGGTCTACAAGGCTATGTTGATCAGGCGGAGTCGATTGGGTTTAGTTCACTTCCTTTGACCTATTTTGGGGCTGATCCGGAATCCTGTGCTATGGAAGCCGGAACACAGGGTGAGGATGAAGTAGGATTGCGTCTTCAGTTGAGAGGATTTCATATCGATTCCTATATACAGGATGTTCCGCCCAATTTTAATTGTGGTGCAGGAATATGGGGCGTGGATGCAGATCCGCAATATCAGTTTCAGTATATCTTTTGTGATGATCCTGAAGAAATCTCTAATAATATAATGGATTATGGGTATAATAAAATTCCCGTTAATATCAGTTCGCAGCAGATTGGAAAGTTGCAATATTGGATATCTACGCATGGCAGTTTTGTCTTGTCAGAACAGGCGATTTGGGAGACTTATTTTCCTCAGGGTCAGATACTTTGTCCGGGTGCTCCGGTAGTGACCGGATTGAATCCTGATATCTATTCTTTCTCATGGGCTTACAATGGAAGCGCTGGAGAAGGCCTCTATGTAGATCTTCCGGCAGGGACCTATCAAGTGCTGATTACTGCTGAAGATGCTAGTCTTGAAGGCTGTTCGATTGCGCAGCTTGTGGAGATTACAATTCAGGATACAATAGGATGTGATTGTTCCACGCTTGATGCAGACGATTGTATTCCGGGCTGTGAG
>JAHDDV010000043.1 GCA_020629205.1 Chitinophagales bacterium | reverse complement strand
ATAGCGGGACGTTAGTGCCATGAGTGATGCTGCTTTGCTCCAAATAAAGAAAAAGATTAGGGTAGCGATAGTGAACTTTCTGGGCAATTTGGAAGTTCCAAAGAGGAAAATGTGGGGAATTCTCCTCATTTATTACTATCTTTGCAAACATTTTAGCTTTTTCCAATGAAAGCCCTGAAGTATTACGAGATCCCTTTTACGGGATTAAAGCTGGGGGAGCATGAGTTTAACTATAGCATTGACGAGACGTTTTTTGCTATGTTTGAATCCTCTCCTGTTCAAAGCGGGGACTTGAGTGTGGAATTGCTCTTTGACAAAAAGCGGGAAACATTTTTTGAGTTGAGTTTTCGTATCAACGGGACTGTGAAAGCGGACTGTGATCGTTGTTTGAGTACTTTTGATCTTTTTATAGAGGGAGAGCATAAGATACTTGTGAAGGCGGATGATAGCGAGGCTGACTCGGATGTGGATGAACCGGACATTATGTACATTAATCTGTCGACGAATCATTTGAATATTGCTCAGGATTTGTACGAATTGATTTTGGTTAGTATTCCGTATCGAAAGGTACATCCGCTGGATGAAGAGGGTAATTCAACTTGCAATCCGGATATGCTTAAGCATCTGAACAGTCATTTGGCTGATGAGGAGACGAAAGTGGATCCGCGATGGAAGGCCCTTGAGGAACTAAAGAAGAAAAAATAATTTACTGTTATAAATTTGTGAGAAATGGCACATCCGAAGCGTAAGATTTCAAAAACAAGAAGAAACAAGCGTCGTACGCATGATAAGGCGAAATTGCCTACAATTGCAATTTGTCAGACGACAGGTATGCCTCATTTGTGGCACCGTGCCTATGAGTATGAGGGCAATATCTATTATAAAGGTAAGGTGATTATGAGCTTTGATCAGGAGTAATTCTTATCGCTCGAAATAATTGAATCCACAAGGTTTTCTTAGGGGAAAAGCTTGTTGAAAAGATGAAGAATCTGCTCCCAATGGGGCAGATTTTTTTGTTTATATTGACCATCTAACCAGCAGATCATTATATATGGAACGTATCTACACACATATCACCGGGGTACAGGGGTACTTGCCGGAGTTTGTGCTGAATAATAAGATTTTGGAGCAACTGGTAGATACCAGCGATGAGTGGATACTGTCGAGAACAGGTATTTCTGAACGTCGGATACTGCGCACTAAGGGGCTTGGCACTTCTGATATGGCTGCGGCAGCGGTGAAGGGCTTGTTGAAAAAAACGGATACAGATCCATCCCAAATTGATTTGCTTATTGTGGCTACAGTGACACCGGATATGGTTTTTCCTGCGACTGCGAACCTTGTTTGTCATAAGACTGGCATTAAGGACATTCCGAGTTTCGACATTGCGGCTGCTTGTAGTGGTTTTTTGTATGCGCTATCCACTGCTAGCAAATTTATCGAGAGTGGCCAGTGTAAGAAGGCCATCGTTGTGGGGGCCGATAAGATGTCGTCTATCATGGATTATGAAGATCGAGCTACCTGTGTCTTGTTTGGGGACGGAGCTGGTGCGGTACTACTGGAGCCAAGTACGGAACCACTTGGTATTCAGGATGTGATCTTGCGCAGTGATGGAGCAGGTGCCAAGCATCTCCATCAAAAAGCTGGAGGATCCATAAAAACGCCTAGCCGCCGCACGGTGGCTCACAAGGAGCATTTTGTATATCAGGAGGGCAAGCATGTATTCAAACATGCGGTAAAAAACATGGCGGATGTCTCTGCGGAAATCATGGAGCGAAATGGCTTGACGGGCGAGGATGTACAATGGTTGGTGCCGCATCAGGCGAATAAGCGCATTATCGATGCTACTGCGAATCGCATGGGTCTGGAAGAAGAAAAAGTGATGCTTAATATCCACAAATTTGGGAATACCACAGCCGGAACCATCCCGCTTTGCCTTTGGGAATATGAAGAACGATTGAAACGAGGCGACAATCTGATACTCGCCTCATTTGGCGGAGGATTTACCTGGGCTTCGATCTATCTAAAATGGGCCTACCAAGCGAATCCGAGTAGCAGTAGTGATTTGTCCCTCAGGGCCTAAATAGGGCAAGTGCAGGTTAAAAAGTCTCGCATCTCTTTGGTATTTTTGTGCCGTTAAATTATCCATCATTGGTACTATGGCAGGCTTTTCGTTGCCAGACGTATATCTGAGTGGCTTTGAGTAATGAACCTCAGGCAGCTTTGATTCTTTTTGATGATAGTTAATCATTAATTCATTAAATTCATTGCAAGGATGGCAAATACGTCAGACATTCGAAATGGCCTATGCATCGAGCATAATAATGACATCTGGATTATTACAGAATTTCAGCACGTTAAACCGGCGAGAGGTGGTGCCTTTGTACGTACGAAATTGAAGAGCTTAAGCAATGGTAAAGTGGTGGATAACACCTTTATCGGAAGCGCTAAGATCAAAGATGTTCGAGTAGAGAGAAGAAAGTATCAGTACCTGTACGGAGATGACAATGGGCTCAACTTCATGGACAACGAAACATATGATCAGATTTCGATCCAACCGGAAATGATTGAAAATTCACAATTGTTGAAGGAAGGCATGGATGCAGAGATTCTTTTCCACGCTGAGAAAAATCTGCCGCTTACTTGTGAGCTTCCTCAGTTTGTTGTATTGGAAGTCACTTATACTGAGCCAGGTGTGAGAGGAGATACCGCCACCAACGTACAAAAGCCTGCTACGCTTGAAACAGGCGCCAAGATCAATGTGCCAATTTTTGTTGAGACAGGCACTAAGATCAAGATTGATACGAGAAAGAATTGCTACGTTGAGCGTGTAAAGTAAAACTATAAAGACCTATGGATTTCAAACAGATTCAACAACTCATCAAACTAGTGGATGAGAAAGAGTTAAGTGAGCTGAAGATTAAGAATGACGGCTTTGAGATTTCTATTAGGTCGAAGCATTTCAACAAAAACAGCGGCAATCCGATTCAACAGGTTGCCGCTGCTCCTGCACAGGTGATTGCTGCTAGTCCGGTAGCAGCACCCGTAGATACTGCCGCCAATACCGGCAGTCCGGAAGCAAGACCGGAAAGCCCTACTGCTTCGGAAGACAGTAACTATCTCACTATTAAGTCTCCTATGATTGGGACCTTTTACCGTGCATCTGGACCAGATAAGGATCCTTTTGTGAAGGTAGGAGATTCGATTTCTAAAGGATCGGTACTGTGCATAGTCGAGGCAATGAAACTCTTCAATGAGATCGAGTCTGATCTTAGCGGCAAGATTGTAAAGGTCTTGGTAGATGATGCCAGTCCAGTCGAATACGATCAGCCTCTGTTCCTTGTTGCCCCCTAGTGAATCCAATTTCAAGTTAATCTATTCTTAGAATCCCAGCACATGTTCAAAAAGATCCTAATCGCCAATCGGGGTGAAATTGCCCTTCGGATAATCAGGACCTGTAAGGAGATGGGGATTAAGACGGTTAGCGTGTACTCCACGGCCGACAAGGAGAGTCTTCATGTTCGTTTTGCGGATGAGGCGGTTTGTATTGGTCCGCCATCAAGCACTCATTCTTATTTGAGTATTCCGTCTATCATGGCAGCAGCAGAGATTACCAATTCTGATGCGATTCATCCCGGCTATGGTTTTTTGGCAGAGAATGCGGAGTTTGCCGAAATCTGTCAAGACTACGAAATCAAATTTATTGGGCCTACTGCAGCGATGATCAATGCGATGGGTGACAAGATCACTGCCAAGGATACGATCAAGAAGGCTGGTGTGCCGGTCATTCCTGGCTCGGATGGATTGCTTCCTGATGTGAAAGCTGCCAAGAAGATGGCCAATGAGATTGGTTATCCGGTGATGATGAAGGCTACAGCGGGTGGTGGCGGAAGAGGTATGCGGGTTGTTTGGTCTGAGGAAGAAGTAGAAGAAAACTGGAATTCTGCCAAGCAGGAATCCAAAGCTGCCTTTGCCAATGATGGGCTTTATATGGAGAAGTTTGTCGAGGACCCAAGGCACATTGAGATACAAGTGGCTGGTGACCAGTATGGAAAGGTGATTCATCTCTCAGAGCGAGATTGTAGTATACAGAGAAGACATCAAAAACTACTGGAAGAATCCCCTTCTCCATTCATTGATGAAGCGCTTCGGGATGCGATGGGTAATGCAGCTATAGCTGCAGCGGCGGCCATCAACTATGAGGGCATGGGCACGGTTGAGTTTCTGGTCGATAAGTACAAGAATTTCTACTTCATGGAGATGAACACACGGATTCAGGTGGAACATCCAGTGACAGAAGAAGTGATGAATTTTGACCTGATACGTGAGCAGATTAATATTGCGGCGGGAGTACCTTTGTCTGGTCGATCATTCTTCCCGCAGGGACATGCGATTGAGTGCCGAATCAATGCTGAGGATCCATACAAGAATTGGCGTCCATCTCCTGGTTTGATCACCGAGCTCCATACCTCAAAGGGCCATGGTGTGCGGGTAGACACCCACGTTTTCAGTGGATACACTGTGCCACCTTACTATGATTCTCTTATTGCCAAGGTGATTGTAAAGGGAGCTAATCGCGAAGAGGCCATTGCCAAGATGAAGCGAGCTCTTGAAGAGTTTATCGTTTCAGGAATTGCTACTACAATTCCTTTCCATTTGAAGCTGCTTTCAAATGAAGATTTCATTTCAGGGAACTTCACTACCTCATTCGTGGACAATATGGATTTGGATGGTCCAAGTGAGGACTAATTAGGTCTCAGGATCGTCAATCTGCCTGACTTCAGCTGTGCCAGAGACAGAGTAATCTTTTCCGTTTACGAGGCTTTTGCAGATGTATCTCGTTCGGACCTTCCTGATTTTTCGAAAGATATTCTTGTTGAGAATAAAGCAGGCATTGATAGGTAGCTCTGCCACCATCACGGTGTCCTTTTCGGGATCGTACCTCCTAAAGACTACTTGAAGTTTTGGATCTACACAGCCTTTGATCTTTTGCAGAGAGACCTTAACTGCAGCTTCTACATCCGGAGGATAGATTCCTCTCCCTAGAAATACCGTCATCATTTCCCGATAGACTTGCTTCCATTCCAGGCCATGGGGTTTGTGGTTTCTTCCATACTTTTTGAAGGTAACGAGGTGTGCCAGCTCGTGCACCATGACGGTGAGAAAGGCATAGGGGTTAAGGTCGTGGTTTATGGAAATTCGGTGCCCTTTTCCCTTAAAAGGAGGTCGATAGTCTCCCCATTTGCTCATTCGTACTTTGGATATCTTTAGATAGACATCATGTTCTACAAGCCAACGGCAAATTTGTGGAACGGATTCCAGTGGCAGGTATGCCTTGAGGCCGTTATAGAAGAGCTTGTATTGCTCCTCTGCGGTCATACTGATTTGGAGATTTGGATGAGTGAAGAGGTGGTTACCAAGCTATAGACTATGTACATTGCTCCTAAGGGCAGGATGAACGTTGGAGAGCTTGGTTTGTACAAAAAGAAATAACCAATGACCAGGCAAAGAGTAAGCAATGACTTGAACATTATGGTTCCAAGAAACACAAAGCTCGTCGTACCGGGTTTTTGAGTGGTCTTAGCCAGCATTCCCAGAGCAAGCATAACCAGACTCAAGATGCAGAAGTAGGCTAGACAAAACCAGGTGAATGCAGATAAGTCGCCGAGTTGGTTGAAGCGTTGTAGCACAAGTACAATGACTGCTACGAATGCGGTTAGTATTCCAATCCTTTTGGCAAGAAGAGCATATGTCATGGAGTTCTAGTTTCCTCTTGTAATTTCTCTGAGCATCAAGCCCATGGCCAAAATTACAGATAAAAGCGATAGTATCACTATGCATAGGGGGCTTGATTGGAAGAATTCATCCAATTTAAGACCACCGAAAGTACCTAGTACAATCGTCGCGATCATTTGTAGAGCTAGCGAGGAATACTTGCTATAAGCCTGAAGGCGTCCTTGTTTAGGAGGCGGCTTTTTGGACTTTGGCTTGCTCATTTTTCTTTTGCGGAGCGCCCTGGCTGCCTTTTGAGACCTGTGATCCCATGTGACAGTTGCCATTGATGGCTGCACCTTCTTCTACAACAAGCTTTCCAGTGAAGATTTCGCCGTCTATTTGGGCGGTGCTGCGGAGAAAAAGAAGTTCAGAAACTTCAATCTTTCCTTTTACATGGCCAGAGATGTCAGCGATATTGCATTTTATGTCTCCCTTAATCAAACCAGTGGCACCAACCACTACCTTTGATTTAGAAATCAATAACCCGTCAATCTCTCCTTCTACTCGAATTTCCCCTTCACATTTAACAGTCCCTTCGAGGAGTGTTCCTCTTCCGATCTTGTTATACATTTCCTCTTGAGACTGGACATTGGGCATATGGTTGCCCGTGGCATTTACTGCCTTTTTCGTACCGAACATTCCAAACATCTTAATTAAGATTTATATACTCAGTTGGATCAATTGGAGACTGGTTATACCACAACTCGAAGTGCAAATGTGGTCCTGTAGTTTGCTCGCCACTATTCCCCATGACAGCAATAACATCACCGGCCTTGACGAAGTTACCTGTTTTTTTCATCAAATCCGAATTATGCTTGTAAAAAGACAGCAGGTTGCTTCGGTGCTGAATACCAATGACATAGCCGGTTTCCAGTGACCAGGTATCAAGCACAACAACTCCATCAAGAATCGACTTGATTGGAGCTGATTCGGTAGGGCTGGTGAGGTCAACACCATAGTGATTTCGGTCGGGAGCAAATTTATCGGACACCAATCCATCTGAGACTGGGGAGAAGAAGTATAGGTCTCTGAGCCCCACTCTGCCATTATCTTGACTTTCAACAAGGGCATAATTATCGAGGTTTTCCACCTCCGCCCGCAGCATAGAATCTTCCTGAGAGTGGTGATCTAGCACTAGTTGGCTGTATTCTCTTTCGGGCTCTACATCTTCAGCTCCTTTTTCTTGATCAGTTTTCCCGACATCACCGTTGATGATGTCTTTGATCGTTTGAATGTACTGGGTTTGTTCTCGCAGTTTTTCTTCCAATGAATCCGCTGTGTAGGTCAGAGAAATGGCTCTTTCCTGGACACCTACATCGCCATATCCTGGAATGTACTCTTTTAAGGGTGTCAGAATGATAAAAGCCGTTGTGGCTAAGACAGTGACGACAAACAAGGTGCTTGCCACCACATACACGTTCATCTTTGACAGTCTCATGGAAAGTCTCTCTTCCAGAGACTCGTCGTTCATGATCACGAGTCTGTACTTGATCTTGAGCTTTTCGAGGGTGCTTTTTTGCTTCTTCAGGTCCATTTACGCCGTTCTTCCGGGTGAAGTTATGAATATTCCCTTGTTGCTTTAGAATTTGACTTCGATTCCAGAAAATTTGATCAATTTGGCCTCATTTTTTCGATTGTTTGGCCGTAGACTGTCGATTTAGCGCAATGCCGGGTAGAAACTGCTGTGAAATCAAAATTTTCAGCTTTCCTCAGCGTTATTTCAACGGCAGAAGCGCGAGAGCTGAAGTGTGGTAAAATGGGGCTTTAGGGGACTTTATTGCTAATATCTTAAAGTCTTGTGCTTCACTTCATTTAACTGTGAAAACAGTATCTTTGCGAATCAGAAAGATCATAGAACCCTTTACGAACACAACCCGGACAGAATCGACCTTAATACCGTGTGATACACCACTGGTTTCGTAGACAAAAGATCGAATACCTTGAATAAATTACTTTACATCTTACTGACCTGCTTTTGCCTTTGTTTGCTATTGCAAAGTACGGCAGATGCACAGATCAATTTGAACAAGAAGGATCGAAAGAAGAAACCTTCTAGTTCTACTTCATCGATAAGCAAAGGTCTGCAAGACTTGACCACTCGATATAACCGATACTTCAATTCCAAATTACTCTTTGAAGACGGGTTGACAAATCTAGTCCAGAACAAAGAAGAGGATTATGAGGAGGTCTTGAGTGTATATCCATATAAACCCGGTCCAGACGCCAGTACCTTGCATCCCAATATGGATCAAATCGTGGAGAAGACCAGCTATGCAGTTACCTACAAACCAAATAGCAAATGGGTAGATGATTGCTATCTCATGATGGGGAAAGCTTACTTCATGAAGGGTGAGTACCAATCTGCCATTAAATCATTCCGATACATCAACGCAAACTTCAAAAGCAAGAAACGGAAATCCGGTAAGGTAGCGACTTCCAAATCAAGCGCAAAAAAGAAAAAAGGTAAGTCGCCGCAAAGCAAGGCTAGTAAATCGAGTGCTCAGCAAAAGAATAAGGAGAAAGCCATTGCTGCCAAAGAGCGTGAAAAGGAAAGAGCCGTCAAAGCAAAAGAAAGAGCAAAGACTAAGAAAGCAAAAGAGAAGGAGCGAAAGAAAAAAGCAAAAGAACGTAAGAAACAAATCAAGCAAAAGAAAAAACGTGCTGAAGCAAACCGCAAAGCACGCAAGAAAGGCAAGCCTATACCATATCCTAAGAAAGACACGGTAAAGGAAGAGCTGGTTGAAGAAAAGGAAGAAGTGGAAGAAGAAGTTGTAGAGGAAATTAAAGAGGAAGTAGCCGAGGAGACTGAAGAAGTGCAAGAGGAGATTGTAGAGGAGGAGACTGAAGAAGAAGATATAGATGACATCAAAGTCGACCGAAACTACAGAGATGGAGGATTCCTGAAACACAAACTTGCAGCTCCAGAAGCAAACATCTGGCTGGCCAGATCCTATATTGAAGATGGTCAATATCCGAAGGCGAAAGCCATTATAGACAAAGCCAAAAACAGTCGTAAATTCCCAAAGCGTTTGCAAGGTCAGCTAAATGCTTTGGCAGCTCATTACTATCTGGAGAAAGAAGACATCGCAGAGGCTAAGACCTCCTTGAAGTATGCGATAAAGACAACCCGAAAGAAAAAACAAAGAGCTAGATACTATTACATCTTGGGCCAGCTTCAAGAGCGAGACAATGATCATGGGGATGCAGTAAAGTCCTATGCCGGCGTAATCAAAAGTAAGCCAAGCTTCGATATGGAGTTGAATGCACGTATTCAGATTGCTCGATCCAAAATGATCAGTGGCGAATATACCGCAGATCGTGCGATATCCTATCTGAAGAAGCTTACGAAAGATGATAAATACATCGACCAAAAGGACAAGCTCTATCATGTGATGGGTGAAATTGCATTGGCCAGCGGAGACTCGGAGCAAGGCCTTGCCTACCTAAAACAATCGGCTAGTTCAAGCACGACAAATGATAATCAAAAGGCACTTTCCTATCTCAGTATTGCAGAACTGCTTTATGGTCAGGAGGATTACCTGATGGCGAGCGCTTACTATGACAGCACCCTCACTTATCTACCAAAGAGCTATGAAGACTATGATGATGTAGTTGATCGAAAAAGTCTGTTGGAAAAACTAGCTTTGAACTACGCAGTCATCCAGAGGGAGGACAGTTTGCTCAGAATTGCTGGGATGTCTGAAGCCAAACGAAGAGTCTTTCTGGAGGAAGTAATCGAGCAATTGCAGCAGGAAGCTGAGCAGAAGTCTCAAGACATGGCCTTGCAGCAAAACGATCCAAATGCAAACAATAATAATAACCAAAGCGGTGGTGTGTGGTACTTCTACAATACTGCCTCAAAGGCAAAAGGTTACAATGACTTCATCAATCAGTGGGGCAAACGAAAGAACATTGACAATTGGCGTACTGAGGTGGATGATTTCACAGCCTCTACACCGGGCGTCGATGGAAGCACACTGGCAGAATCTCAGGCTGATCAGGATGAGATAGATGAATTGGCCAGATTAGGAAATCTGACTGTGGAAGCTCTGGAAGCGAAAATCCCACTCAGCAGTGCAGCAAAGGAAGCTTCAAATGAGCGCATCGCCCTGGCTCATTTTGAGATGGGGAACATCTATGGAAATCGGCTTGACAATCGGGAAAAAGCCATCTATTACTTTGACCGCTTGATGGAACGATATCCACAAAGTCCTTATGCCCCGCAAACACATTACAACTTATATCTACTGCACCAAAATCAGGAACCTGCAGTTGCAGATCAACATAAACGAGTGATATTGGACCAGTATGGAAATTCTGTCTATGCAAAGATGATCCGGGGGGAAGCTACGGAAGATCAGGAACAAGACGATGAATTAGAGGCATTCTACACCCAAACTTACGCCTTCTACCAGAAGGAAAATTACGATGAGGTACTAAAGCGCCGCAGTGATGCAAACAGCCGCTTCAACAACAATTATTTGGAGCCAAAATTTGACATGTTAGAGGCCTACATCATCGGAAAGACGAAAGACAGAGACTCCTACATCACGGCACTTAATGGCATTGTGACCAAATACCCTGATGATGAAGTCAAAGTGAAGGCCGAAGAAATTCTGGGCTATCTAGGTGCGGGTAAACCAAACGAGGACAAGAAAAGCAAATCAAAATACAAGCACAAACCAAATAGCAAACACTACTTCATCATTGCTATGGATGGATTCTCTACGCAAATCAGCAGTGTTCAAAATGAACTGAGTAACCTCAATCAATCTGACTTTAGCCTGGATAAACTCAAAGTAAATCAGATGCTCTTGGACAAAGACAATCAGATTGTGATTGTGAAGGACTTTATCGATGGCGAGAAAGCAATGATCTACTACAGAAAAGTTGCTGCAGCCAAAGATGCCATCCTTAAAGACATGGATGTAACATACCAGTACTTCGTGATTTCAAAATTAAACTTCAGCCAGTTCTTCAAAGAAAAGGATGCTGATAGTTACTACGATTTCTTCATTGAGAATTATGACCTTTAAATGTCTGAAGATACCCCACAAGAGCCTAAGAAAAAGCAAAAGTCCAAACGCCCCTGGTACGCAAAGTTATTCCTGTTACTGTGGATTGGATTATTCATTGGAGTACTTTCCATTGCACTGATATTCACTGCAGCCGCAAAAGGCTGGGCAGGATTCGAAGAATTACCTCCCTTCCAGCAATTAGAAAATCCAGAAAGCGAGCTGGCCTCAGAGATCTATTCAAGTGATGGCAAACTGCTGGGTAAGTTCTTTCGAACCAATCGTACCAATGCAGAATATGAAGAGCTGCCTGAACACCTTCTAAAAGCCTTGATATCAACGGAGGATAGACGCTATCTCAAGCACTCTGGCATTGACTTTTGGGCGCTTCCAAGAATGGTCTGGAAAACCGTTCTGAGACGAGATCGATCCGGCGGTGGCGGTAGTACTATCTCACAACAGCTAGCACTGAACCTCTTTAACCAAAGAGCAAGCGGAGTAAAAGACCGTATAAAACAAAAGCTTCAAGAATGGATTCTTGCAACACAGCTGGAAAGACAGTACACCAAGAAAGAGATCATCACTATGTATCTCAACACGGTACCTTTTAGTCATAACGCACATGGGATTAAGGCTGCCGCAAAAACTTACTTCAATAAGCAACCTTCTCAGCTCAATGTTCAGGAGGGTGCGACGCTTGTGGGAATGCTCAAGGCAAGTACCTACTACAACCCAAAAAGAAATCCCAAACAATCCAAAGAACGTCGAAATACCGTGATCAATCAAATGGTAAAGTACGGTGGATATTCGCAGGCCCAAGCAGATTCTGTAAAACAGTTGGAGATTGAATTGGAATTTAACCCTTCGGATCACGACCGAGGTCTGGCTACTTACTTTCGCGAATACTTAAGGGCTCAACTTCGAAAAGAATGGGCTCCAAAAAATAAAAAGGTTGATGGCACCATCTATGATGTCGAACGCGATGGACTTCGGATATATACAACGATCGATTCCCGCATGCAACAATATGCAGAAGAAGCGGTCGCTACTCATATGAAGCATCTTCAAGGCCAATTCTTCAAAGATTGGAAGCACAAGGATCCCTGGTACGATGACGACAAGCTCATTCCAAGGGCCATGAAACGTTCTGAGCGATGGAGAGCCATGTCCGCATCAGGCAAAAGCGAATCTGAGATCAAAAAGGCCTTCGACAAAGAGGTACCAATGAAACTGTTTTCATGGGAAGGCGAAGTTGATACCGTATTGTCTCCGCTGGATTCCTTGAAATATGTCAAGTACTTCCTTAATACTGGCTTTCTGGCTTTGGATCCCCATAGTGGAGATGTGAAAGCCTGGGTTGGCGGAATCAACTATTCACATTTCAAGTACGATAATGTTCGACCCACATCCAAGAGACAAGTAGGTTCTACTTTTAAGCCTTTCGTATATACCGTGGCCATGCAAAGCGGTCATTCGATGTGTGAGAAAGTGGAAAATATCAAAGTTTGTTTTGAACGAGGTGAGCATGGAGCATCTGATCGCTGGTGTCCGGACAATGCAGGAGGTGGCTCACTTGAAGGTAAGTCCATTACTCTAAAGAAAGGCCTTGCCAATTCGGTAAACCGTATCACAGCAAGTCTGTTGAAGGACTTCGGGCCCTCACCGGTGATAGAGCTCGTACGAAATATGGGTATCGAAAGCCATATCGAACCAGTTCCTTCCATCTGTCTTGGATCTGCCGATATAAGCGTCTATGAGATGGTAGGTTCCTACGGCACATTTGCCAATGAGGGAGTCTTCTCCATGCCCAACTTTATTGACCGAATTGAGGACAAGAATGGACAAGTGATCTACCAACCTGTTGTCAAACAAACACAAGTACTGAATCCACATACCGCCTACACAATGCTACAACTTCTTCAGGGGGTTACGAATCAGGGAACCGGTATCCGACTGAGAACCAGATATAAATTTGAAGGTGAGATTTCAGGCAAGACCGGAACAACCAATGATCACTCAGATGGCTGGTATATCGGAATTGTTCCACACCTGGTTGCAGGAGCATGGGTAGGTGGTGATGAAAAGGGGGTACATTTCCCTGGCCTTGCGCATGGTTCAGGTTCGAACATGGCATTGCCAATTTGGGCAGAGTTTATGCAAAGAGTATATCGGGACTCCAGTCTTGAATACGATTCTTTGGCTGCCTTTGACAGGCCATCTGGAGCTTCTTCAATCGTCATCGACTGCGACAAGCATGCCATTCAGGAAGAGGAGCTGGAAGTTCCAGAAAGCCCATTCATTGATGCCGAACCAAAGGAGTACGAATTTGGTGACGAATTCAACTAGTGCCCAGGGCACTAGTGCTACGCAAACGAAGTTCGCACCACCTTTAAGGGCTTCTATTTCTGTCATACTTCGTTGCTCGTCAGTCGCGTAGCTAAGGCTATGCTCCATCCTCGCGCCTTGTCTGACAGAAAGATAAGCTCCTCAAAGGTGTTACGAACTTTGTTTACGCAGCACTAGTGAAAAAAATTCTAGAGTCGAACAAAGGCAACTGTATCACATTCAAGTCGGGCCTGCAAATAATCTCGGGCCCGATTCTCAAAATCAAGCCGAACACTATCTACAAGGGTGCTGTCCCATTGCATATAGAAGATTGGGATTTGTTTTTCTTTAGCTTCTTCCCTGGTTTCAAAAGTATTAAGTCTTGCTACACCCAAGGAAGTAATCTCTGGAAATACTGCTCTCAGCTCCTTGTTGATATCGTCGACTGGTAGAGAGTCTCCTTTGATTAATTCTATCCGGTTCTTCAATTCCGTTACCTCCGCCAAGCGCTCTTGTTGCAGCTGCATCAGCACATCCAGATCGCGCATTCGCTCATCGGTAATCTCCTTTCTTAGCAACTGAAAATCATTCTTGGATACATCAAGCTGAGCCACCGCTATACTATCGTCTATTAGCTGGCTATAAGTTGTCAAATCCTCCTTGATGGTAGCTATGGAATCTTTGGGTATCGGGTCACCTACCACCTTTATCCTTACCAAGGCGCGTTCATCCGAAAATGTTTGAATTTGGCAACTCACATCTCGATTGGGTGTGTTTAGCTTCTTGATATATGTATCCACTATACGCTTACGGGTGTCATCTTTGATGGCTCCATTCAGAATGAAGATGCTAGGTATGATGACCAAAGTGACTAGCACACCGATGTAGAAAGAGGTCTTCCTCTTCTCCTTTGGATCCTGATACTCTTTGAAAGGGAAACCCAGTACACGCACAAACATGTAGGTCGTGAATGCGATGATCGTAGCATTGATAAAAAAGAGATACAAAGCTCCGCCCCAGACATCCCAATTCCAGATGCTTAGTCCAAAGCCTACGGTACACAAAGGGGGCATCAAAGCAGTCGCAATAGCGACCCCCGGAATGGCATTTGTCTGATCGGGATGCGAAGTGGCAACGATACCAGCTATTCCCCCGAATACGGCCACACCTACATCCAACAGCGTCGGTTCTGTTCTCGACAGTAGCTCCGATGTCATACTGCCAAATGGAGTAATCATGAAATATAGATAGCTTGCAAGAATACTCACTGTAATCGCCACGATGAAGTTCTGAATCGACAGCCAAAGTGTCTCCCTGTCGTTGATACCAATCGACAAGCCAATGCCCAGGATCGGTGACATCAATGGAGAAATAAGCATCGCTCCTATGATCACAGCAGGAGCATTCCGATCTAAGCCGATGGAGGCAAGCATCGCCGAGGCCAGTAAGATCCATACATTATAACCCTTGATCTGGATATACTTGTTGACCGACTCTATGGTGCCTCGCTTGTCAATATCTTCACCAAGGTCGAAGAGCTTGGCAATATAGTCTCTTACCTTAATAAAGGGACTTCTGTTTTCTTTCGTTTGATTTTCCAACCTTAAGCTTAATTTTAGGAAATCAGGATTGCTCTGGAATCTACTATCTGGCCAGAAATCTCTCCACTGGTCCTGACTGCTTGGCTAGCAAGTCCTGAGTAGTTTTTTCCTGAGTCTGAATTTGCTAGGTAAAACATGCAAATTAAGTTAATTTTCAGCTCTCGTACAATTCGTTCCACAATGACTGCAGAGACTTTCAGAGAAGATTACCGAAGTAGTATTCCCCATAATCCAGGGGTCTATCGCTACTACGATGAGGATTCCAAAATTCTCTACGTCGGAAAGGCAAAGGACCTCCGTAAACGTGTCAGCTCCTATTTTTCAGCATCTGTCACCCATCGAAGAACCCGTGCACTCGTACGAAGAATCGACAAGATCGAGTTTACGGTTGTTGATACAGAAAAGGATGCCCTATTGCTTGAAAACTCTTTGATCAAGAAGCTACAACCTCCATACAACGTGTTGTTGAAAAGCGATGTCACCTTTCCCTATATCTGCATTGTGAATGAACCCTTTCCCAGAGTGATTCTCACCCGAAACCCTATCAAAAACGGTTCCCAATACTTCGGTCCCTACACCAGCATGCGAAGAGCTAAGGTCTTGCTGGAAATGATTCATAAGATTTTCCAGATTCGTACCTGCAACTTGTCTCTCACAGAGAAAAATATACAAGCAGGCAAGTTTAAGGTCTGTCTGGAGTTCCATATAGGAAACTGCCTCGGCCCATGCGAAGGCCGACAATCCGAGGAGGAATATAAGATCAGAATCAAGCAAGTCAAACGTTTGCTGCAGGGCCATATAAAGGAGGTGATCGTGCTACTGACTATGGAGATGGAAGAACTCGCGGATCAGTACGCCTTCGAACGAGCAGAACAACTCCGACAAAAAATCGCCTTGCTAAAAGAGTACAAGGGCAAAGCCACAGTTGTGAATCCTGCTATTAATAATGTAGACGTGTTTTCTATCGCAGAGAGCCCAAGAAAGGCTTACATCAACTTCTTTCGGGTAATCCGTGGAGCCATCATTCAGACCAAAATTCTGGAGATCACCAAAAACCTTGATGAGAGCAAAGAGGAGCTGCTGACCATGGGCATTCAGGAATTCCATCTGCAATTCGGTAATGCTGCTAGTGAAGTGCTGCTCCCCTTCGATGTAGATTACCCAGATGATCAGCAAAAGATCTCTGTACCCAAGATCGGTGACAAGAAAAAGCTACTGGACCTCTGCACCAAAAATGTGATGTACTATCGTCAACAAAGAATGCTGGCAGCCACCGGAATGAAGCAAAAAAAGGAGATGTACGATTCTGTGGCTCACATACAAACAGAATTCAGGCTCAAGAGCCGACCTGTGCACATAGAGTGTATTGATAACTCCAACTTTCAGGGGAGTCATCCAGTGGCTTCGCTGGTCGTCTTCAAGAACGGTAAACCATCCAAGAAAGACTACCGTCATTTTAACATCAAAACGGTCGTCGGACCTGATGATTTTGCCTCCATGACTGAGGTTGTTCTGCGAAGGTACGGACGCTTGGTGAAGGAGGGAAAGCCATTGCCCCAATTGCTTGTCGTTGACGGGGGAAAAGGGCAATTGAGTGCAGCTATGAAGGGAATTGATGAGCTTGGATTGCGGGGCAAACTGGCTGTGGCGGGCATTGCTAAGAAGCTCGAAGAAATCTACTTGCCCAATGATCCAGTCCCATTGCACATCGACAAGAAGTCTCCAGCATTAAAAGTCATTCAGCGATTGAGAAATGAAGCGCACCGCTTCGCCATTACTTTTCATCGTGATAAGCGCTCAAAAGCTGCCTTCACAACCGAATTATCCGACATACCCGGCATTGGTAAGAAGTCCGTAGAAGCACTACTTCGACACTTTAAAACTGTTCGCAAGATCAGCGAAGCAAGTACCGAACAGCTGCTGGAGATAGTCAACAAGCGGCAGGCTAAAAATATCATTGACTACTTCACAAATGAAAAAGAGGCATTGAAGTAAATACTTCAACGCCTCTTTTATCACACATATCGATCTGATCTTCCTAGTAAGACCACAAGTCGTGTTCTTTGTGGAAAATCTCTGTTTCTATTCTATCAGATTCCAATAGTCTCGCTCGACCGTCGAAGTTATCTTCAATACGTTGATCAAAGACATTTGCCTCTTTCATCACGTAGGAGTCGAACAAGCGCATCTCCATGATATCCTCCCAAGTCAGCTTGATGGCATCATTGAAAGGGTTGAAAGTCTCATAACGGCACAAGTACTTTCTGATATCCGGGTAGTATACCCAAAACATCGCCTCTTGCCCTCTGAAGTTTCCATTATCATCCAGTACATCTCGAATTGGAGCAATTCCAAGTATTCTACAAAGCATGGTAGAAGTCTCTTCATCGAAGATCCAATCTTCCTTAAATCTGAACTTGGAAATCGTAGAAGCATTGAAGTCGTTAGTAACAACCTGCTGAACGTATTCCTCCTTTTCGATATCATAAACTTCAATCGTATCAGATGACCCTAGCTTATTGGCTATGTCGGAAGCGCTTACTTGCTCCGTGAAGGCATCTGTAGAGAAAAGTTGTACTTCTGGATTATTGTCGATAATGTCAAACAACACATTGATGAATGGTTGTTGCTCATAAACAAAAGTCTTGTTCTGCTTTTGACGAACATCTACAACTCTCCAGATTCTCTTCGACCAGAAAACATCAGCCTCTCTCACGTGATCGTAGCCGAGAGCGATCTTTTCTTTTACACCGATCTTGTCGTAGGCTCCATCTCGTACAAGAGGCTCAGGCATTCCCATGCCCAGCTTTGTGCCTTCCTGTCCTTCTGGAGTAGATTCGCTACTGCTTTCGCTGTTGGTCTCGTTAAAGTCGTTGTACTCATTGGTCTCCCCGCTTTCCGTCTGAGCAAAACTCAGTGAAGCTGGTACTGCCAAAATGAATAGACAAAGAACGAACTTAAAAAATGTATTCATCTGCGTAGTGCTGTTTAATTTCTATCACAAATAACGGACATAAAATCTGACTTATTGCAAATCTTAGAGAATTTTGATGGCTACCGTAGGCAGCGTTCTCGTTGTTCCATCCGGGCCTTTGGCCTTGATCTTGTCAAAGTAGTAGATTGTATTTGGCTTGGCTGCATCTACCAATCCTCTTACTCCACCGGCAAATCTAGAGCCTTGGTTCGTTAGAATTCGCAAATCCTTGTTTGGCTCTGCCATGGTTACTTCATATCCTAGTACCTTAAACTTCGCGTCAAAGTCGAAATCTTCAAGGACCGCGATAAGACCCTGCTGAGCACGGAACTCACCAGACTTCATACCTCCACCTTTCTTCTTACCGATCATTGGAACTGGATCTGGAATACGCTTGGCTCTAAATTCAGCAGATCCCTCGTAGGTACCACCGGTTGCTTTAGGACCAGAAACTCGTACCGTGGCTTTACCAGGAGCAGTTACACGAACATTGTATTTTCCTGCACCTCCTTGCTTTGTAATCGTACCACCTGTCATGCTGGCTTTTACCAAATCATTTCTGATACCGGCTATACTTGCTGAAACTGGGTTATCAACACCGATGTAGAATACGTTCATCTTATCGGCTGATACTACTGCTACGTGATCTGGCGGATTAACTGCTTCATACTCGAAAGTCTCTCGTATAATCGTATCCTCACCATAACCCGTCTTAGTCTTTATCTGGTAAGACAAAGTCTTTTTACCCGGGCTTGTTACATTAGCTGTATAGGTAGCGATACCATCTGGCCCGATTTTCAGACCTTGGCCACCAGCACTAATCTGTGGTCGTGACTGACTACTAGTTGCTGCAAGGAAGATATCTGCTTCCAGTTTCTCACCCACGATAAACTTACGTGAATTAGGAACCAATGCAGCCTTCATTCTATCGAAAGAAATCTTCTTCTGACCTGTCATTTGATAAAGCTGATCCACGATCACGGCCTCAGTAGCCTGTGCATCGTTTTGGAACTTGTTCAACATCGTTACCACGGCCATACATGGCATTTGGTAGAAGTTGTAGTAAGCCCAATCCGGGTGCTTTGTATCATCTGGAATTGGCTCTACTTTCAGTGGTAAGGAAGCAGCTACCTGCTTCTTGATTGTAGCTAGTTCTTGCTGCGTACTATCCGGCAGACCTGGAATATCAAACAAGCCTAGATACTCATTGACAGTGTTGCCAATCTCTGTTTCCAGCTCATAAGCTCTCTTCTCGATCTTCACCATGTACTGGGATGGTCCTTCTTGGTTATCAAGGCTCTTGATCACCTTGTATCCTTTACCATCGATCAATGGGTTACCTGCATCATCAAGCTTGTAGCCACCACTCTTTTCAATTACACCTTCCTTCATTTCATCTAGAAGGGCATTGAATTTTGCGGTTACTTCTCTTGAATTTTCTGCAGCGGTCAAGAATTCCTGACCTTTCCCTTTATCTTTTGCTACCTGCGCTTTAAAGGACGCAAGCGTATTTGTCACCTTTTCGTCTACCGATTGCTTAGTGGTAGTCATACTGTCATTCAACAGTTTAAAGGCGTTGAGAATTTCGTTTGAAACGTTTAGTGCCAGCAGAGCAATCAGTACCAAATACATGATATTGATCATCTGCTGCCTGGGTTCCTTGGGAATCGACATACCTTAATCTCTTTTAATGCTCTGTTAAAAAATGTGGTTCGAAGGCTTACCCTTTAGCGCCAGAAGACATGGCTGAAAGCATGTTTCCGTACACATTGTTTAGAGCAGAGAGATTCTTTGATAGGTGAGCTATCTGATTCTTGTAAACCTTAGTATCCTCCACAGACTCATTAAGGTTTTCGATAGCATTTGTCAAGTTTCCGTAGAAACGATTCATCGCTTTCAGGTGATTGTTGGTATCCTGTAGCTCCAACTCATATACAGCATTAAGCTGTGCAAGACTCTTAGAAGCAAGTTGAACCTGCTCGTGGTATTGCTTTGAGCTTTCTGTTACAGCGCCCAAATCCTGAGCAACAGAAGCAGCATTTGCATAAGCTACTTTTACCTGGCTAAGTGCTGCAGCAGCTTCTTTAGCCTGAGTAGTGTATTCATTGGTAGAACCCGCTACGTCAGCAACATTGCTTAGACGACCCATGTTCTCACCAAATGACTTCATGTTGGCGCCAAGTCGGTCAATCATTCCCTGATCAACTTTTGCGTCCTGGAACATTTGATCTAGTTTCTTGGTTGCACCTGCTCCACCTTTCTCAGCGATCTTAGCTTGCTTAGCCACTGATCCGTCATACTTATCCAATCCCGGATATACTTTTTCCCAGTAGTAATCAGCATCTGGTGGAAGAATACCTTGCAGGGCGAAAATGAATGCTTCCGTGAACATCGCTCCCATTAGAATTGTGTCCGCACCTTCCCAGTGAAGGATTTTGAACAGTGCACCGATAATTACAAAGGCCGCACCTACTCCAATCACGAAGTTCTTGAAATATTTAAACCATTTTGCTTTGTAGAATGCCATAGTTTAAAGAATTAGTTTTTGTTAAAAATTATTTGATTTCTCTTTTGGATATACCTCAGGCCTTCAATTGTTGTAAACAATTGTTAATCAAGCACTAAGCGTGTTGACAGGCCCAGAGATTGTGTTTATTGATAATCAGACTTTGAACGACCCAAGAATGTAAGTGCACAACGGAAGCCTACGTAAGACTTAGCAGTATCGGCATATTCCCAATGACGAGTACCATTCTGAATGTAGTAAGCAACATCTTTCCATGAGCCACCTCGAATCACCTTACGCTTCAATGTCACTGGATCCTCACTATCCGCATCAAATCGGATATCCGGAGTCATATCGTGTACAAAGCTGTAAGCATTCTCGAAGAAAGCAGAGGAAGTCCACTCGGCCACGTTTCCGGCCATGTTGTAAAGTCCGTAATCATTAGGATGGTAGCTGTAGATTGGAACAGTGTAAAAACCTCCATCTTCAGGGTAGTTACCTCTACCTGGCTTGAAGTTGGCCAAAATACAACCTTGTGTGTTTCGCACGTATGGACCACCCCATGGATATGGAGCATTTTCGAGACCACCTCTTGCGGCGTATTCCCATTCGTGCTCAAATGGTAGACGGAAGTCTTCACTCATCGTCTTACCGTTTTCCAGCTGCCAATCGTTCCAGAACTTCGTTCTCCATCCACAGAAGGCATTGGCTTGATACCAATCAACTCCTACGACTGGATACTCATCGAAGGCTGGGTGCCAGAAGTAGTTTCTGGTCATCGGCTCATTATATGAATAAGAGAAGTCGTGAATCCACACCAAGGTGTCAGGGTAGATCGCCACTTCTTTCTCTTCTATGTACAAATCTCTGGTTGCATCTCTGTTCTTCTTCGATGCAGCATCTTTCCAGGCGTACCAGTTATACTTAAACTTCAATTGCTTGGAGTCAATCTGACGCTGGAAGTAATCGGTGTTATCGCTGTGGTAAAGCGCTTCAAGGCCTGAAGCATCCTCAGAACCTGCTGACCAATCGATCATCATGTCCCAATCCAGTTTCTGGCTGCCATCCTCACTATCAATGTAGTGGTCCAGCATCACGTGCCCGATAGAATCCCGTACATACTCGACAAATTGTCGGTATTCGTTATTCGAGATCTCGGCATCATCCATGTAGAATCCCTGAATAGATATTGCTTTACTTCTCTGAACCATTGTATTATTCACATCCTGATCGCTAGGGCCGATGTGGAAGGTCCCTGATGGAATGTAAACCATACCGTGGGGATTGATAAGGTCCCATTCCGGTCGTTCAGCCGACCCCAACAATTGACCATTGTAGGATTTGCTCTTACAACCGAAAATAGTCAAGATGCACAAAAAGAAAGCACCAAGCAGTCCAATCCGTTTCATAAGTGTCTGTTTATTAAATTTTTAACCGCACCAAAGATTTCCTTCAGTAGAACTATTTTTTCAAATAAAATCAGCGCAAAACCCACCAATTTGGGATTAAGATACGCACATTTTCTAGAATTAAGGCCATATGGCTTTCATGTAGTCTATAAAAACCTCGGATTGTAAATTACCTTACCTCCCTTCATCGTGTAAAAGCTCTTCAGCTTGTAATTCAAAACAAACTCATGGGACCCACTATTGACGCCTCTCAGTGCTGAGATTCCGGCATCATATGCATAACCCATTCGCCATTGATCACTTAGCTTCATGCCTACAATAAACGAAACGGACTCCAAAGAACGACTACTATAACCGCGTAATGCAACCCCTGCGTCAATAAACTCGTCATATTCAACAACAATGTTAAATTGTGACTGAATTTGTTTCAGATTGCTCTGTAAAACCACCGATGGCTTCAATGCTATCCGGTTGCTTAGAACATATCTGTATGACGCAGTTCCGTAAAAATGCTGCTGACCATTCACAACAGCATCCCCACTTTCACCACTCAGTCGATACTTCGGTGCCACCAAATTCAGCACCGAAATCCCCGCTGACCATTCATCACCCATCACAAAAAGTCCCAGTCCAAGATCAGGTTGCAGGCTGCTTGCACTGTTTGTTGCTATGATGCCATCCGCATGATTGATGGTCGTCTCATAATCTCCATCTGGTGATATCAAAAGACTACCATCCAGACCTTTTTGAGCAAGCCCCACACTCAGTCCCACAGACATCACGTATGAGCGCTTTCTCAGTATCTTATATGCCAACGACAAATTCGCCGACGTATTTCGTTCCGCTCCAATTAAATCATTCGTAACCACAATTCCCGCTCCTCCATACCAAAACGGAATCGGCATATGACCATTGATCTGCTGTGTAAATGGACTCCCTTCCAGACCTACCCACTGCTTCCGCAAATGACCATTCAACTCCATACTAGAACCCATTCCAGCATACGCAGGATTGATCACCAAGGGGTTATATTGAGCAAGGCTGTATTGGGGTAATTGTTGGGCGCATACCGACATATCTGTCAGCAACATACAAACCAAAATCATCAGTAGGCTTCCGAATCTCATACTGCTTATAACTCCAAAAATCTCCCTTCTATTGGCTCAAAACCTACTTTTCCGATAACACGCTTGCCTAAGATGCAACTTTCACCATAAAATAGGGCATATCCTTCCGCATTTTTTCATAATTGTCTCAATATTTACCGATCAGCTACTGACATGGATAAGAAGCAAAAATGGAAAGCACTTTACATCAAATTAAATTCACAAACAAATTGTAAGATTT
>JAHDDV010000454.1 GCA_020629205.1 Chitinophagales bacterium | reverse complement strand
ATCACCGCGCTAGAATATGTAAGCACCACCACACCTTGCTCCTTGATCTTTGATCCTTGAACAAACCTCCCCCAAAAGAAAAAATCCAAAAAATAATCTGGAATCCCCATCCCCCAAGCATCTCTATAGCAAAAAGAAATGCTACAATACAAAGAATCCTTCATCGACTACGTCTGGCAAAACGGACTATTCGATCTCAAAGATCTGCAAACCACCGCAGGGGAAAAGCTGGAAATCATCAGCTTCGGAAAAAAGAACCGATCAGACGGACCCGATTACTTCGCTGGCAAAGTGAGGCTCGGAGAAACCATCTGGGTAGGCAATATAGAGCTGCATGTCAGCTCTTCAGACTGGCTCCTGCACAGGCATCAACTCGATCCCGCTTACCATAATGTCGTATTGCATGTCGTCCTTAAGGACGATAAGGTCATCTTGAATCACGTGGGACAAGCCATCCCGACCTTGCAACTTCAAAGCCGCATACCCAGATACATCTACGATCACTATGAGCACCTACAGGCCGCCGAGCAATGGGTGCCCTGCGCAAACATGCTAAAAGGTGTATCAGAACTTACCAGAATCCAATGTCTGGACCGCATGTGCATCGAACGATTGGAGAGCAAAGTCCGAAAGATCCAAAACATCCTCGCGGCAAACAAAAACGATTGGGAACTGAGCGCCGTGACACTCTTAGCCCAGGCATTCGGAAGTCCCCTGAATGGACAAGCCTTCGAAAGAATCATCAACTCAGTCGCCGACCGAGCCTTGAAGTCTCTCCGAAGCAAAGAGACGTCGCTGCACGCACTGCTTTTGGGCCAATCAGCCATGCTGGAACCTCACAAAGGCAAGGACCCCTACGTCAGCACGCTTCACGCAGAATACCTCTTTCTGGCCAATAAGTATCGCCTCCGTTCCCTGCGGGAAAAATCATGCAAATTCTTTGGCCTTCGGCCTAGCGGATTCCCCAGTATTCGCCTGGCGCAGTTAACAGCCGTACTTCATGGGGTGCCGCAGTTGTTTTCAGAGATGATGGAAATCAAGAGTCAGCACCAGGCCGCCGATCTCTTCCGCCAAAAGCTTCCAGAATACTGGGATTGTCATTACTCCTTCAAAAAGGCGCATTCTCCAAGGCAAAAGCAATTGACAGACAACTTCATTCGCCATCTGCTCATCAATGCAGTATGCCCCTTGCAGTTTTGCTGGGCCAGCCTCCACAAGGATGAACAAAAGAAGGCTGAGGCCATTGAACTCTTACAAAGTCTGCCCGCAGAAAACAACAAGATCATCAGCAAATGGGAGGAGCTGGGCATTACCAGCAATAATGCTGCAGATAGCCAAGCACTACTCTACTTAAAGCGGGAGTACTGCGATCAAAAGAAATGTCTGGAATGCCAGATTGGGCATGTTTTGATCAGCCGGAAAAACACATAGCTTGTAGGAGCTACGATCTACTCTTACTCCGCAGCTAACCTAGATAAGAACACCCGTTTTACAACCATATTGGTTGTAATTCTAAAATACAACCGATATGGTTGTAAAGCGTAAATACAACTTATTTGGTTGTACTCGTCAATTACAGTTATATTAGTGGTATGGAGAGTCAAGAACTAGTACTTATTGGGGATGCGGTTAAGCATCGACTGAAATTTGATCCTGAGATCTGGGAACATTTTCACCAGTCGATCAAAACCATCAATCGAAAACAGTCACAATCCTTCAAGATTCCTTTGACTGTATATTCGGGAGACAGTTTTGGTGCGATTTGCAAGGATTTGCATTCGGCCTGCAATGTAGTTCTATCTCTTCAAGCAAACCTCCGGCCCTATGCTGCTCGGATTGTGTTGATAGAGGATGACATCCTATATGGAATCGATAAGAATAGCTTCCTGACCCTGGAAGGGCCAGCACTTTGGCGAAGTAAACAGCTGATAGAAAACCTAAGGAAAAGCAAAGCCAGTTTCATGGCTGAACTTCAAGACGAATTGCAAACAATCACTCTTAACACCATCTTGAATCTCATTCTGTCTATCAGAGCTGACTGGAATGAGCTCGAATGGGAAGTGTACAAGAGCTTAGGAACTTTACATACACAGGGAGAGATCGCTGTCCAACTACAAGTATCGCAACAATACATCTCGAAGATCCTTACAAAATCTAAACTAAGACTGGTACAAGCAGCCGAACATAACCTACGCAAAATATTACATGGAATCAATACTACATTGGATATCAAGCAACACTAGCCTGGTCAAGTTTATGGTAATAATCTACCTTTGTAGCGCCTATTTTCAGATGAATCGAAACCAAGCTTGGCACTAGCTCCCAAAATAGCAATCGTACTAGCCGGACGTGGACTCAACACCTTAGTGAGTCTGCTCTTCGTGCCCTATCTATCCAGAGCATTGCTGATCGATGACTATGGCACCTATGGGCAAACACTCTTCGTGACGGACTTCTTCAAGTTCATCTTTTCGCTGGGCCTCGCCCAAATCATCACCGTGCATTTTGCCAAGTTCAGGGAAAGGCCGGGACAAGTGCTCGGATCAAACCTCGCCTTAGGTATTCTGAGCAGCCTGGTGGCCATTGCCTTGCTCTCAGTCTTCGCCACTCCCATTGCAGTTTGGTTTGAGAATGATGCATTGAGTCCCTACTTGCAGCTGTACATGTGGAGCATACTTCTAGCCGTCATCTTCGAGTCCATCAACGCGACCCTGATCTACTTCGACAAGATCCCACAATCCGTTTTTGCACTGGTAATTGGCAACCTCTTTAAAGTGCTCTTTCTGGTTATAGCTGTCCAGGTCTACCAGTCTATGACCTTAATTTTCTGTGGACTGATGGCAGCCAGTCTGATCCAGTTGCTGATCGCCGTCCTATTTCTACCCAAACTCAAATGGAGCTTCTCTTTGGATTGGCTAAAAGCCCAGTTCAAAGATGGATTGCCGGTGGGCTTGAGTGGTGGTGCTAGTGTATTGGCAGCTACTGCAGATAGCTTTATGGTCTCCATCATGATGGGCACCAGCGCTTATGCAGTCTATCGGAATGGCATCATTGCCGTCCCATTTCTGGATGCCATTTACTACTCTGTGGCTATGGTCATCATGCCGATGCTCTCGAAGTTATACTTCGATCAAAACAAAAAACAGATCGTACAACTCAAGCGCCGCATCATTACACAATCAGCAGCGCTAATCTATCCACCATTGATTTTCATTCTGGTCTTTCATTACCCGCTCATCGTCACCTACCTCTCAGAGAAGTACGTGGAAAGCGCACAGATCTTCTTTCTCTTCAATCTCATCCTATTCCTAAGAATAAACTATTATCAGGACTTGCCCTTGATGGCCCAAAAGACCGGTTACATCCTCTCCACCTTCCTAATCGGTATCATCTTAAACATTGGCCTAAACTACCTGCTAATTCCCATCTACGGCCTTGTAGGAGCCGTCTCTGCCACACTGCTATCCACGCTCTTGATCATGGTCCTACTATTCCGTAAAACCATTACGCTGCTTGACACCAGCTTCACAGCTTTAGTAGATTGGAAGGGCATACTGGTAGTCTTCCTAATCCCGACGGTGATCATGTCCACTTTATGGGCACTGTATCAGTTTGTCCCCAATCTATTACTGGCCATCGTCGCCGGTGGCTGTGGTGTTCTACTCTCCTACTTCATCTATCTACGCACCGGCATTCTAGAGCAGCATATCCTCCTGCAACTGACTTCCAAACTACCATTTATTGGGGGCTTCTTGAAGAGGGTGACTGATGACTGAT
>JAHDDV010000042.1:15854-23029 GCA_020629205.1 Chitinophagales bacterium | reverse complement strand
CACTGGCAGCAAAGCTGGAGCAGGCAGCAGTGGTGCTCATAATAGCGTAGAGCAGGACGGTCGCTGCGACGGGCCGATCTGTTGGGCTCCAAAGAAGAAACTATGTTTTCCTATCGCAAAATCAAGACAGACTCCACCCAGGGACCCTCCGGTCCAGTGCATGCTATCCAATAGATACCCTCAGCCAATGCAGAAATATCGATAGTTGTTTTTTCGGATGAGATATCTCCTTGCCTGTGAAGGGCTCCATTACAATCTAAGAGTTGGTACTGCTGGTATCGTGCATCAGAAACCAGGAGAGAGAGCACTTGCTTGGCTGGATTTGGATAGGCTTCAAAGTTGGGACCGTCAGAGCTTTCGACAAGCGTAGTGATCTGGGGAACGATTTTTATAGAAAGGACTTCTTCAGCGCCATTTATTGCTCTAGGGCTGCTCGTTTCAAAACTATAGTTGCTTTCTTGCTTTCCGGCAATGTCATCGATCATGCCGTGGATGGTGCAAATTTTGCCATAGCCACCTCGTTCTGTTTGGTCGTTTCTTACCAAGGCGATTTCTGCTTTGTATTCCGGCTGTATTAGCTGATCTAAAGTGATCATGTCTAATTGCTCTGTGCCCAACCAACAGTCTTCAAAGCTGACTTCGAAGGTTCCGGGTTGAAAGGTGATCTGATTGAAGTGAATGGTGAAGGCCATACCGTAGAGAGCCTCGACTGGTTCGTCTTCAGTTCCTAGGTAGACCGGAAGGGAAAGGTAGGTGCCCTCGGTCAATTCCGCCTCCGGTTCGACATAGTAGAGTTCAGGACCTTCGTCGGTATCCTGAAGATCTACAGTGATCTCTCCATTTGTCAGTCCATAGTTTTGTTCTATTGCCAATTGATCGAGCTGATCAATGACACCATCACCAATGCCATCGGCATGATTGTAATTGATGCCATTGAGAAATTCATCGTCCCAGCATTCTGCTTCTTGTTCTTGCCATGTGAAGACGGGGTTCAATCTTGCGGGACCAGTAGAGCCATAGGCAATACCGACATTGAGCAAGTCATAGTTATTGCAGATTCCGTCATTATTGCTATCGCCCGGCCATACTATTTGGGAGCATTCCAATCCCGTGATCAGGATGCTAAAGTTATCTTCGTCATCTTCACTTTGGTCTCCATCGTCATTGTTGGGGCTCGAATCGATATCCTGTGCTCCAACGGTAATTACTTGAGCGCTTCCCGTAACTTCTCCAATCACCGCACAAGATACGGTAAGGTACAAAGAGGAGCTTGCTCCAGCAGAAAGATAAGACAAAGCCCAGGTACTCGTGCCTGGTGTGTAGATGCCAAAAGATTCTGTATCGATTAGTTCAAGTATTTCGGGAAGGTTAAATTCAACTTGCAGAGATGTGGCATCGTCAGGGCCCTGATTTTGGACTTCCATTTCGATGACAAATGCCTCCCCAGGTTGAGCTTCGACCAGGTTGGTTGACAAGGAAAGCGACAAGTCAATTAGGGGCGAGCTGCTAGGCAAAATGTTCACCTGAGCAAGATCACTGTCATCCTCATCGGGTTGCTCAGCGTAGTTTCCGGGCGTTGAATCCAGGTCAGTTTGTTCTGCTTGCCATACCTGGGCGTAAGATTCCACAGAGCCTTCCAAATAGGCTTCAACAGTCACATCGAGTTGTGAACTTTCATTTGCAGCGATTGTGCCGATTGTCCAGAGTGAGTTTGCGGGCGAATAGAAGCCGTTGTTTGACACAGAGGAATTATAGATTACATTGTCTGGCAATTCGAAATCTACGGTCACTCCCGTAGCTTCTGTGAGGCTAGTATTTGTGACAAGGATTGAATAGGTGAACTGGTCGCCAATCGTGAGCAGACTCGCATCTGTGCTTAGCTCTAGTTCGAGGTCAATTTCTTGAGCATCTAAGTTATGCAGGGTGCTCAGTAGTGTTAGGAAAAGTATCGTAATAAAGGCTGTAATTCGGGAAATACTCATATCTGAATATGGAAAATTTCGTTCCAAGTGTTGATTAAAGTAGCACTTTTGCTTAGAACGAGAATACTATTGAGCGAATATGTTTTGAGCTGCTTCAACCTGGGATGGCATTAAGTCCAAAACTTGATGTTTTTTCTACTCAATATCAATTAGCTTATCCATTGGCGCAAATACAAAAAATCCTGCTTGTATCAGGGAAATTGAAGGTGATTCCTTGTAATGGATTGATTGCTAGTGGTTTGTAGCCGTGATTGGTATCGGGAATGGCGAGAGTCTTATTTAGTGAGTCCCATAGCTGAACTCAAATGCTCCACTTGCATTCCTGCCACCGTCCAATCTATGCTGTTCGATCTTTTGACATATATGTGAGCATGGATGATGGAGACAGCTGGCAATTGGTCAATCACCCGATTAATGGCAACGTGCTTCATGATTTTGAAGTGCATCCTACTGATCCCTTTACGCTATGGGCAACTACTACCAGCTACAACGGAGCTCGTGTACTTACAAGTAATAACGGGGGAGTATCCTGGACAGATATTTCTGGAAATCTACCAGCTGTAAAAGTCTATTCAATCATCTATCAAAATGGTACAGATGATCAAGTCTATGTGGGTACAGACTTAGGTGTGTTCTATACTGACGCTAGC
The DNA here is from genome assembly GCA_020629205.1 of Chitinophagales bacterium. Taxonomy (GTDB): domain Bacteria; phylum Bacteroidota; class Bacteroidia; order Chitinophagales; family UBA2359; genus JAHDDV01. Next base: position 20,397 of record JAHDDV010000042.1, on the reverse strand, counting down.
TCAGTAGATGAGGCAGGTGAGCAAATCTGGACTGCCTATCATGAAGGTATGCCAAGAAGCATAGTTTTTGATTTGGAGATCAACTACTGTGAAGATAAGCTCTATGCAGGCACCCATGGCCGTGGCCTATGGGAAGCAGACTTGCTAAACAATTCCAGCAACTCCACAAACTCTACCATTAATGTAGATCATCTGAGATCTAAACTTGTATTAGGTGCTGGAGTATTGACTTCCCATGCAGAAGTAAACGAAGGAGCACGTGTTACTTATTTAGCGGAACGCTACATCGAATTGCTTCCTGATTTTGTCACCATAGACTATCCCAATTCGGCGAATTTACCCGCTTATGATCAGACCTATTTCACCGCTCAAATAGTAGCCTCCCCTTGCCAGGAATTACTACCACTAAACAACAAAATGGCCGTCATATACGACAATATTCAAAATGGTGGCATCGTGCAAGAAGAAGTCTCGTCCAGTTTTTCTCAGGAGGAAGTTGAAGATTTAAGCAGCAGCTTCATGAGGGATTTTGAAGATCCGTGTCTCACAATATTTGGCAATCCCGCCGGGCTGAATTCTATGGTATCCTTCGAGTTGATGAAAGATGGGCCAGCTCGTTTGCTACTTCTGGATCAAAATGGGCGATTGGTGCAAGAAGTCTTGCAATCCAATCAACTATCTGCCGGCACACATCAATATGATTTGGATGTCTCACATTTACATTCGGGACTCTACTTTCTGGTATTATATCAAGGAAATGATAAATCAATCAAGACACTGGTGAAGCAATAGGGGAGTGGTGCTGCTTTGTGCTAATGCAGGATTAAAACCCGATGGCAATGCTGTATCTTCGAGCCTTGAAGCCGTAGAAGATAGGTGCCTTCAGGCAAAAAGGAAAGATCTAAAGACAGCTTCGAAGAGGCAAAAGATCCTTCCATAGACATCTTACCTAGATGATCAATCAATTGATAGTTGACCAGCTGGTCGCTGTCGAATTCTAATACTAAATGATCTGAACAAGGATTTGGAAATACTGTAACAGAGGAAGGCAAGAGTTGTTGTAGGTCTGTGGAACCGTTTGGCAAAATTTTGACGGGGTTTTCCGCTTCATTTGAGCTGATATGCACGGTGACTTCATCCTCGTCATCTTCACTCTGGTCTCCATCGTCATTGTTTGGGCTGGAATCTGCATCCGGGTAGTCTGATTGGGAGACCTGGGCCTGAAAGCTGAAACTCCCAGCCTCAGTCCCATACAGTACCAAAGTTAGCGCCTTCTCCTGCATGGAAGCTAAGTCCCCAAGGTTCCATGATGCCGTTGCTGGATTGTAGACTCCAGCTTCCTGAATGGATTCGATCAAATCAAATTGCTCAGGATAAGGAAAATGAACTTTCACTCCAGGTGTCCCGTCGGGACCTGAATTATGGACAACCAATTTTGTTACCAAGGGCTCTCCAATTTCAGCTTCACTGACACCCGCCCTAAGGGACAAAGAAATATCGCAAAGGGGACCCTGAAGATCGATGATTTGTACATCGATACTGGCTTCATCATCTTCCAATGGTTCTGATCCATAGTTCCCAGGAGATGAGTCGCTGTCCTCTTGATCAGCCGCTACAATTTCAGCACTCAAGCTTACAGTACCTGGAATTGATGCTTCCAGAGTAACAACCAGTGCTGCTGTGTCTCCTCCTGCTATTGAATTGATTGTCCACAAAGACTCAATGGCCGAAAAAGATCCGTTCGTAGCAATGCTATTATCAAAACTAACTGTTGCTGGAATTGAACAAGTAACTTCAATGCCACTGGCATCATAAACAGAAGTATTAAACACCGAAATTGTGTAATAAAAAGTGTCCCCTTCATTAACTGCAATGGCATTCACTGCAGTTTCTAACTCCAGATCAATATCCTGCCCAAAACAGCAGTAGGATGAACAGGTCAAAAGTAGCTTGATTAGAAGAGATATAGCATTTTTCATGATATCGTTTGAAGCCGTAAAGTGGAGCGGTTTGTTCGAAGCAAGGACAAAGGCTCATGCCAAGCAATTTCGGGGACTTTTGTAGCCATTACAAGAACAATTTTCGTGACTAGTATCAATCTACTGACATTGATGTAGTGTCAAGTGATTGAAATGCAGATTATTAGCTGATTGGTTGGTATCTCATGAGGCTGGGGTAGACACGATTTCTTCCGCAAGAGGAGCAAAAAGATTGAAGCTCAATTTTTGGGGTGTTTTGCATTTCCAGGAGAAGAAGTTATCGGAGTATGGTTGCGTGATTTACAGATATATTAGCCACGTAATTTCCCTACAAAAATTCCCGCCGCTCATAATTGTGCAAACCATGTTATATCCCTACCTTGTGCGAGATTTCATGCCCACCATTAGCTGAAACAGTTCTTGACAACAGCATTTTTCCAGGCAAGGGCCATTTAGGCTGCTTTGATGCAGCACTAATCCTACCGCCAACCCCAGGAAATACAACTGTATTTCTCACTTCTCTGTGCTGACCACACAGTAAAGCCTCTGCCGGAGATGAAGTCTTGGACTTTATACTATTTACTTCTACTAAAAACTACAATGAAAACTAAATTACCCTCTCTGCAGGACGGGTCCTTCCCTGCCTGGAATTTCTCAGCAATCACTTGGTTCTCTAGTGTATTTTCATTTAAATGTATTGTATACAGTATTGTCCTGTTCTCGGTGGGATTGGGACAGTACCAACTTCAGGCACAGTGCGAGTTTAGCCTTGGACCAGACCGAAATCTATGTCAAGGACCAGTGCTATTACAAGGACCGGAATCCGAATCCTGTGACTCCTTCACCTATGATTGGTCCATTGAATCAGAGGCGCAAAGCTTGCTGGTTTCCACAGCTTGCGAGTATTGTTTAACTATCACCGATTGCAATGGATGTACCTATACTGACTGTATCGAAATCTCAGATGACTGTGCAGGACAAACATGTTCGGTAAACGGTGGGTCGATAAGTTCTGTCAACACTTCGACCTGTGGGGATAGTCCCATATCTGCCAATCGCTCAGGCACCAGCGGTGCCCAGCAGCAATGGTTGATCACGACGACCACTGGACGTATCATAGGTATGCCGAATGCTACTCCATTCAACCTTCAAAATACAGAGCCAGGAAGCTATCGTGCCTACAACCTTGCCTACGACAATATCATCGGACTTGGAATGGGTAGCAATATTAATGATCTGGAAGGATGCTTCGACCTGTCAAACGCCCTAAGCCTTACACGTCTCGGCGAAGACGCCTGTATTGATCTTCCTCCTTACGAGATTACGGTTGATGTACTGGATAATACGCACAATGGCTTGGACAGCTCTCTGGAAGTAATGTTTCAACCAAACCTGGGAACTGCTGTTGCCAATGATAACGGTACAATTACTTACACCGCGGACAATGATGCTGTACTTCCTTTTGAAGATAATTTGGTCTACCGCATTTGCAATTCCAATGATGCTGCTGACTGCCAGAATGTAGACCTGAAGATCATTGCAGGCGACGATGGAAATCTGTTCACTTGCGATGATTTGATGACCATCCCTACCAACTCTTTTGGCAACCAACAAACCCATGCTGTCGATGTCTTAGCCAATGATATCAACTATGTCGAATCCAGTTTGGCCCTTGTATTTCTCCCGATTCACGGATCAGCGACGGTAGCAAATGGCTTGATTTACTATACACCAAACTTTGGCTACAATGGTGTCGATGAATTCTTATATAGCGTACAAGGCGCAGACGGATCAGAACAAGGAGGTAAAATCACCTTCGTGATTGGAAATGAGACAAACCTTGTTGCCAATGAAATATGCGCTTTCATCGCTTTCCCGCTCGCAACTGATTGCACAGCTGGAAGCAATTGCACAGACGGAGATAGCAGTACGATCAATGACGTCATCGGATTGGACTGTCAATGTAGCGGTACACAGACCTACGAGAGCTTCTCAGGAGCATGCCCGCCACCGCCTCCGATTGCCTGTACGGTTTCGGCTTCAGCCCAACCAATTACCAATTGCTCTGGTACCGCTACAGGAGTGATCAATGTCTCAAATCCAGGTGCAAACGGAAACACATATAGCTACTTACTGACTAATGCCCAAGGGCAACAAGTATTCAGCACAAACAGTAGTGCCAGTCAATTAGAGATCAGTAATCTTGCCCTTGGTAGCTATGATCTAAGTATCGAGAGTATCGCTGCCAATTGTGAGCAAGCTTTATCGATTAACATCTTATCAGAGCCCGGCACCATTTCAGGAAATGCTGATACTTTCCAACTTGATTGCAACGAAGCCGCAAGTCTTGATGTGTTGGCCAATGATCCAGAAACGAACAGCCTCTCCATCATTACGCAACCAGATGGAGGAACGGTGACACTGGGTAGCTTCATCCTGGACTTCACTCCAAATGAAGATGCTTCGGGTACCTACAGTTTTGTCTATCGAATTTGTAATGCTAATGCTTGCTGCGATGATGTAACAGCTACCATCAACATCGCAGATTGTCCAGTCGATCCGGT
>JAHDDV010000042.1:0-15754 GCA_020629205.1 Chitinophagales bacterium | reverse complement strand
GCTGCGATGATGTAACAGCTACCATCAACATCGCAGATTGTCCAGTCGATCCGGTCGATCCAGTCGATCCAGTTGATCCCGTGGACCCAGTTGATCCCGTCGACCCGGTCGATCCTGTTGATCCGGTCGACCCAGTTGATCCCGTCGACCCGGTCGATCCTGTTGATCCGGTCGATCCCGTCGATCCCGTTGATCCGGTCGATCCAGTTGATCCGGTTGATCCCGTTGATCCAGTCGATCCGGTCGATCCGGTCGATCCCGTCGACCCGGTAGATCCAGTCGATCCGGTTGATCCCGTCGATCCAGTTGATCCGCTTGATCCTGTCGATCCGGTAGGTCCAGCTGATCCGATTGATCCAGTCGATCCCCCGACGGGTGATTGTGATCTGCTCGATGATTTCACGATTAGCAACTGCACGGCTAATGGGACAAAGGCAACAATCCTTGTGACTTCTTTATTCCCAAACGAAACGGTCTTTTACAAACTTTTTAAAGAAGATGGAACACTATTCACCCAAAACTCCACTTATTCCACTCCCGTCAAGTTTAAGAAAGTGCCAGTCGGTCAGTACACCCTGGTCTTGATCAAAGATGCTTGCGAGCAATCCACCAGTATCAGCATTTCTTGCACCGAAGGAGGAGAAAACGAAATCGAAGTCTTTGAGCCTTCAAGCGGTGGCTCCTCTGCGACCTGCAATTACAATTTCCATGAGCAAACCTTTTGCGATAATCAATCCAGAGCGGACATCGAGATCCATGTGAATGCTACCGATCTTCCCTCCTTTCACAAGCTGTATAATAGCAGCGGGGAAATGGTTCGCCAAAATTCTACTAAGCAAAATCCAGCCAAATTTGGTAATCTTCCTGGCGGTGACTACGAACTTAGAATTGAATACAATGGCTGTGTAGATATTCTGCCAGTAACGCTCGATTGCGAGTAGAGCATGCTGTAGTGGCTAATAGATAATACTGAAATGGTGGATAAGGAATGAATCAAATTTCTTATTCACCATTTCTGTTTTTACGAATCTTTCGAATACTTGCGCCCAAAAGCTGAAAGATCTCAGTAGGGCTCAGACCTCCGAGATCTATGTTTGGATCGAATTCGCCCTCAACTCGTCGATCTACAATTCTAAGCCGAAGCTCCAATTCTTGTTCAACGTACAATAGTGGTTTCGCTTGCCTAAATCCCTCTACCAGAATATGTCGATCTCCGTTTTTAGCAATTAGGAACAAGTCGTAGCGACGATAGCTATGATCCTCCGTTTCAACCAATCGACTTTTGACAAAGAGTTGGTCGATCTCTTGTTTTGAAAATTGCCTCCGCTTCTTTTCACCATATAATCGATGACTGCTGCTGCAGATCAACGTGTCTCCAGCCACCTCGAACTTACTTTCGGTCAGCAATTTATTAGAAATCGGAATAAGGCTTATTGCTGCAAAAATCATCATTATCAGAGGAGCAAGGCTAAAGCTCAGCAAAAAGAAAAGCCCAAAGAGACCAGCCACTGCGGTAATAATTCCACTACCTACTTTGGACCCCGCATTCCCATGCTGAAGACTTAGATGATACTCGCCTCTTTGATAGGCTACAGTCACTTCATCAGGCGGCATATCTTCCCCTCCCAGTTCGTCCGATTTTTTGATCGAGCTCGCCTCATCCACTTCAAAGACCTCCTGGCAAGTTTCACAGACACGCACTTTGGAAGAGAAAGAATTTCCCTCGGGATTGAGTTCCCCGTGGCACTTAGGACAAAGCATTTGTGTTTGCTTAGCCGGGAGCCCACGGATCTCCCGGAGTAATGTGGCCGCTTCCTTTCTCGCCCGGGCGTCAAAATTCTTGATGGGCCTATCCGGATTGTATTCGCCAGGCACATTGTAGTCTTTGATGCCAAGCTCTTGTTCCAATACTACTTCCAGAAAGAGTGCCATTTCACTCTCTTTTAGATTTTTAACAAGGGCGAGATCTTTGCCATCTGAAGTCTTTGCATGCACCGTGTACTCATATATCTGCCTGTCATTTACCTTTCCTCCATCATTCTGTACGACATATATCTGGTCAATTTCACAGGCATCCAAAGTCAGAAAGAAATTGGAAAAAGGCGATCTGAAAGAGTGATTCATATGAAGGTAACCATGATGCAGTCTAATGGTCGTTACATTCATCAACAGCTGTATACCCTCCATCAGGAAATGACCAAAGATCAAAACGAACAAACCAAGAATCAAGAATGCCGCCAACTCCCCACGGCCAAGAGCAGTAAGACAAATAAAAGTGGCAATCGGTGTCCCAATGCCTCCAAGCACAAGTCGAAATTTCCAATTGCTCAACTTGCGCCATTGCAATTCGATATGATGAGCATCCCCAAAGTCATAGTGCTCAATCCCATCGTATCGAGCACTTATCTGCTTGTGCTCATTACTGTAGCGTGTCAGAAATAACTGCTCAATCTCAAAGGTAGATTTGCAATCATGACACTGGGCAGTTCCAGCTTCTTTATCCAGTGATCTAATATAGACGGAACAATTGGGACATTGCAGTTTGGCCATTTTTGGGATTTGGTTTATAGTGCTTGGCTGACTCCTTGCTTGCATAAAAATAACCGATCGGAGTCGGTAATTGTTCCATGAAGGTAAGGTTTTGTATTAATAAATTGTGTCATTTTTAGGAGCAAAACAGCATTCGCGTATGGCGATACCCTTCCCGCTCTCCGCTATAATGCGCGCACGCTGCAGCTGCTTCCTTGCACCACTATCCCTGTCTCTTTTTGGAGCCAGTGCTAGTGGGCAGTCAGTCAGCTGCAGCGCACACGCATTCCGCTGCGATCGGGGCTATTTTTCACCGTCTGTAGTTCTGGTGAGAAAAGAAAAAACTAGAACCCGCGTGAGGGATGGAAGTGGTACGATCCGCGGGCCACGGCGACTGAGGCATGTGCTCTGGGGGCTCGACGATAGGAGAGACCTCAGAGCACATTAGCCGAAGCGCTGTGGACAAGGAGAGTGAGAACGTACAGCCCGACCTGCACAGCTTTGGAAGAAAGTCTGCTAATCGATTGTAGGTCGAGGGAGCGGCCGTGGTGAATTCTCCAAACTATTGCCGAGCTGTGCAGGGCACGCCCAAAATTTGACTGGAAGTTTCTTGAGGGTCGAGATAAAAGTGATAGATCATAATTTGTGCATGCAAATTTAGTTTGTTTAAAAAAAAATATGTCGACAGTTTGTGCCATTAACAAATGTTTCGTTTACCTTAGTGACAGAAGAGCGTGAGCTCTCTATTTTTGATAACCCAATTATCACCCAACAATTGGTAGCGCAAGTCCTCACTCACTATTGCCTACCGTAGGTCAACCAACTCTCACTCGTTGATCTATTCCATTGTTTTTCTTACATCAACACTTACATAGGGCAGACATGCTTCGTTTGCCAAAGAGATTATTTTGGACTTTCCTCAATAGTCTCGAAGGCGAAGCCATGTCCCAAACTGAACACTTTGCTGTAATGGGAGAGCTATGTCTTTCTGATCCATTGAGCAGCAGAGTTGAGCTAGGCCAGCTTGTTGGTGATAATAAAAACTTTGTTTATGCGAGAATTAACAAATTATTTTTGTGTCAATGAAACTGGAGAGAAATGCCAATCTTCCAGTAGATGGAAACTTCTAAAGGCCAGACTTTGGATCTTGTTGTTATTGATCCCTGCATGTCTACTGACTCTGGAGCTGACAGGGCAAGACTGTACCGTATTATCCTCCGAATATTTTAACCCGCAACTAGGGCCAAGAGTGACAAACGGTGCCAGCGCTGTATATCCGGGAGAGTCCTCCGGCTATTGTCTGACCGGCAAGGGGCAGCAAGCCGCCATTTTTGAAGTGTATGGGACAGGGGTGCAATCCAGACAGTTTATAGACATCGTCTCAGGTGAAATGCGCCTCAGACATGGCTTGGCTTCGGAAGCGACTGGAAGCTCTGGATATACTAGTTTGGTCTTTGGCCCGGATCCCAATGTAGACTATCTAAACGGTGACGCTGATTATACTTTACCCAATTCGAGTTCCGAGGTCATTTATGCCAATGATTTGATTATTACTGAAGTTGTCTACCGCAAATATTATGATGACAAGATAGCAGCGGTAGAAATTTACAATGGTACAACCACATCGGTTGATTTGAATCTATACAAGCTGGAAATTCAAACCTACGATTATTGGACAGATAGTTTTGGGCTCCTGGAATTGGACTTTAATCCCAATACTATCCTCCAGCAGGATGAAACTTATGTGCTGGCTGTAGGGGAAGGAATTTATGCGAATTGGGTACAAAATAGTCCTCGAATAGATCAGGTTTACCAAGATCCAGATCCTACTGTATCTCGGAATAGTACTTATATATTGAGAGAGGATAGCAGTAATGACATAGTGGATATTTTTGGCAATATTGATTGTGAGGATGGCTTGGATGAGGTCTCCTATTATTCCAGTGGATTCTATGTTTTGCGTAAATATTTTAATTATTGCAACAATGATGAAGACGAAGACCATTGTCATATTATCAATTGTCATACACCGATTTTTGATGCTTCTTACTTGCATGAGCCGCGCGCTACATTGTCAAACCTTGGTTATCATCCTGAGTACGTTACCTATGATTCGCATGCTGAAACAGTGGCCTTGAAATGCCATAGCAATGCGGAAGGAATTGCTCCCAGAGGTTCTGTAGAGGCTTGTCATCTGCAGGGACTTGGCATCACACCTTGGCTTTCTGGACTGATAGAAGGAGATGTATTTGTTTCTTGCAATTCCTGGGGAGACGGTGTGTCAGATGGTTGTCCTACTAACTATGGAACCTATTCCGGTTCAAAGAATAAGCTGGGATCCTATGATAACCATAGTCAGGCGATGGACGAAGCACTTTTTGATGCTCCAGAGCATTTGCTTTGCAAATCCGCTGAAAATGTAAATGGTTGCGGGAATGTAGATAATCACGATAATCTTGTTGAAGGCGCGGCAACGGCCAAGAATCCAATAGTGGTTGGATGCATCAATAGCTCCAAAATCCCCACAGGTCCTTCTGGTCGTGGTCCGACGGATGATGGAAGAATCAAGCCTGACATTGTTGCAAACTATAGTACCAACAACAACAAGGGTGCTACCTCGTTTTCTACACCTAAAGTAACCGGAGCGGCGATGTTGCTTCATGAGCAATGGGATAATTTGGTGAATCCATCAAACTACAATATCAATCCTCACAATGGCTCCAGCTATCCTTTGGCTGCTACGATGAAGGGAATATTAATTCACGGTGCCGCACCATGTGGAGGAGCATATACGCAAGTTCCGAATTATGCCTGCGGCTGGGGAGCCCTTGATGTGGAGGCGTCAGCAGATGCCATCGCTGAAAGTGCGGCCAATGGAGACCAAAACATTCAGGAGCGGACCTTTAACAATGAGGAGATTATTTTGTTGGTGCAAGCTAGTGGGCTGGATGACCTGAAAGCCACTCTTGCTTGGACAGATCAGGCCCCTGCCAATCTGCCTGGCAATCCTCCTTTACCATTGGGCACACAGACAGGATCAAATGGATGGGCAACTCCATTGTTGATCAATGATCTAAACCTCAAGCTGAAGCATGTTAATACAGGGCAAACTACTTTACCATGGACACTTGACTTGAATGACCCACTTGGCGCCCCAATTCGGGCAGTTGATAATCTAAATAATGTTGAAAAAGTTTCGCTTGAACAATCTCAAATCGCTGCTGGGGACTATTACGAGTTGGTGATTTCGGCCGAAAGTCTACCCCTGGGAGGCGGCAGTCAGGACTTTTCCATTATTGTTACGGGAGGGGATGTAGTTGAGCAATCTGTTTGTTACAGTAGCGAAGGTGATTTGTACACTAGTCCTCTCAATGGAGGCTTTGAAAGCCCGATTGTGGGCAGTGGATTCCTACTTGGTGCAAGCAACGCAAATTGGGAATTTAATGGAACCAGCGGCATTGCAGGGAATGGCTCGGCCTATACACAAAACAATCCGGATGCGCCGGAGAAGGATCAGGTAGCCTTTTTGCAGAAGACTGGATCCATATGCCAGACGATTAACGTGGTTGGGAGCAATACTTACTATCTGCTCTTTAAAGCAGCTCAAAGAAAGCAAGGCAACAATTTGAATACGCAAAAATTTCAACTGCTCGTGGATGGCAATGCCATTCAAAGCTTTAGTCCCGTTTCAATGGCTTATGACGGTTTTGCCTCCATCGGATTTACTTTAGATGAGGGATGTCATGAAATTTGTTTGCTGGGCTTAAATCCCAACGGTGGCGACCACACTGCATTGATTGATGATCTCAGACTAAGTATTTGCGACGAAGGAGCCAACTGCTTAAATGGGCAAGCTTGCAATAGCAGTTTTGAAAGCCCGGAGCAAGGCAGTGGCTTTACTTATGCTCCTGAAAATGCCTCTTGGACTTTTACAGGCGCAAGTGGGATAGCCGGAAATAATTCTGGTTTTACCAACAACAATCCTGATGCCCCGGAAGGAGATCAAGTCGCATTCCTCCAAGGAGCCAATAGCCGGTTTTGTCAGTCAATCAATATTACAGAATCTGGAACTTATCAGCTATACTTTTTTGCTGCACAAAGAATGCAAGCCGCATTGAATGATCAAACTATTAGGATCGAGATTAATGGAGAGGATTTGGAGTCGATAAATCCGAATAGCGCTTCCTATAATTTTTATTTGTCTGATTTATTTGGTCTTCCAATAGGTTGCCATGAAATTTGCTTTAGCGGAACCACAGCGGGGGCTAACACAGCTTTTGTAGATATGGTCGGAGTTCTGAAAGGAAGCTGTGATAATGTGCTTAGTGTCGAAGACTTTCAGGATGGCTGGGGTATCTGGCAAGATGGGGGAGTAGATGCTGTACGATTGACAACAAGTACTTTCGCTTATTCTGGTAATACAACGATCAGATTAAGGGACAACAGCTGGACTTCGAATATGACTACTGAGAATTTGGATCTTTCTGGTGCTAACCATGTTCGAATAGACTTCACCTATCTGCCACGAAGTATGGACAGTGCCAGCGAAGATTTTTGGTTGCAAGTTTCGACCAATGGAGGTAGTTCATTTACTACAGTAGAAGAATGGAATTTAGGAGACGAATTTGAGAATCTTGAAAGGTATTTTGAATCTGTCTTGATCGATCAGGTGTTTACTAGTGACACCAAGTTTAGGTTTCGCTGCGACGCGAATGGCGATTGGGACTTTGTGCACATTGACAATGTAGTCATTAGCGCATGCGGAGTAAATTCCTTATTTGAACAAATTGCAGAAATCGAGACGGCCAAGTCTCCTGAAATTGAGGATCCAATTATTTTGGAAGCTGAATTGGAACAAGTGGAAAGCAACCTGGTCATTTCTCCCAACCCAAGCAGCTCAAAGATCAAGATTGAATACAGTTTGCCAGAGTCTGGTCCAGTTCAAATTTCCCTATTCGATCTAAGCGGGAAGCTGGTCAAACATCTTTCGGGGGCTAGTGAGCAGATGGGCCAGGATTACGAGCTTGAACTCGATTTGTCTGATTTGGAGAACGGAGCCTACATCGTGCAGCTCGAAACACGCAACTCTTCAGTCCAGGAGAAGGTGATTTTAATGAAGTAGGCGAATTTCATTTTTTTAGGAGCGGAACAGTATTCGCGTATGGCGATACCCTTCCCGCTCTCCGCTATAATGCGAGCACGCTGCAGCTGCTTCCTTGCACCACTATCCCTGTCTCTTTTTGGAGCCAGTGCTAGTGGGCAGTCAGTCAGCTGCAGCGCGCTCGCATTTCGCTGCGATCGGGGCTATTTTTCACCCTCTGTTGTTCTGGCGAGGATGCTAATTCGAACTGCTATCAGCTATTTGAGGCTTAGGATTTCAAGACAATGTGCTTCCAATTTGATCCTCAAACAACAAAAGCCAGGATTGTCTTCCTCTAAAGCAGCTTCTTTTCTTTAATTTAGAGTAACTTAGGTCCATCTTGAATTCCATAAATCAGTGACAGCCTGTACTGCCTGTAAATCGGCCAGTCAAAATCGAAAATACCCACCATGATTGTAAATTTCTTAACACTGAAAGTTGCCAACCTCTTTTCGAGGCTCACAGACCTGAGTTTATATTTTGTAAACGGAGGAGAGTCGGATGAACATAGTATGGATTTCGCAGAATTTCTAGACTGGCTGTTTAATCTACTGTAGAAAGGACAGGAACTCAATCACCTCAGGGTTGTACTTAGAGGGCTTTTCGAGTGATTTCAATTAGAAGCTTGCAGTTAGAAGCTTGCAGTGAAGCCATAATTATCAAGCACAATGAATTTGCCAAAGCTGAATGCCTGTTCAATTCATTCAATATTTTATTATATTGTAACAAAGTTCACTTAAATAGGAGCCCTAACTAGCAGCATTTCTACCCGCCATCCTTGTTTTTTCGATGTGGCAGTCTCCTTTGGCCTGGGAAGCATCTTTGCCTTAACAAGTAGAGACCCAGGCACCAAAACAACGTCTCAAGATGGTGCCAGCTACAAAACCGAAATCCAACTTTCATCTCCCTTCGGAGCTAAGTAAAGCATTCGAGCTTTACAGAAAGGAGGAGTTTGTATTAGCCAAAGAAGCATATGAATACATTCTCAGTATTGAGCCGGGCAACGATGCTGCCAAAGTGGGCCTTAAGCTCTGTAAGCAGCAACTCAAGCCAAAGACTTTCAACTGGAAACCTTTACTGCTGGCACTCATTGTAGCTGGATTTGTGCTTGGAATAGCATTGTATCTGACGGGTAGTGATCCGGCAGTACCCTCGACACAATTGCCCGAAACTGCTGTAGCAAATGAGGAGCAAAGCGCTTGGAGTACTGCGAAAAGCAAGGGAACTAGAGAAAGCTACCTGAGGTATGCTAAAGATTATCCTAATGGCCATTACGCCGAGCAGGCTAAAGCGAGCATTTTAGCCTTGCAAGATAAAGAAGCTGACGAGCAAACTAAAGCAGCAAAGGCGCCACAAGATTTTGATCCAGAATACAAGATGATCTTTGTGGAAAGCGGTACATACTATATGGGCTGCACAAAGGAGCAAGGAGAAAAGTGCAGTACCAAGAAAATGCTGGCCCATCAAGTAACCTTGGATGACTTTTATATTGCGCAGTTCGAGCTGACTCAGGACCAATGGTTTGAGCTTATGGGAACCCAACCCAGCAGTTTTGATTGCAAAAACTGCCCCGTAGAAAAAGTGTCCTTTGCTGATGTACAGCAATTCATCAACAAATTGAATAAGCAAACCGGGCTGGAGTATAGGCTACCAACGGAGGCAGAATGGGAATATGCAGCACGAGGAGGAAAGAAGGCTAAGTCTACGGTCTATGCAGGTGGAAACAAGCTCTTCCAGGTGGGAAATTTTTGCGATAGCCGATGTACACTCCCCTGGAAAGATAGCAGCTATGATGACGATGCAGGCACCAGCAATGTAGTCGGTCACTACGCACCCAATGAACTTGGACTATACGATATGAGTGGAAATGTCTGGGAATGGTGTAGTGATTGGTATGCTCCATATGAAGCGGCTCATGCCATCAATCCTTCCGGACCAGAAACGGGCACAGATCGGGTACTACGCGGTGGTTCCTGGAATAGTGTGGCTCGATACTGTCAGGTCTCTGGCCGCTTTAAGCATAAGCCTGACAGCAGGCATTCCTACTTGGGTTTTCGACTGGCGCATAGTGCTCGGTAGGGTGAGGGCCCCCTACTGTATGCCATAAGGATACAGCGCATAGTAATTGTTCATCTTCTTTTCATACTTCTCAAAGTATAAGTCGAGGTCCAACATACTCGAGGCTATGGCCATATAACCATACAACATGTACCGGTGGATAGACTGAATCGGATTGGCGCTGATCTCCTTGTCAATCTTCATCACTGTGCTGCTGGCTCTTGCTTTGATATCTTCTTCAGGCACACTAAAGTAGTTTTTTTCTTCATTTAGACCATCAACGAGCAATTTCAGTTTGGTGCAATAGACGATGAGCTTGCGCTCTGGCAAAGCATCTAATAGACGATTGATCAGAGTTTGATTTCCTCCCCATTTTGGCTGTACAGCTTCTGCATAGCGCACATAGGCCCAGAGATTATCGCGATTGCGTTCGATGGTTTTATCAAAGTATTCATGGACCTTTGGCAGCTGGCTCATGCCCATATAATTGCGCATCAAACGGCAGCAAATCTCTTCGCCATAGCGGGGATCATTTTCAATTTCTAGAAGTTGTTCCACCGACTGGTCTTGGTACTCGAAAAAGCCCAATGCACCTTCATAACTTACATCTTCAGCATAGCTGTGTCCGCGTGCCCGCCATGCTTGATGATTGTAATGTACGCCAAGAAACAGTTTCGGAATCTGCTTTTGCTGGGAAGCTTGGATCCAATCCAGAAAGATTTGCTCATTCATCGAAAGGCTCAGACAGTCGATCGTCTGGGTGAGGTCATCGGAGTTTAGTTCAGCGATCAGCTGCTCAGCCTTGGCGTATTGTTTGTTTTCTACAGCCCGTTTGGTAGCGATGGCGGAAGGTAAACCAAAGGCATAGTAATCCGGGTCCTCTAAAGTCTTTTGTTCCTTGTATCGCTCATAGCGCGGCTTGACAAAGAGTACAAAAATGACAGCTACTATGGCAAACAACCATCCCATTGTAAATTGATTTTGATTGGCTTCTTGGAAACGCTAGTACAAGTACTGTACCGAGCTAAGACTAATTTAGGGCAAAATTTTCCAATTAGGAGAAAATTAGCATTTGATGGCATTTGCTATAAGAGATCATTTTGGTATTCTCATTGCACTATTATGGAGCTGGCTGGCGTTAGTACATTGTTGTGTCTAGTGTCTTGCTTATTCATGTTCAATACAATTTATACAGGTATGTCATTTCTTTCTGCTCTTAATACACCCTTTGGATACCTTGCTGCTGCTTTGCTAGTCTACAGCTTATTTTTGCTTGCTGAAGGAGTGATGAATACACATTCCCAATCCCAACTTGGGTACTTTTTTGGTGGTATTGCTATAGCGATCAGTCTAGCTTTGATATTCACATCCTGGGCGATGCAGCACTTCTTTCCTGATTATGTAGGGACCCTTAAGTTGGTTCAAATCGCATTGATCCTGACTGCTGTGGGTGGATTTGTATTGAAGAATGTGTTAAGATAGTAGTCGTTTTGCGAGCTATGCTCTCCTATTCATAAATCCACATGAGGACAGGCAACTCAGTCGCTTGTAATCGCTCATCGATTCGATTCATCAAAGCATTGGAGATAGCCGGACATCCCCAGCCTTCCGGCGTACCAAGGGGAAAGAGTTCCTGCTCAGGTACCGCCTCCCAGGAGTGCAATACGATGTATCTTTCGAAGGCATTACTATTACTTTCTTCCAGACCATGAAGCTTGTAATTGACATGGATACCCCAGCTGCTGTAACCTCGATCACCGATACGATATTTGCCCAGCGAGGAACAATGACTTTCTGGTGTATTGCTGAAGACCGGATTGGTTTTCGTTTCGTCTTCGCCCCATTCCGCCTGCCCACAGCCATGCGCACAGAGTCCTTGATCGAGTATGGAATCTGCTTTCAGGTCATAGACAAACAATCGGTCGAATCCGGAATGCAAACTCATATCAATCAAGATGCAGAAATCTGTATTGTATCCCTCCTGTTGGCAGAAGGCTTCTGCTTGGGCTGCCTTGTCTTCTATGCAATTGCCAGCCTCCTGCAGGGGTTGAGCGGAGAGCAAGATGGAAAAGTTGAGAAGGAGGAAGGCGGCAATTTTCACAGGCAGAATTCAAATCGAAAGGAATAGATCTTACGGTTGATAAACGCCAAAGAGTTGATTTCATTGCATAAAAGAGTCGGCAAGTCGGAAAGTGGTGATTAAGTGCAGATAAAGTATGATGACGAGGAACTATTTTTAGGGATTTCTCTTTGTAATAGCGCAGCGCATAACAATGGTGTATTTGGAGCTAGTCTGGGATAGTGCTCCCAAGTGTAGGTTGTGCGTTGCTTTCTTCTCCATTCCCATAGAGAATAATTCCTATTTCTTTTCTAGTTCCTTTTGTTTTCGTATGCGCTTGATAATCCGTTGGGTGTACATCAGTTGCATGTCTGCTTCGGTTGTAAGATCAAGTACTGTTGGTGTAAATTGGAGGTCAGGGCTAACGCCCATAAGCTTTTCATCATAGCACGCAGTCCACCATATTGTTGTGGAAACTGTGACGGGAAATCTGGATCGATCCAAAATGCCAAACATCGGGTTTGCGTGAAATACTCTGGTGCCACCACTTTGCTCTCCAATAATAACTCCCATTTGGTAACATTGAAAGGTTGCAGCAAAGCATGCCGCAGCAGAATATGTATCGCGGTTAATCAAGAGATAACAGTCTCCGGAAAACTTATAATGCAAGTCTATAAGCTCTTCTTGGAAGAACTCACTTTCATTGATATTTGTCCCATCTTTTCCTCTCAGGATAGCATGCACGTCAAGATAATATCTTCTCGGAGGTACATAGGTATGGATGGATCTCAAAGCTGGATTCCGATCGTATAGATTTTCCTGGTAGATCTTGCTTATTCTCGTACTTGCCTTGGCTAGTGTTCTAAATTGTTTTGTAGCTATGTACTGCAGAAGATGCGCTGAGATTTTTGGCCAGCCGCCATAGTTTCCCCTCAAGTCAATAATCAGGGAATGGAGGTCATTTTGCTCTATCCTTTTGAAGGTCTTGGTAAGGAAGGTTCGATAAGCAAGTAAATCATTGACTTTGAATTGATAAATCGTAATCAGACCAACACCATCTTCAAGTTGCTTATAGGAATAAGGATGTCCGCTTTGAATTTTCGATTCTCGATCCTCTTGATTCTTTCTCTGAAATTTCTTCCATTCTCTGAAGGGCATTGTGCTTACCTGTATCGATTTGGTTTCCGCAGATTGATACTGAACTTCCAAATTGTTTACCTGGCCAAAGGCGAGATACAGGTACTTTTCAAAGTTGTTATCTATCTGGGTATTTCTAAATGACACTCTTTCGTAGGAGATGTAAGGATCAACTCGATCAAGAAATTCAGCTATTGAAAGTCCATTAAGGGCGATGATTTCAGCACCTCTGGGAATTTCCCCATTGTTGTAGGAATTGATCACATGTAAATGACCGTCATTGCTTAGGAAGACTTCATAGGGGAATGCCCCATTTTCTTTCCTTTGATTATCCATCCAGTGTTCTGGCAATCTTACAGTACTGTGACCATCCTTTAGCAGTGCCACTATTGAAGCCATTTTCTTGTAGAAGTCGAGGAGCTCTAGTGGCTCGGTCAATTGCGCTCTGGTGTCGGCAAGATGGGCTTGAAAATCTGCCTGTGATATCCGCACAAAGGGGTCCGGATGTGCCTCAAGACTAACCTGAAGCTGGTCCAGATCTTTCAGCATCTGTTTGACTGACAACATCTTTGGCTGGGCCTTCAAGCTTGTGCAAGTAGCCGATATCAGGATAATGCAAAAAAGGGTCAAGAAAGAGAGTCTGTGATTCATTTAGGATTATTTGGGCCTGGTAATTCCTTTTCGACGGCAATATACATAAAGTTGACTTTGCTGTCGAGGATTCTTATATATGACTTGAAATTGCGAAAACGTAGGTGCCTACTCAACGACTTTTGAGCTTTTCTCTATTCTCCTCGCAGTACAATTCTTGAACGTAGTCATTTGATGTAGCTTGGTTATCTGGTAGGCGGCATTTCGGAATGCTCATTCTCTTATCTGATACCCGCCGCGCTCATTGACCCTGCCCAAGGCTTTAGGCTTCACGGCTTTAACATACCATACACCAAGATTTATCATTCCGGTACAATTTTCGTTAGCCGAGTCCGTTAGAAGTAATTTGATTCTTACCTTTGCGCCTTCAAAAAAAAACCTAAATAGAAATAAGCATGGACTTGACAGTAATAAGAGAGAAAGGAATCGGGATGATACTGGAATATATCCCAAAAGTCGCCCTGGCGATTCTGACATTAATTGTTGGATTTTGGATCATTAAGCGCTTGGTCGGATTTGCTAAGAAAGCCATCACCAGCTTTGGAATGGATGAAACCATGACCAACTTCATGGCTTCGATCATAAATGCTGCCTTGAAGGTCATGCTGCTACTATCCGTGGCAGGTATGTTTGGGGTCAATACAACCTCTTTTATTGCCATCTTCAGCGCCTTGATGGTGGGTGTAGGTATGGCGCTCAATGGAACACTGGGCCATGTTGCCGCCGGTGTTATGTTGATGATCTTCAAGCCATTCAAAGTGGGCGATCTTGTACAAATCGGAGGAAATTCAACCATTGGCACTGTAGAAGGGATCAATGCTTTCAATACTACCTTGAAGACCCTGGACAATCGAAGAATCATCATCGCCAATTCTAATGTAACCGGCAATGACATCGCCAATATTTCCGGACAAGGAGAAGTAGGAGTGGAGCTGACATTTGGTATTGGATACAGCGACAGTATCGACAAAGCCCGAAACATCATTCTAGAGGTTGGACGTCAATGTCCTTATGTGCTCTCGGATCCGGCACAGGGTGTGGTAGTAGCGGAACTGGGAGATAGCTCCGTGAATCTGGCCACCCGTCCATTCTGCAAAAGCGAGCACTATTGGGATACCCTTTTCTACATGCAGGAAAATGTGAAGAAAGAATTCGACAAGCAAAACATTGGAATACCTTATCCAACTATGGATGTCAATATGATTCAAGCGAATTAAGAGCTTAGCACCGATACCTTATCCGGCAGACGTGGTGGAGCCTTACCTTCATTGATGGTTTTACATTGGGATGACAGTAATACAGAGACTTAGTCTTATATTTGATCTATGCGTACGAGTTTATCTATATCGTTACTGTTTCTATGGCTATTTGCGAATGCTCAGGAAAACTATCTGATTAGCGAGTCCTGGCACGATTGGAATGGATTGCTTTATGAGCAGCGACCCCAGAAGATCATCAATTATGAGTATGATGAGGCTCGTGCCCTCATTCGACAAATCGAGCTGAAAAGTGTAGATACAATCTCTGGCTTGGATACCAGCAGAGTTGTAACCTATATACCAGGAACCGATTTGATTCAAAGCGAGGTTATCTGCGGACTAAACATGAAGGAATACGAGTACACGGACTCAGGAGGCCTTTTTAAGAGAACCACTAGAAGAATAGAAGTCCAAGAGGAAGATTTTTGGGAGCGACAGGAAACGTTTGATCCGAGTTCGGGCAGACTGCAGGAGACTATTGTTACGAAAGGAACCGCGTCGGGAGAACGCGAACAGAGCCTGTACACCTATGAATACAACGGTGATTCACGTACTTGTGTGCTAACCTTCAGTAGTGGTTATTCATATCTGTATGAATACGTGCAGTACGGAGCCTCGGGAGAACTGCTACGAAGCTTGGCAAGTACTGACTTGGTCGACTATTACGAATACGAATACAATGAGGCAGGCGATGTGGAGCAAATAGATTATTATGCTTATCCGACCGGATTTTATCCAAGCTTTGAAGCCTATTTAGATGCACCTGTAATGTCTAAATTGTATTCTGAGACCAGGTGCAGCTATGATTATGGATTAGCTGGTGAAACGTACAGCGAATCATGGGTAACTTCGCATGAAGATGGATACATATATAGTTCAGTTCGATATTATGATTATCCCAAACAGACTTTGTACCATTGT
>JAHDDV010000453.1 GCA_020629205.1 Chitinophagales bacterium | reverse complement strand
CGAGAAATCATGCAGCTGTTTAGCATTGGCTTGTTTGAGCTGAATATAGATGGTTCTTTGAAGCTGGATGAATACGGTCAGACGATTCCTACCTATGATAATGATGATATCACTGAGATGGCGAAGGTATGGACAGGGCTGTCTGGCTCCGCATGGAATCTCGAGAAGTATCCTGAGATGCTTGGCGATCCCATGACCTTCGGGAGATATTATTCACGATATGATAGAAGTGTTCCAATGGCTATGTACGAAGAGGAGCATGAACCCGGAGAGAAACATCTCTTGAATGGTTTTGTCATTCCTGCTGGCCAAAGTGGGATGCAAGACGTTCAAATGGCCATTGACCACTTGTTCAATCATGACAATGTTGGTCCATTTATGGCCAACAAACTGATTAAACTTCTGGTGAAGTCTAACCCGAGTCCTGCCTACATTTCAAGGGTCGCTGGAACGTTCAACAACAATGGAGCGGGCATTCGCGGAGACATGAAGGCAGTGATCAAGGCCATATATACCGACCCGGAAGCTCGCGATTGTGTATTTATAGATGCACCTGATGCAGGTAGATTAAGAGAGCCGGTACTTCGGGTTTCTCAGCGCATTAGGGCTTTCAATCTCTCCAATCAATCAGGCCGCTACTGGTTTAAGGACGATTGGCAGATGGGGAGAAAGCAGCTACAGGCATTTCTTTATTCTCCCACAGTCTTCAATTTCTTCCAACCTGACTATGCCAATGCCGAGCTGGCAGCTGCGGGTTTGACTGGTCCTGAGTTTCAAATTCTGGATGCCAACTCAGCTATCGAATACATCAATCATGTGGAGGCTGGGCTGCGATGGGATCCACTGCACGCTGCTGGAACTGTAGACCCAAACAATTATGAACTATGGGATTTTGATGTAGGGCCAACTGATGAATGCAGCCATGACTTTAGCGATGAAGTAACTGTGCTTCAAACTGAGGGGCCAGCGGCTTTGGTGGAACGACTAAACCTGATACTTGCCCATGGGCAACTTTCTCCAGGCACGATAGGCATCCTCGAAGAGATGGCTACCACTTTGGATAATCTCGACTGGATGGAGGATGAGACAGCAGTAGCATGGGTAGTATATGCAGTGCTAATCTCACCGAACTACGTGATCTTAAAATAAACCCTTGGCATTGATGACGATGCCTTCTAAGCACACAATTTATTCTTTGAAATAAGCAGGATGAAAAACAAGAACCAGAACATCGAAGGAAGAAGAAGATTTATCAGATCAATGGGGTGTGCAGCACTAGGTGCCACCACCTTGCTGTCTGGTGTCACCAATCTAGGTCTGATGAATGTGGCCGCCGCAGCAAATAGACCGATGATACCCAGACCACCTGGAGACTACAAAGCCTTGGTTTGCCTGACACTTGATGGAGGTAATGACAGCTACAATATGCTTGTGCCAAGAGGCACGGGCGAGTATCAGGAATACGCGGATGTAAGAACCAATCAAGCTTTGGAACAAAGTTCCTTGTTGCCCATCAATCCATTGACCTCTGATGGAAAAGAATACGGTCTGCATCCCAATTTGAGTCGGGTACAGGCCCTGTTTGAACAAGGGGATGCTGCCATGGTGGCCAATGTAGGTGCCATGATTCGGCCTACTTCTCTGGTTGACTACGAAAACAAATACAACTTGCCGGTTGGCCTTTTTTCCCATGCCGATCAAGTGATGCACTGGCAATCATCGATCCCACAATCGAGATCTGCAATCGGTTGGGGAGGGCGAATGGCAGATATCTTGTATCAAACCAACAACAACCAGAATATTTCCATGAACATTTCACTCAATGGAACGAATATCTATCAGACTGGAAACTCAGTAGCCGCCTATTCGATCAATGCAGAAACTGGAGCAGTGGTGATTCACAACTACGAAGGTGACTGGACACAGGCCACGGTCAAAAGAACGGCCATTGATGGATTGCTGGATCAAAGCTATAGCAATATTCTGGAAGAAACATACAAAAAAATGGTCCGTGGCGCCACCGACAACTCCTTGCAGTTTAGCAGTGCGGTTTCGGCTACTCCGGCTTTCACGACCTCCTTTGCTGCCACAGACATTTCTGAGGATTTACATATGGTGGCGAAAACAATCGCTGCTAGAAATACTCTCGACATGTGTCGGCAGACTTTCTACGTGAGTTTGGGCGGTTTTGACAACCATGATGAAGTTTTGCTCAATCATGGTTACCTGATGGAAGAGCTGGATGAGGCCATCGGTAGCTTCTGGGATGCTCTAGGAGAGATGGGATTGCGAGATAGCGTGACGCTCTTTACAATGTCAGACTTTGGTCGCACACTCACCAGCAATGGAAATGGTACCGATCATGGTTGGGGAGGTAATTCCCTCGTCGTAGGTGGAGCCGTAAATGGACAGCAGATTTATGGTGCCTATCCTGATCTGTATTTGGGTAATGCGCTGGACACGGGTGATGGGCGACTCATTCCCACAACCTCCTGCGATGAGTACTTCGCCGAACTGGCACTGTGGTTTGCACACAATGGGGTGTCCAGTCTAACAGCTACCGAGCTAGCCGATATTTTTCCAAATATATCCAATTTCTGGGCTTACTCAGCTGGTTCGGGTCCCTTAGGATTTATGAGCTAGGAACACCACTACCCCTGATCTTCAAAACTTGTTTCAGAATGATATCCAGATTCAATACAAAAGTACTTGCTCTACCATTCGCTTGCCTGATCTTAATGTTCAGCCTGATCACTATGGACCTACAGGCCCAGTGTACCGACAATGGGAACTATTGGGAGGAAAGCTGGCGCTCATGCGAAAACAGCGCAAACCCAAATCCATCCCATGGTCAGAGCCGATGGATTATGTATGAGTTCTTGCAAAATCAAAACCTGAGCGAAAGCCATTTCTGGAATGCCAATCTTCCAGGACAAAGTGGTGACGGGATTAAGGAGATGATCGTGGAGTATTCAGTAGATGGAATTTCTTGGATCAGTCTTGGAACTCATACACTTGATCAAGCCACTGAGTTAGCAGACTATGCCGGCCAGGCTGGCCCTAATTTCGGCGGAGCAAACATCAAGAAAGTGTTGATCACTGTGGTGTCCACCTTTGACGATGGCCCCTGTGCAGCTCTTGCTGAGGCTCGTTTCAAGACGGTGTCCGGCATTTGCAACGGCACCATAGACGACTGCGGTATCTGCGATGGTCCCGGTGCGGCTGTATGGTATTTGGATGCTGATGCGGATGGATTGGGTGATGTAAACAATACAGTACAAGACTGTTCGCAGCCCATTGGCTATGTCTCCAATGCGAATGACTTATGCGATGATGGGACGCTCAGTTGGCAGGATATGGTGAGCATCTTTGAAACCAATAACTGTACAAATTGCCATGGCTCCAATGCCACTAGCGGACTGAGTATGCTTAGCTACGATAGCTTCATTCAAGGCGGTGATAACTGCGGTTCTGCAATCCTTCAAGGCAACACTCTCTACAATATTATCGAGACAGGCTCCGTGCCTTGCAGCAATGGAGTAGTCAATGCAGCCATGAATATTAATGTGGACTTTGCGGTAGATCAAGACGAGCTGGATGCTATTCAGCAATGGATCGACACCGGTGCCCCTGAGCTCTGCACGGAAGCACTTCCCTGTAATCCAGGAAATGTCTGTGATGACGGAGATGACTGCACCACAGAAGATGTCATTGATGCCAACTGTGATTGTGCAGGAGTACTACTAGACGAGAACTCGAATGGTATCTGCGATCTGGATGAGCCAATTCTACCCTGTACCCC
>JAHDDV010000452.1 GCA_020629205.1 Chitinophagales bacterium | reverse complement strand
AACAATGGAAACTACATTGTCTTTTTACAATTTGAAGATTTTAACGAATCCAAAAAACTGATTTTGCTAAGGTAGATGCTAAGACCATTTACACTACTTTCGCCCGACGATTGCCTAGCAATTGTCGGGCTTTTTTCTTGCAATTCTCCTAAAGGTCAGCGACAATGCATGATTCTTTTGGAGATTTTCTAATTTCGGCCTGAAGGATAAATAATAGAAACCCAATGGAAGCATACATCTACGACGCCATTCGAACCGTAAGGGGAAAAGGCAATAAAAAAGGTGCCCTTATGGGCATTACACCTACTGAGCTATGCGCTCAGACGCTCATAGCTTTGAAAGAAAAGCATGAGCTCGAAACCAGTCATGTAGAGGACCTGATTCTGGGCTGTGTCAGTCAAGTCCAAGACCAGGCAGCAAACATTGCCAAGACAGCTGCTCAACACTCGAACTACGGCGACCATCTTTGTGGTGTCACCCTAAATCGATTTTGTGGCTCTGGCCTGGAGTCAATCAACCAGGCAGCAGCTTATGTAAAGTCTGGCTTCAGAAATGTGATCATTGCTGGAGGTGTAGAAAGCATGTCCAGGGTTAAAATGGGCAGTGATGGAGGCGGAATGTTTATCGATCCAGCTGTGGCGATCCCTGGGCATATTGTACCACAAGGCATCTCCGCCGATTTGATTGCCTCGAAGTATGGATACTCCCGTCAGCAAGTAGATGAATTTGCTTTTGAATCTCAAATGAGGGCTACTGCTGCTGAAAAAGAAGGTCGTTTCAAATCGAGAATTCCAGTGCAAGACATCAATGGTATAGAAGTCTTATCGACGGATGAGAATATCCGTCCATCCACTACCTCGGAAGGACTCAGCAGTCTGAATCCCTCCTTCGCAGCCATGGGCGCAATGGCAGGTTTTAATGCGGTTGCTATAGATCGCTATCCGGAAGTTGAAGAAATCAATCATGTGCATCATGCAGGCAACTCCTCTGCAATCGTAGATGGAGCAGCCATTGCCCTTGTTGGAAATGAAGAGGCCGGGCAACTACTCGGATTGAAACCTCGCTATAAGATTCGGGCCGCTGCCATTCACGGCACTGACCCAACCATCATGCTGACCGGTATTGGACCAGCTTCCATCAAGGCCCTCAAGCAAGCCGGAATGAAGACTTCAGATATCGATCTATTTGAAATCAACGAGGCCTTCGCAGCCGTGGTGATAAAGGCTATGGACGACATAGGCATCGACCATTCCAAGGTGAATGTAAATGGTGGAGCCATCGCAATGGGTCACCCTCTTGGTGCTACAGGCTGTATGCTCACCGGCACCCTAATGGACGAATTGGAACGTCGCGATCTCAGCACGGGACTGATCACACTCTGTATCGGAGGCGGTATGGGCATTGCAACGATCATCGAGCGTGTATAAAGGCTCGCAGAGCTCCCTTGCAAATCCAAGCCCTTAATCAAAGTCAAACAAGAACAAACAATGTCAATAATTCAAAACGAATACCTAAGCTATGCTATCGATCCCGATGGCGTAGCAACGATCACTATAGATCAAAAAAACAACCCCGCTAATCTGTACAGTCTCGAGTTCCTTCAGGTCTACACAGATATAGCCCAACAAGCCATTGCAGACGAGCGAGTCAAGGGAGTAATTGTCACTTCTGGTCAAAGAATGTTTATGCCCGGCGGAGATCTGCGTTGGCTAGCCAAGCCCATACCAGATGCCAAAGCCTTCTTCGATGGCATCATGAAAGCCAATATGGATTTCAGGGCCATTGAGACTGGAGGAAAGCCCTTCGTGGCGGCCATCAATGGTACAGCATTGGGAGGAGGAATGGAACTTTGCCTGACCTGCCATCATCGTATTGCGATTAACAGTGTCAAAACCAAACTGGGCTTTCCAGAGGCAAAAGTAGGATTATTGCCGGGCGGAGGAGGAACGGCCAAAGCCCCCTACCTCATGGGCATTGAAAAGGCTTTGACTTATATCCTGCAAGGTAAGGAAGCACGGCCGGAGCAGGCCCTCAAAATAGGACTGATAGATGACCTGGCCGCTGATGCTTCGCAGCTAATGCAGAAGGCCAAAGACTGGGTGCTGGCAAATCCTGATCCGGTACAGCCCTGGGACAACAAGAAACACCGAATTCCAGGCGGTGGCGTATGGACGCCCGGTGGTGCTCAAACTTTGATCGGTGCTGCTGGCAATGTCTCCAAACTCAGCCATGGCAACTATCCTGCTCAAAAATACATCCTAAGCATTGTGCATGATGGATTGCAATTGCCTATTGACAGAGCTCTGGAGATCGAAGCCCGATACTTCACCAAGATTTGCATGAGCAAGGAAGCTAAAAACATGATCAATACAGGATTCCTCGGCATGCAGGCTGCAAAAAAAGGTAAGGCCAGACCAAAGGATCAGGAAAAGTATGAGGTCAAAAAATTAGGGATTCTCGGGGCTGGAATGATGGGAGCTGGAATTGCCTATGTATCTGCCAAAGCGGGCATGGATGTCGTACTCAAAGACACTAGCATAGAAAATGCAGAGCGAGGTAAAGCCTACTCCGAGAAGCTGCTGAAAAAGGCCATCGATCGCGGTCGATCAACACCGGAACAAGCCGCAGCAGTGCTGGAGAAAATCCAGCCAAGCACTGACGCAGCGGACATGAAAGATTGCGATCTTGTAGTCGAAGCTGTCTTCGAAGATCCAGCTCTAAAAGATAAAGTTACCAAGGAAACGGAAGCAGTATTGGCAGCTGATAAGATCTATGCTTCTAATACCTCCACTATTCCAATCACCTTGCTGGCCAATTCTTCCGAGCGGCCGGAGAATTTCATCGGTATACACTTCTTCTCACCGGTGGACAAAATGCCATTGGTGGAAATTATCGTAGGGGAAAAGACTTCGGAGAAAGCAATTGCTGCAGCCATCGACTATACCATTGCCATCAAGAAGATCCCGATTGTAGTCAATGATAGCAGAGGATTTTTTACTTCCCGATGCTTCGGCACCTATGTCAATGAAGGAATGTTTCTGCTTGAAGAAGGCGTGCCTGCGGCTATGATTGAAAACATAGCCAGGAAGAAAGGCATGCCCGTTGGCCCACTGGCAGTGCACGATGAAGTTACGTTGACCCTATCGCTGCATGTCTTTGAAAGTGATCCGAGCACGGCCAAACGTCCCGACAGTCAAAGAGGCTACGAACTCTGTAAGTTGCTGGTCAATGAGCATGGTCGTAAGGGGCGCAAAGACGGCAAAGGCTTCTACGATTATCCAGAAGGCGGAAAGAAGAAGTTGTGGCCGGGATTGGCCGAAATCTTTAATCCTGACCCTACTGCGCTAAGCGAAGAAACGATCGCAAAACGTATCATGCACCGGCAGGCTCTAGAGAGCTATCGCTGTTTGGATGAAGGGGTTTTGACTTCTGTGCTTGATGGTGACATAGGCTCTGTGCTGGGTTGGGGATTCCCAATCTACACAGGAGGTGCCTTGTCCTATATTGACTATGTTGGCATCGAAAATTTTGTTCGGGACTGCGATGATTTCAAGACAAGATTTGGAGAACGATGGACAGTACCCGATAGTCTTCGTGCAAAGGCCAAAGAAGGAAAAGTACTTGCAGAAAATAGCCACGCGTGAGGGATCGCAGCGGTATGAGCCGCCGGCCACAGCGACTGAGGCATGTGCTATGGGGGCTCGAAGCGCAGGCGGAGAGACCACAGAGCGCATAAGCCGAAGCGCTGAGGACAAGGTGAATAATAGCGGAGAGCCCGACCCGGAGCTGGCTATGCAGACCAGCCCCCGCTGTAG
>JAHDDV010000451.1 GCA_020629205.1 Chitinophagales bacterium | reverse complement strand
AAAAAGGCATAAGCTTACAGCAGCCCTAATAGATATCGCAAAATATCGTACTTTGAGACTTTCGATCTTATGTCTCATTCAAAATCGATGTTATGCTAAGTCTGCGCTACCTGCTCTTCCTGAGCTTCTTTCACTTCCTCGGCTTTTCCTTATTGGCCGAATGCCCCAATACTCAACGTTGTACTTTCGAACATATCGTGTCCAGCGACTATGTCGTCGATATGGAGCAAATTGGCGATGTGCTCTACCTGGCTACAAGCGGAGGCCTGATCGCCTATGACACAAGCAATGA
Source organism: Chitinophagales bacterium (assembly GCA_020629205.1). Taxonomy (GTDB): domain Bacteria; phylum Bacteroidota; class Bacteroidia; order Chitinophagales; family UBA2359; genus JAHDDV01. The sequence goes on along the minus strand of JAHDDV010000451.1, from coordinate 3,528 downwards.
ATCACATCTACACTATACCACGAATGAAGGACTGCGCAGCAATGATGTGCGCGCACTTGCAGCCGACAGTCGAGGGGTCCTGTGGATTGCTACCAATGAGGGACTTTGCCGATTTGCAGATGACTGCTTTTTCCATGAGTCAGAGCCCGAAGATGACAGCCCATACAGAGTGTGGATTGATGACATGCTAGTCGATCAGCAAGATCGTCTTTGGTTGAGCAATGCCGTTTGGTCAGGCTGTGTGCTGATGTGGTACGATGAAGAAAATGAGGAGTCCGGAATCCTTAAGGCATGTGATGGCATTCCGGAAACAGCTGAAATCTTGCCCAGAGCACTGAAGCTGGACGCTACTGGAAATATTTGGATGATCAGCGATACCGTAAATGCCATCGGGCCGCTAAATCGGCGCTTATCGTACTTCAATCCAGAAACTTTACAAGAGAGCATCGTGATCGATACGCTTACAGCACAAAACTGGGCAGTGAACATGCAATTTGAAGGGCAGTCTGCTCTATGGTTTTCCAATCATCATCAAATCTATCGCTATGATCTGCTGGAAGGCAGTACCGATTTTGTGTATCAAAGTCCTTATCAGTGGATCGATGATTTAGCAATTCTGGAGGATGGAAGTTTCTGGTTTACCATGCCTTACGATACAAAACTGTATAATCAATCGATCGAAAATGCTATTAACCTTGACGAGACTCCGGTAGCTGCTTTGTTTCAGGATCAAGGAACCATCTACGTAGCCACTGATCAAGGGCTTTGGTCAGTCACCGGTTCCGAGACCTTCACAGAATTCCTTCCTTCCTTCTCTGAGGTGAAGAGTAACAATGTATCAGATATCAGCTCAGATGATTTTGGAAATGCATGGATCGCCTATCGCTCAAGTCTGCAGTACCCCTTGGCAAAGTACCATAAAGCAACGGGAGAAATACAGCATTTCGCCTTCGATAATCTACGGTCATTAGATCGGATTAGTCTTGATGGTACACAGGTTTATGCACACAATGGCAATACAATTTATAAAGGAAATCAGGAGGGCAACTTTAGCAAAATCGAATTGAACTTTGAAGCTCAGGCTCTATTCTATAGCAGTAATATACTTGTGCAGGAGACGCGAATCATAGTGGCCGCATCTACATTGCAGGATGGAGAAGAGAGCTACCATTTAATGGCTATCGAAGACACAGAACTCAGTATGCTGGGTACAGCCGATGCTTCCATACACAGCCTTGCAATCGGCAATGCTGGTGAAATCTATGCCGCCACAAAAAATGGCTTGTATCGTTATGATGAAAGCAGTTTCTTACTGCTGATTCCGGAGATCAATATTATAGACATGGGCTACAATGTAAATGAAGCAGATCTTTGGCTCACAAGAGCTGATGTGCAGTGGTACGAAAATTCGCTCTATCGCTTCTCCGAGGCAGAAGGTTTATGGGCAGCAGATCACGATATTAATCAAGCAGGATTGCTCGACCTAAACAGCAGCGGCAGCATGTGGGTTTCGGCTCGCGGCATTCAGCGTTCAGATGGTCAAAGCAATATCTCCGGGCCATTTCAGCTGGTCGATGGATTGCCGATGAGTTTCATCAATTGCCTGCACGTAGACGAAGAGGAGAACGTATTTGTCGGCACTGAAGCAGGCCTCGCTATTATCAAAGATCGCGATTTTATCGGTGCATCCGACACGCAGATATGCCCCGGACAGAGCATAGATTTTTCCACTGAACTCGCAGAAGATTTGCAGTGGAAAATCAAAATTTACAATACCATAATCGACAGTTTCAGCACTCCGAATTTTAGCTATCAGTTCGATCAATCCGGCAAGTACTTGGTGATTCTGGATGCGCTACTCGACGATTGCCTACAGACAGATGTGCAAAGCATTGATGTCTATGAATTGGCGACACAGCTCGGCCTTCAAGACAGCTATGCACTATGCACAGAAGGCGACTCCGTCCTTCTCAATACGGGGTATGGAATGATGTCTTATGAGTGGAGCTATGAGGGGCAGGTGATGAGTACGAATCATGAAGTTTTTACAAGTGAAATTGGTGAGTATGAACTGACAGTTCAAGACTACTGTGGCAATAGCAATACACTGTCTACGACCGTGGAAGAGTCCTTGTCGGTAGATCTATTTGTCGACTGTGAAGAGGCAGGTCAGCAGCTATCGATTTCGAGCTCCACACTCTACGAGGAGCAAGCCAGCTACCTTTGGTCCACAGGAGAAACGACGGCCTCGATCAGCACAAATGAAAGTGGTGTTTATTCCGTAGAAGTAACTTTAAATGGCTGCACAGACACGGAAAGTATCTCCGTGGAGCTACCTTGTGTAGTCGTGAAAACAGAAGAAATCAAACCTACTAAGATTGAAATTTTCCCCAATCCTGCTTCCTTCCTGATCAACATAAAAACCGATGCCCCCATTGAGGAGCTGATCTTACATGATGCCACAGGCCACTTGCAGCAATCTCCCTATGACCAGAAGCAGATAGATGTTTCGGCATTGCAATCGGGTTGGTACCTGCTGTCCCTAAAGGTCGATGGTCAGTGGCATCGACATAAGTTCCTGAAGTAGATTTTGGCTTGAATGTTTTTGGAGCGCAGCAGCAATGTCACGCAGCGATTCCCGTCTCGCTCTACGCTATTAGCCAGCACCTGCCTGCTTGTTCCTGCACACCGCATGGCGTCTCTCCTGTCGTCGAGCCACCCTGCGGCGGGCAGTCACTGGCGCATGCAGGCGCTGTCTAGCCGCTGCGATCGAGGCTATTTTTCACCGTCTGGTCGTCGCGCTGACTTTCTCAATGCTCGACGTTTGCTCATTAATTGGATCTTCCAAAAAGTAGGATCAATATTACCTAAACCTGCATATGCAAAACAAGATGTCAAATACCGGCGAAGTCAAATCCAGACAAGCAATCTTTCTACTAGATGGAATGGGTGCTGTAGTTTCTGCTACTTGCATCGGTCTCCTGCTCACAACATTCCAATCCTGTATCGGAATGCCAATGCAAGTGCTCTATCTGCTAGCTGGTATTGCGGCTAGCTTTGCGCTCTATTCTTTCGGCAGCTATTTCTTCGCAGGTAAAAATTGGCGGGCAATGCTCAAAGGCATTGCCCTGCTCAATCTGGCCTATTGCTGTTTGTCTCTTTGCTTCGTTTACCTCCATTTGGATGTCCTCACGACTCCAGGACTAATGTACTTTATGGGAGAGAAGCTAATCCTTATTCCACTGGCCATTTACGAGTGGCGCTATTCAAACTCCTAAATCAACCCATTCAATCCATCTCACAATCTGACTGTAAATGGAAATTCTAGCATGGAAAGAAACGACAACAATCCAAACATCCCAACATCCCAACAAGACACAACACACAATCAATGTTGTCCGGGGAAAATCGGAAGACTCAAGGCTGAAGACGCAAGACTCATGACGCAAAACTCATAAAGACTCAAGACTAAGGACTCAAGACTAAGGACTCAAGACGAACTGCTAGATACTGATGAATCAATCAAAA
>JAHDDV010000450.1 GCA_020629205.1 Chitinophagales bacterium | reverse complement strand
GTAGAAACCATCTGTATCCCTGGTGGAGGCGGAAACTATGACGTCGTAGTAGATGTGGATCTTGGTGCCTGGAACTCGATACTTGACGGAGTAGATGCTGCTTATACGATTACAACATCTGGCGGTACAGCCCCAGCTCCAATCTCGGCCAGTGGCCAGTACACGATCACCAATGCACCAAACATGACTGACATCACAGTAGGCGTTGTAACTGGTGCGGAAAACAATGGATGTGCTGCTACACTCGCAGTGACAGCACCACAATGTTGTCCAAACAGCGCAGCGATTACTTACAAGAATGAAACAGTCTGTACACTAGTAGCGGCTACGCCGATTCCAGATGCAGACATCATTGCTGGCGTGGATATTCCAATCTTCGCCTACGTAGAATGGCAAGATCAGGCAGGCAACATCGTTGATCCTGCTACCTGGTCTATCGATAACAATGGCTGTGATCCGATCACGGAAACTTACATTGCTCACGTGAAGTGTACGCTGGATCCAGCTGTAGATTTGATCGGTGCTTATCACAATCTAACGGCTTATCCAGCACCAAGACCGGTGCCAACAACGGAAAACTGTATCGCAGCTGCAACTCCTTCTTGTCCAAACGCCGCAGTAGTCTACGATAATGACGGTGATGGCAACTATACCGATTTGGCGCCTCCTGCGGTACTACCTGACGGAAGCATTACAGTGAATGCTGCCAGCTATATTCCTGGCGCACCTGCTGGATGCTTCGGCACGGAAACTTATGATGCAGGTTGTGTTTGTGATTTGGTGGAGGCCGTTGTGTCTCCTGTACAAGGTGTAGATGGAGTAATCAGTCCTTTCTGGTACAATGCTGTTACCATTGATGTAATGGGTGGCATTGGACCATACTCATGGGATTGGGATCGTTCTGGATATGTACGTTGGGATATTCAGGATGTGTACAACGATGATGTGACTGGTGGTACTGTGCCAGAAGCTCTTGTAAACTGGTCTGATGGCGCCGACTGGGTCGCAACTATTACTGATGCCGTAGGATGTCAGGTAGTAGTCAGCGATAATGCCTTTACTGGTACCGATAATGAAGAGAGTGGTGCCAACACTTTGATTGATATCTACGACTACACGATTCGAGGTGAAACCTACAATGATGAGAACGGTTCCATCGAGGTGTGTCTTGAAGGTGGTGTTCCTCCGTATTCAATAACACTATACGAAAGTGGTTATACGGATCAGGATCCGATCGCGACTGCAAACGTAGCTGCTGCAGGTGCTTGTCATGAATTCACTGGTCTGGAGCATAGTCACTACATTGTACAGGTGACCAGCTCGGATAATCAGGTGACAGAAGGTTGGTACTGGGTGCCGCTTGATCGTCGAAGTGGTCGTCTTAAGACAGCTGAATTAGCGACCATCGACATCGCTCCAAACCCATTTGAAGGATTGACCAACATTAGCTTTGGAATTGCTGAAGATGCAGATATCACCCTTGAGGTGATTGATGTAGCTGGGCGAATCGTTGCCACTCCGTTTGAAGGGGCAGCCAAAGCTGGTGAAATGATGCGTGTTCCATTTGATGGTAGTTCACTGGCAGCAGGCATTTACATTTGCCAGCTGAGAGATGAATCTGGTGTCATTGAAACGAGCAAAATGGTGATCTCCCGATAGTTTGAATCTTGGTAAATACTAAGAATGAGCCCATCCCTCCCTGAGGGATGGGCTTTTTTTGCACAATTGACGACCGTTTTTTCCATAAAACATATGAGGCTGGGGCCAATATTCTCAGCAATAGCGACTGTCCTATGACTCGGGTTAGTGGTGTAAATAGCTTATTTTCAGGCTTTTATATTTGTTTAGAATCGCTGCACATGGTCTAAGCGCCCTCGTTTGGTCCAACAATCCATGAATTTTGTACATGGCCAGCAGCTTTTCAGGTGCTAAATTAGCGTATACTAATCGGGTAGTGACTATGTTGCTGCCTTTGAAATAGTTGAGTAGTATTATTTGTTGGTTGAAGGGTTTGCTCTTTTGGGAGCGAACCCTTTTTTTTTGCCCAGCATTCTCCTATCTTCCTTCATGAAGATGATAATACTACTATTGAAAGTTGTGATTGGCTTGGTATTGCTATTGGCAATGGTGTTTGCAGGACTCCTATTGTATGGAACACTGACCGACTTTCGGCCAGCTGCAGAAACCAAAGTGAACAGCATAGGGACTGCCAAGAAGCAAATTGAGGCGCAGAAGAATAGCTTCAGCTTCTTGATTTGGAACATTGGCTACTGCGGTCTGGGAAAAGATATCTCTTTCTTTTATGACGGTGGTAGTACTGTTATTACTCCTGCTCCATTGGTAAGTACTTATAAGGACGGAATGAAGTCCTATCTAAAGCAGCAGAACTCCGTAGATTTTATACTCTTGCAGGAGGTAGACCTTTACTCTAAGCGTAGTCATTTCGCCGAAGAGCAGAAGGAGATTGCTTCTGTATTGCCTGGCTACGCCTACGACATCGGAGTCAACTATCAGGTCAAATATATTCCTTACCCATTCTATGAGCCCTTGGGAAAGGTGAATAGTGGTTTGGCTAGCTTTAGTCCCTATCCAAGTTCTGAAAGTATTCGTTATCAGTTTCCCGGCAACTATGCCTGGCCCAAATCGATCTACTTCCTTGATCGATGTTTTCTCAGTCAGCGATACAAGCTGCCTTCTGGCAAGGATTTGCTGGTCATCAATACACATAACTCGGCCTACGATGATGGAACACTCAAAGCGCGGCAAATGGAGTTTATGAAAGAAAAGCTCGTTGCAGAATATGAGAAGGGCAACTACGTCGTTGTAGGTGGAGACTGGAATCAAACACCTCCCGGATTTGACAATAATACTTTCAAGAAAGCAGGCACAGAAGCACAGCCTCAGATTGCCATTGCTGATGATTTTCTTCCGGGTTGGACCTGGGCTTATGATCCCAAGGTGCCGACAAACCGCAAGCTAGATCATCCCTATGATGCCAGTAAGACCTTTACAACAGTAATTGACTTCTACTTGCTTTCCCCAAATCTCGTTGTAGACAAGATCGAAGGAGTAGATCTGGACTTCCAGTTTAGCGATCATCAGCCTTTGTATATGGAAGTGTCCTTAAAATAGGATCTGGGCTCAGGAGCATTTTACTGTCTGATTTTTGGACAAAATGCTCAATTCGGCCTACATGGTATGCTATTTCGTACTACATGAACCAGAATATTGGCCATTAATGCTCCGATTGAACAAGGAATCTTTCTGTCAATAGAAGAAACTGGAAAAAAGATCGTCTTTTGGAAACTTTTTTTGCCGCTTCGTGAATTACAAGTAAGTGATTGATTTACAGTAGTTAATGATTGTTTGTATTGTATCTTCGATCAATCATTCCAAAAAATGTACGCATAAGCTCCACTTTTTTTTCACTTTTTACGACTGGCATCCATTTTTGGCACATGGTTTGTAATTTACTAGTTGTGTTTGGCACTGATCGTTTTGGATTAAGACAGGCATGACATAATATCAAAAAGAAACTAGGGGTAGTTTTCTTTTCATAATTTAAGTTTTGGTTAAAAATCCGTAGTAGGGGTACTGCGGATTTTTGCTTTTTATAGGGTTCTGGAATTTTCTCTCTCGATTTGAGACCTCAGTTTGGACGCATGCACCGTGGCGCTACATAATGAGAACATTGCTCGTTCCGAGGAATTGGGTAGAAAGTTCGTGAACTTTCTCTACATAGTGAAGATTGGGCTTTATCGGATTGCTTCCGCGCTCGACGGACGGTGAAATGGAGCCCCGGGCGCAGCGGAACGAAGTGCC
>JAHDDV010000449.1 GCA_020629205.1 Chitinophagales bacterium | reverse complement strand
CATGCGTGAGATCATAGCCAAGATGGTCATTGATGATGTATCTTATAGCAGTGCTTCAGTTGGTGAAGCAAAACCCAAAGCAAAGAAGTCAACCGCTGCCAAGGTTGATCAAGCAAAGCAAGGAGCAGAAGCTGTGGATAAAGAAGCGCCCCAGCAAGAAGCAAAGAATTCCAAATCAGACAATGGTGAAGCAAAGTCAAATGGGCAATCCTCCCTGCAGAATATTCTTCCGATGCTACAGGCCGGGGCTGCCAAGGCCAAACCACTCGGCAAGAGTCTGAAATTCAGTTTTGGCGATGAGCAAATTGTGATCGATGGCTACGGTGAAAGCAATGAAGTGCGCACCGAAGATCAGGATGCAGATTGTACAGTCAAAGTAAGCAAGGAAGACTTTCAAGCCTTGATCAAAGGCAAACTCAATCCAATGACCGCATTCATGACCGGCAAGATCAAAGTAGAAGGGGATATGTCGGTTGCCATGAAATTACAGAGTTTATTTTCTTAGGAGCACAGCAGTATTGTCACGTGGCAATGACCTGCCTGCTCTCTGTTCCAATAGAGGCGCTACTGGTCAGCTTCGTGTATCCACTGCTCCTGTCTCTCCTACCGTCGAGCCAGTATCAGTGGCACACTCAGTCTGTCCACTAGCGCCTCTATTTCCTCGTCGATCAGGGCTATTAGGCCAGTTTCGTCGAGCGCGGTATGCTCAGTATTGCATGGCTCTATTGAAGTATCAACTTTCTGGTAGTCATTCCCTCATCAGTCCAAACTTTCATCAGGTAGATTCCAGCAGATAGATTGCCGCGTTCAAACTTAAATGATGGAGCATTTACGACTTGCTCGTACACCAGTTTTCCGGAAAGATCCATGACTTTAACGATGTGAATCTTCTCGGAAGCATCCTGCATTTGGATAGTCGTGGAGCTGTTCAAAGGATTAGGAAACAGGCTCAAGCCGTTAATGGATTCGCCCTCAATGTTTGTGGCAACAAGCCTAAATGGATCTGAGAATTTCGTATCCTCGATAAAGGACTGGTCAGTCAATGACTCAAGGAAAACCAAGAGGCTAGACTTTTCATAATCATTAAAATCAAAACCTATAAAAGGGTGTGGCAAATCCAATGGACTCGTGTATGGCATGGAATTTAGGGTAGCGACCGGGTGAGGATACACTTCAGCACTGTAGAATTCGATCACATCTTCCAGGGTCTCAATGCTTCCATCGTGCATATATGGAGCTGTCAAGGAAATATTCTTCAATGTTGGAGTTTTAAAAACGCCTTCATCTGAAGGGCTACCTGTGAGCCCTTGCAAGCCCAGATCGTCACCATAGTCTTCATACAAACCGTTATTGTGTGGCCCAATAAGACTGCTAAAAAAGGGCAAGCTGGGAATTAAATCATATGCATCTGCTTGTGGTATTATTGTACTGTGACAGCTAAAGCAGTGGTAGATAAATACTTCTCTACCAGCCATCATTGTATCACTCCAGTCATTTTCTTCGATTGCTCGATCCAATTCAGTGTTTACAACCTTGAAGCTACTGATGAATTGAGACATAGCATTTGCCACTCTATCCAATGTAATATTGCTATCTCCAAATGCTGCGGTGAACAAGTCTTGGTAAAACTCTGATTCCTCAACTCTTTCGAGAACATCTCCAATTGCTTGCACTCCCATTCCATGGTGAAAGTGATCTAGAACTAGGGACTCCAAATCAGATTCTCTTTCGTCCCAGTAAAGCCCTGGATAAAAGGAAAATCCGATATCAGCAATGGCAAGGGAGTTTCTGGTCTCCTGCGATCCATCTACACCAGTGCTAAAACTCAGCGGCTCAGCGAAACCATAGGCTTGCTGGTGACAAGAGCCGCAGGAAATGCTTCTGTCCTGGGACAGGTTCCTATCGTAAAACAAAACCCTTCCCAAGGTTGCACCAGCATCGGTGATCTCCTCTGCTCCAGAATTTTGCTCGTTTGGAAACTGCTCATAAAATGAATAGTGTTCCGGGATTTCGATATCAGAATAATTGGCCAGTTCCTCTGGTAACTCAAGGATCAACTCCTCATCATTCATCTTCATGCTTGCGACTAAGCGGTTTCCAGGGTCAATCAGCTTTTCTTTGTCACTGGTGGAAGAAATTAGCAGGATTGCTATGAGGAGCGTTAAAGGAAACAGCAATTTTTTCATTTCGAGATTTTTGAAGAGTTTTCGATTCTACTCAGTCATTACTTTGAGGAAGGGAAAGAATAGCAGTAGGGGTATCTTTAAGTAATAGCCCCCTGCGCGATTTGTGACCCATTTACTGTCATCCAAATCTGACATGGACTAATTGTTTATATCTGGGTGAGGGTGATGAATCCCTGATTCATTGGACTACGTTTTTCAAGGTCTGAGTGTCTATCTTGCCAAAGCCCAATGGGCGTAGGAAGTATGCCGAAATGGCCTGTCTCTGAGTGTTCAATTGCCTTCGATAGTAAGCCATAAAAACAGGAAAAAATTGCTACTATTTGCGCTTGAATCGTTAACCAACCTGAAAGAGGGGCTAAAATCACAGAAATTGAACTTAGCTTTCCTGCTATGTCTTTCAATTTTGGCGACCACTATGCCCGGTTGGGCTATATTCTGTTCTATGCGCACACCAAGTGATGATTTATTCCAGTTGATTAAGTCAATGAAGCCTGCTGAGAAGCGCTACTTTAAACAGCACTTTGATCTTTCGGGTGGACTGAAGATACAGTTGTTTGACATGATCAATGCACAGAAGGTCTATGATGAAGAGGCGATCAAAGCAGAATTTGCGGGTACCAGCATTGCTCGTTCCTTGAAGGTACACAAGGTGCAGTTGATGAATTTACTGTTGACTTCTCTCATTGCTTCTCGACGCTCAGTAGCCAGCAAGCGTTCCATACGACTAATGATTCAGGATGCTAGTCTTTTGCTAGACCAAAATATCTTGGGTGCTTGTCTGAAAAAGTCTGAAGAAGCCCTGCTACTTGCTGAGCGCGAAGAAGCTTTCTCGCTTATGTTGCGCGTCATCGAAATTAAGAGCAGCGCCTTGAGAAGATCCGCCATCGGGAATGTATATCCGGACCCCAAGAAGGTTATCGCAATTCGTAAGGACTTGGATATTCAGCGGCTTGAAGTGATGCGCGACTACACCATTCTTTCGGAAATGCGTCAGCTATCTGCACTGATTAGTGAGGTGATCGACTATGACCAAAGTTCAAATAGAAAGTCAAGGCTTAAGGCACTGTTGAGAGAATGTCTTGACTATGATTTCTGTCGCTCTTCCAGAGAAAGCAGTACACTTAGCATCCATTACTTTGGGCTTGTGAAAACCTGCTATTTGGCTCTTGAAAAAACGGAAGAGGTTAGCAAAATTGCAAAATATCAGCTCGATTATGCCCGTGCTAATTTCGACAATTGTCCTATGACCGTAAAAGCTGGACTACTTCTGGGGATCTGCAACAATTTGTTGCACTTTATTGAATTAGGGGATCATTTGGAAATCGATTATTGGATCCAGTTTGCGGACAAAGCACTCAAAGATGCTGAGCTACACAGTCGAGTAAGCCGTATATTTTTCTTTGTTCCTCAAATATTATCTTATCGCAAAAGAGGGCTATTTGAACATGCAGCAAATCTGTATCCGAGTATGCAGAAGTACAACAATGAGAAGAAGTATCATGCACATCCCATGACACAACAGTTGCAGCTCAATTTTGCATTGATAGCCGTGGTAACACAGCGTTGGGAACTATTGGAAGAAACTTTGCCATTGATCCAGAAGAATCGCGATAAACTAGATCAATTGCTGCCGGGAGTAGTAGAAGTAATTGAACTAATATTTCTTTAT